>JAYVEP010000130.1:0-11871 GCA_043749225.1 Acidobacteriaceae bacterium
ACACCGGGCAGACATCAAAAAGGAAGCGTGGCCAGTTTGGCCACGCTGCCTCCTCTTTTACCGTACAGACTCAACAACTACTGCTTGCAGTTGATCAGCTGGTTGGTTCCACCGAGCGCCACTTCGTCCGAAACGTGGTAGATACAACCACCCACGTCCTGACCGGTTTCTGGCACAACGTTGATGCCGTTCTTGGCGCCGGTTCCGTAGTGTGAACGGAATACCAGCAAGCCCTGATCGCCATCAGCCTGCGGACCATCCGGAACGAAGTCGGGAATGATCGAGTTGATGGTCTTCTGCGCTTCCGCGACCAATGCATTGGCGTTGGTGAAGTTGGCACCCGTCTTGTCCGTAACTACCCGGTAGCGCGACCAGGCGCGATAGGATCCGTTCCGCAGGTTCGGGAACGAGGTGTTCGGAGCGAGTGCGCAAGGACCAGCGCAAGTCGGCAGCTGGCCATTGGTGTAGCTGGCGTTGATCGGATCAACTCCATCCAAAGTCAGGTAGCCATAGTTGGCGCTAGCGGCGATGGAAGAAACGTTGCTGTAGCTGAAGAAGACGTAGCCGATCGAGTCGGTGATAGCCTTAACAGCCTTCACCATGTTGCCCGTGCCGATGGCCGTACCACGGTCGCCGCCGCCCTTCAAGCAGGACTTCACGGTGCCGTTGTCCGTCGCCGGATTCCAATTGGCAAACTGCGAGTTGTTCGGCTGAGAAGCGGTGCGGAACACGGTGTATTCCGCAGTGGTCCCTGTACCGGAGAGAGGTTCGCGCTGTACAACGTGAACCAATCCGTCCGCCGAACCGTTCGTGATGTTGTCAATCGTGGAGGCCTGGCAAACGCGACCGCTATACAGCAGCTGCGCGCTGAAGGTGTTGATGTTGCTGGGGTTGGTGCCAGCCAGAACTCCACCACCGGTGCGGTTGATGATGAAGGTAACGGGAGCCGCGCCGACCGCAATCGTCGCGTTCAACGGAATGGCCAGGGCTGTGAAAGGATCATGACCAGTGATGTTGAAAGCAACCGGGGTAGCCAAGCCACCCTGGTAGTTGCCAGCCGCGCCCAGGATCTGGGTGCCAACCTGCGTCAAGCTGCCAGTGCCATAGCCCAAGCCAGCATAGGTGGTGGTGTTGAGAACCGAAACGATGCGGCTCTGCATAAACTTCGCATCTTCAGGACGATGTCCGTCGTACCCGCCGTCATAACGTGACCGTTTAACGCGGTGAAAACATTGGCTGGTAGAGTGGCGGAATCGGGAGTATTCAGGGTGAACAACGCAGCCAAAATCAGGTTCTGGCCAGCCGTCGTTTGTACACTGCTATCAATTTGCAGCAAGCAGCGCGGCGCAGCAAAGAAGCAGCGGTTGCCCAGAATCGAATCCAGGGTCAGGTAAGCCCAGACGTCGGTGTCGCCGTTTGCAGCCGTGCCGTAAACAACCCAAAGGCTGCCAGCTTCGACCGGAATGGAGGCCGAGCGCTGATCGAAAGCTTGCGCGAAGTTGCTGCCGCTGCCAGCCTTACCCTTCGCCGAGTAGTGACCGCAATTGGTATCGTTGGCGCTGCAGAGGCCATTGAAGGCCGCCAGGCTAAATTGTTGGAACATCGCCGAAGAACCGCTGCCAACGAACTTCACGTTGACCACAGCGCTCGCCGGAACGACGCCCACGATCGTGGCCAGAACGGCGGCCGCGAGAATTGACTCGAATCTTGTCATTTTTGAATCTCCTGAGATCTCCAGCTAGGGAGTTGTTTGGATTACGCCAAGGGTGAAACCCACCCGTTGCACATACAGCACACGGAAGCTGCCCGCCATTTCTCCATTGAGCGTTCCAGCCACCTGTTCCTCAGACCCAACCCATGCTCAGTTAGCCTTTTCGAACCAGCACGCAGACACTCAACTTGAAAACGAGTATCGGGGAAAGTTGTTACGCGTTCGTGACGCGAATGTTAACGTCTCGTCAATTTCAGGCGATCCATATCAAAATATGTGGAAATGTAGACTCACAAACACAATGCAATTGCGCACACTTTTTGCAGAGAACGTATTCTGGGACAGCCACTACTGTTCCTCCCTACTTGTGTAGGGCGAGCATTCCTCTTGTTTAGGGCGAGCATTCCTGCTCGCCGCTCTTAGCCGGAAAATCGGAGATTTAGCCCCCGCGACTGTAAGACGACTTTAACCCCGCATTCATCTCCTAGTAACAATTCTCGGCTAGTCTTGCCGCTCCTTTCCTAAAAGGTAGAAGACGGTGAGATCCTTGCGAGTACTTTGCGCTTCGGCACTTTTCATGGCTTTGTCTCTGGGCGCCATGTCCCAGGCGGGACCCTCAAACCAGCAACCGGCCGCATCCCAGGCGGTGGCCCCAGCGGCTCCCCCTGTTCTTCCCGACCCTGTTATTCCTCCTCCCCCTGGGTCTTCCGCCCAGGCGGCGACCGTCCAGTCCGCTCCCGCAGCTGACCGGCCCGCTGCCGCCCCCTCTGCCGCAGACAAGACCTCGGTGAGCGGCATTGTGTCCGACAAAACTGCTGCCGTGATCGCAGGCACCCAACTGACCCTGACCGACGCGTCCGGCGCCAAGAAAGAGGCTGTCTCCGACGCCAAGGGTGGCTACTCGTTCTTGAACCTCACGCCCGGCGCTTACACGCTCAAAGTAGGTTCGCCAAATTTCGCGGAATATTCCGTTCCTGATCTCAATCTCCCTGCCGGTGTCGACGTCCCTCTCGACATAGCGCTTGAACCCAAAGGCGAAGTAACTGAGGTCAACGTAGAAGGCACTACAACCGGAGTCAAAACTGAAGAATCCCATCTTGAAGGTGTAATTCCAAAAACTCAGATCGTGAACGCCCCCTTGAACGGTCGCAACTTTGTTGGGCTTCTGGCACTCGCCCCCGGCGTCAGCAACCAGACCGGCCAGGACGAGCAGAAAGTCGGCGTGGTCGGCAGCGTCAAGTTTTCAGTTAATGGCGGCCGCGTGGAATACAACACGTTTGAAGTGGACGGCGCGGACGTTCTAAATACAGGAATTAACGGTGCAGCCAGTACGCTGATCGTCTACCCCAGCCTGGATGCCATTCAGGAAGTAAAAGTTCTAACATCGAACTATGGCGCCCAGTTTGGACGTACCGCTTCCGGAACGGTGCAGGTTACAACAAAGTCGGGTGGCGACAAATTCCACGGCAACGCCTACGAATTCATCCGCAACGAATTCTTTAATTCGCGTAACTATTTCGACCAGGGCGCGCATGCTCCACTCTATCGCCGTCACGACTTCGGTGGCACGTTTGGCGGGCCGCTCTACATTCCCGGTCGCTACAACAAGAAGAAGGACAAGACTTTCTTCTTCTTCTCGGAAGAGTTCCGTTTAGAGAAAACACCGACGAACTTCAACCAGGCGGTGCCTTCCGTGGCCGAGCGCCAGGGAGATTTCAGCGATGTATGCCCCGCGGCAACCGGCCAGGCAAATATATTTTCGCGAAAACAATTCCCCGATTGCCCCTCTACTCCGGGCACTGTGCCTGTGACGTTTATCAACAACCGACTGCAGCAGACCGGCGTAGTCTGCCCGCTTGGAACCGGCATTGATAAGAATGCCACACTGATCCTGGCTTCCAACCTGATTCCGTTGCCGAATGCTAACTCAGGATGCAATTCAACCACCGGATCCTGCTACGTAACGTCGGTTTCGCCTTCCACATACTGGCGCGAAGAACTTGTCCGCCTCGACCACCACTTCACCACCAAAACGCAGCTCACAGCGCGCTACATTCATGACTCTTGGGACACGACGGTTCTGACGCCACAGTGGGGCGTGGTCCGCAATAGCTTCCCGACCGTGCAGAATCGCTTCATCGGCCCCGGCACCAGCATGCTTGTGCATCTTACGAGCACTCTTTCCGACACCCTGCTCAACGAATTCGTTGTCAGCTACGCCAACTCGAATATCAGCCTGGCAAATCGCAACGGCCCGGGCGGCGCAAATTATCAACGCAACCCGCTGCTCGACAAGCCGCTGGTTGCCAACCCTAACCCAAATACTCCGAATGTCTGCGACACCACCGTGAGCGTGGACCCTGTTTCGGGGGTTGCGCAATGCCCGATCGGCTATCTGTTTAGCAATGGATTCGGCGGCAAGATTCCGGGTATCGTCATCGGCGGAACCAACGCTGCCTACGGCGGTCGCGGCATCGCAGTCGACCCTTCCTACACGCCCTGGACCCACACCAATCCGACTTACACCATCAGCGACGATGTTCTAAAATCGAAAGGCAAGCACACCTTCCGGTTCGGATTCCAACTAGCCCTCTCGCAGCGCAACCAGACCAACAACGCAATCGGCGGCGCAAGCGGCGATCTCCAGGGCTTGCTGGTGTTCAGCAACGTAAATGGAGGAAACAAAGACACCGGAAACGCGTTTGCCAACTTCCTGGTGCAGCAACCCAACTTTAGCGGCGACAATCGCCCCATAACGCCGATTCAAAGCTTTACGCAGGACAGCGCCCAAGGCCGCTACTTCCAGCGCTATCAAATTGCTGAGCCTTACATTCAGGACGACTGGAAGATCCGGAAGAACCTGACCCTGAACATTGGCGTGCGCCTAAGCCTCTTCGGCAATTTCCAGGAAAAGCAACGCCAGGCTTACAACTTCGTACCTTCTGCCTTCGATCAAAATCTGGCAACGCATGTGACCGTCGATCCGGCGACTGGAATTCTGCTGGATACAAAAACGAAAAAACCGATTCCCTTCAATCCGAACCTGACCGCTTCCCTCGATCCCCGCATTACCAATGGCCTCGTGCAATGCGGCGTCAAGAATGTTCCAGCCGGTTGCTCTAAGAGCCATCTACTCAATCCCGCGCCACGCATAGGTTTTGCCTGGGATCCTCGTGGCGACGGCAAGACTTCAATCCGCGGCGGCTATGGAATATTTTTCGAACATGGAACTGGCAACGAAGCCAACACCGGATCGCTCGAAGCCAGTTCTCCGCTGGTCCTTGGTATGACGCAACGCTTCCCGGTCAGCTACCCTTGCATCGGAAACGCTGGAGGATTGAACAGCGCAAATTGCCAGGGCGTTCCGTTCCAAAATCAGGGATTCGTCGGGGCTTACCCGCTCAACGTCACCGCTATCCCCACCAAAACGGTTTGGCCTTACGCTCAGCAGTGGAGCTTCAGCATCCAGCGCGAACTCCCGCGCGATTTCGTAGCCAGCTTTGCCTATGTCGGCAGCAAGGGAACCAATCTCACCTTGCAGCGGCAAATCAAGCAATTAACGCCTGTGAATCCCGCCAACAATCCCTTCGCTCCCGGTCAGCCGATCACGCCGGTCTTAGACTCTAACAACGGCGACTGCAGCCGGTTTAACGGCCAGTATTTCCAACTCACGAACGGAACCTTCGTCACTCCGCAGAACCCAGCGTTCCGCAACCTGGAAGCGGCCTGCGCAGGCGTATCCGCCGGAGGAACTCCAATTCCCGACCCAGGCACGCTGCGCCCCTTCCCGGGAGTTGGCACCATTTATTCCCTGGAGAACACCGCCGACTCCAATTACCACGGTTTCCAGACTACGCTGCGGCACAGCAAGGGCCCGCTAACTTTCGGCGCCAGCTACGCCTTCAGCCACGCGTTGGATAATTCCTCCGACCGCTCGGATACAACTTTCGTAAATGCACTCGATCCGCGCACAAACAAGGCCATTTCCAATTTCGATCAGCGCCACCTGTTCAACGCAAACTACACTTACCAACTACCGATTCTCCGCTGGGCCGAGTCCACGCGCCACTGGAATCGCGAAGGCGCGTCCAATGACAAGCCCGAGGAGTTTGCTTCTGAATTTGCCAAGAACATCTTGAATGGATGGGAGATTTCCGGTATCACGACTTTCACTTCAGGAACACCCTTCAGCGTCGTCAACGGAGGCGGCAACACTGGCATCGCGGTCACCGACAATGCCGGTGTGGTCAATGGCGTCGGCCCCGCTTCCTTCCCGGATATAGTCAAGGGAGTCATAGGCCTGGAAAAACCAGCGGGTGGTAACAACTCGCAAAGCTTCGGTCCGCTACTTCTGAATCCTTCTATTTTCGTAGCGCCCCGCGGCTTGACCTTCGGCAATGCGGGCCGCAACTACCTGAACAATCCCGGCCGCCTCAATTTCGACATGACTCTGATGAAGCACTTCAAACTGCGAGAAGGCATTAACGCGGAGTTCCGCGCCGAAGCCTTCAACGTCTTCAACCACACCCAGTTCCGCATCTACGACCCCGACAATCCCGGCAGCACCGGCAACAACATCATCAGTTGCTACGCGGGCCCGCTGAACTCCGCTGGATTCCGGGTCAAGGGCGGCGCGGATTGCCTGACCGGCGCATCGTTCCTGCATCCAATCAACGCGCACCGTCCGCGGACCATGCAGTTTGGATTGAAGATCAGCTTCTAGGAAATTGCGAGAGAAAAATTAAGGTTTGTCATTCCGAACGGCTCCATCGCGAGGAATCTGCGATTTCTTTCGTTATAAGAACGGCCAGGAATACTTCGCGACAGGCACGCTTTAGCGACAACAGATTTCTCAGGGCTGAATCCCTTCGGCCAGACAAACTCTGAGAGCAAGCAGGTGCAGAGCAGCCAGTCCCTACTTAGTATTTTCCGCAATCAGATCATCCAGCTTAGCCAGCAACGCATCATTCCCCTGCCGAGGATAGCCCGCCAACTTTTCTCGAAACTGCGGCAGATTGTAGAGAAAAGATTCCACCCGCTCCTTATTGAGCTCTTCCCAGAACGCGCCGTAGCCCGCCTTATCCAGCCAATAAGCGTTGAATATTTGTTCGAACTGGTGCTCCACCGGAACCGCAAGATAGGGCTTGTCCAAACGCAGCGCCTCCGTCACCAGCGAGAAACCGGCGTTCGCAATAAGCGTCTTGGCGGCAAGCAAGTCGGCCAGAAATCCATCCAGACTCGCTTTTTTGAACATGATGTTCCGTTCCCGCCCTTCGCGCCCAAATCCATACGCAACAAACGACCCGCGCATGGAAGCCAGCAGCTTCGCCAGGTTCGGCGCCGGGGATGTCACGTAAACCAGAATCTGCTCTCCCTGCCGAGGTTTCGCTTTCAGAATGCATTCCCGTAGAATCGGCGGAAACAGAAATGTATTCGGCTTGGTAACCTTCGCATCGAAAAACGTCGAATGCCCCGCACCTTCGCCGTTAACTCCGTAGAAAATATTGGCCATGGAATGTGGGCGGAAGTATACCGCGAGACGTAAACCTAGGAGCGTCTGCACAAGTTGCTGGCTCAGGTAGTGCGGCGCTTTAGCGCCGCGAAAACACGACCAAAATCACTGGCTTGAGCCGCAGAGGCAATAGCTGGCGGGACCTATGCAGAGCTTCCCAGGAACGGATGCTGCCGGGGCCAAGCGTCGGCAGCGAACTTATTGCGGAAAGAATATATTGATCGACACGGTGCCTGTCACTTACGGAATTATTCTTGGCTACACGCTTCGGTCGGGCAGGTTCGACGCACGCCTCCCCGCGCACGCCGTCGCCGCGCTAGGCGGAACCATTCGCTGAATCCTCTGGACATCTCTTGGCGCGGCGAACCCCGGCTATTGCCCATCCATCTGCGTAACTACGCGATTGACGGTTAAGCCCAGAATTTTCGGTTCGTCCGTAATAATCTGCAGGTTTAAACGTGGAGTGAAATTGGTCGCAGTCGGGCAAAACACAACATCCACGTGGCAACTGCCGCCAGCGGCAATGCTTTGCCCTCTGCAGGTATCGGCCAATGCAGTCGGAGGCTGGCAGGTAGCTCCCGCTCCCGATGCGACCACTTGCGATGCGGTGACAAAGGAACACGGAAGATTGAAGGACTGTCCCTGGACCGTAGGATCGTTGCTGCATTTCTCCACGCAGCCGAGGCTCGATTGCCCGTTACATTCCTGAGGCAAAACGCCGCCCTGGGTCGGCAAACCACCGGCGTAAATATCTGTAATAGTCACCGTGCTCGATCCCAGATTCGTGAGCGTAATCGTCTCAGGTGCGCTGACCGTCCCGTTGGGCACGACTCCAAAATCGACCTCTTGCCTGTCGGAATTGATTGCGTCCAAGCCGGAGCCAGAAAACAGAACAGCGTGAGGGCTGTCGGGGTCATCGCTACCGTCATCCACCGGCATGGTCGCGACTCTGCCGATGGGGCAAGTTAGCGGCGAAGATACCGCTCGCGAACCTGTCTGAAACACAGGACACGATGCCGTCGGCGTAAAGGTGACCGTGATGGAACAGCTTGTTCCCACAGCCAAGACTGCTGGAGATTGGGGGCAATTGCTTGCATCCACCAGAAAGTCGGCTGGCGCAGGACTCAATATCCCTTGAATCTGGTCAACGGGCTCAGTGGTCGACCCGAGCGCACAGGGCGGATCCAAGCAAACATTCGGGCCAGAAAGTAGCAGGTCCGAGGAGGACTGGTTCGTAAGGGTCACCGTCTTTGGAGCACTCGTGGCTCCCACAAAGGTCGGGTTAAATGCCAGCACACTCCGTGAGAAGGCCAACGGCTGCTTGCAGTTTGTCGCGGATCCCACGTCCACACAAACATTCCCGGCATCTCTTGAATCCACGGTTCCTGTGTTGTTCACGAAGCAACTCGGAGTGTTGTCGACTGCATACGGGCCAGCCCCTCCGGTCGGGCCGGAAAACCCGGAGAATCCGGAGCCGTCCACTCGCGCCACTACTGGGAAAGTCGCGGAAGTTCCGACGTGACCGACGACGGCTCCGTTCGTGCCAATGATGTCGAGTTGCACCGCTGTACCGGAGATCGTGCCTGATATCGTCGCGTCCGTAAAGCAAGGATAGTTTAAAGAAGAAATAATGCCTGTCAGCGTGGTCGACGATGCTCCTATGTTGTCGCCCTGGAGAATTTGTCCCGTCATTGAAAAGTCTCCGCCTCTTAGGAAACCCTGATTCTTTGTCGAGTGCAGCACTCCCTGAAGAAGCCCCGCAATTGGCTTGACCACGGTCGCCGTAAAGGTCCCGGTCTCGCTCTTGCCGCAGCCCACTGCCACAAGATTGTAGCTACCACCCATGGCGGAACCGCTCACAGTCCCAGTGAGAGTCACGGTAGCTCCACCCTCGTTCACAGTCAGAGTTACGTTTTGCCCGTCGGAGGTTCCGGACACGCTAAACGCTCCCCCGCAAGGCGGCGGCGACATCAGCGGGGGGGTGAACTGAACCGAACCGCTAACTGTCTTATTGGTCTGCTGCAAGAATCCAGAAAGCAACGTTATGGTGCGCGGAGCGGACGTCTTCTGCAGCGTAAACTGCCAGTTCCCCGCCAGCGCACTCGTATTCGCGGGCGATTTTGAGGCACTGCCGCCGCAACCCGTTAACACCGCCAAACCCAACACCAATACCGCCAAAAGACCCTTCACTCAAAATTCCTCCCTGCAATCAACCCAAGAAAAATGTTCTTACGGAAGCGTAATCGCCACAGCGCCCGCGTCGCAGACCGTCCCGCCGCCAAGCGACGTAAACGTGTAATTCCCCCCACCGATCAACTTGGCATCCACACTACTGGTTCCGGAAACTGTCCCCAAGGAACCCTTACCGTCCGCCGCAGTAGCCATCAGACCCACAACCGTGCCGCCGCTAATAGTTCCGGTGAAAATTGGCAAATCCCCGTTACCGTCCGCTGGCAGGCACAGCGAAGTCGCAGAAGTAAAGCTGCCCGTCAGCACTGCGGAAGTGCCACCCGTCGGATTCGCTCCCTGGGAGATCATCCCTGCGGCTGTCGTGGTCCCGCCACCTGTCGTTGAGGTGAACGTTGCGGTAAAAATACCACTCAGCGGAGGCAACGCCGTCCCCGTCCAAGTGCCCGTCTCGGGGACGCCACAAGTGGTCACAGTCGTGAGGTAAGTCCCCGACATGGTCTTGCTGTCTGCGGAAACAAGTCCCGTGAGAGCTACTTTCTGCCCTGTCTGGCCAAAACTTAGCGTTAGATCCTGTCGGTCCAACAATCCAGAGACCGTTCCCCTACCGCCGCAGGCGCCTGAGAGCGTCATGCCGCCGCGGAGCGTGCCACCCAGCCCAACCTGGTCAATCTGCCCCAGCAAGCCCCCGCCCGCGCGCACGGTACCCACAACAGACGGTGTCAAGGTAAGCTGCCAGTTGCCAGCGATCTCGGATTGCTTGAATTTTGGCGCTTTACCGCCACAGTTCGCGGTCACCAGCACACAACCCACTAACATTGCCAATCCAATTCTCATGATTCCAAAAGCTCGTTTCCGTTGGTGTTGAAAAATTCACAAATCGCTGATTCAAAAAGCTTTAGCAATCACCGGACTTGCAAAGCGTTCCCAAACCGCTTTCGCATCCCTGAATCTTGATCCCCGTGCACTGCGAGTTCGTAGGACCAGGGCACTTGTCTGGATTGATAGGGTCCGGCACGCAGGTCGGATCGACCACGCAACTCGGGTTGTTCTGGTCCGATGTAGTGCAGTTTGGATCGTTCGACAAATTGCACGCCTTGAAGATTGAAAATCCGTACGAAGTTCCCTTAGAAATCCCCGGCGTATTCGAAAAATCGAGGACTGACTCCGAAAAATTCGCATTCCCGAGCGGGTACCACGTGGCAACAATCTGTCCCTTGACCGTCCCTACCGTGTTGTCTGGCCCAAGAATGGTTCCCAAAATAACGGAATTGCCTGAAATTTGGCCGGTCAACGGCGCTGAGGTCTCGCCATTCCGAGCCACGCAAGTTCCACCGCTGGGGAGCGCCGGGGTCAGCGTGCCCGTCAGGGTGGCGCTGGTGCCGTTGGCAGGCCCTTGCGACAGCGTTGCTGAGAGCGTGGAGGTGTTTTCCGTGTTGTTCTGGGTGGAGGTCCCGCTCAGGGTCTGGTTGAGCGGCTGCATCTGGAATGCGTTCCAAGCCCCACTTTCTGACTTTCCACAGCCTCTTGCGATCAAAGTATAGGTCCCGCTGAGGCAAGTTTCCCCACTTGAGCTGTTTCCAGGCGTGCAGACCAAGGCTCCCGTGCCGTCCAGACTTTCGATGCCTGGCGCTCCAGTCAGGTTCACATCCAGACCGGGCTGGTTCACGATCAGGGACACGTTCGACCCATCCGCCGTTCCCGAAACTGGGCCCGAACCCGAGCACTTGGCGCTTTGGAAGGTCAGCGTGCCATCCACCTGTTTGCCCGTTTGAACCAAGAATCCGGCTTGTTTAGAGATCAGCGGATTCACAATGCTGGTGTTCATTAGCGCGAACTGCCAGTTCCCTGTAAGCGGGCCGCTGCCGGGCTTGGTTGCGCTGCTGGAGTTGCTACCGCATCCTGCCAATATTCCGGCACCGAGCAGCACAAATGCTCCCGCAATCTTGGTCTTCAACTGTATGTTTGCCATAGTCTTCTTCAGTGCCAGATGGAAACCCTTCTACATCAACCTCAGTCGATCCGCTGCGCGAGGCTCTCCGTTAGACGAAGCTTCCGGACCAATCCGATGGACCCATGAAGACTAGGCAGTCTTTGTTACGATCTCATTGCAACTAAGTTAAGATTTTGTAAATCCGGCACGTGCAGCAATGCGATGGTAAATATCCAGGATTTTTCACCAGAAATTCCGACCCCGAGCCTCGTCTATCTAATAGCGAATCGACGAAGATGCTCTGAATCCTTCCTCAAGTGGAGAGAATCAAAAACCAATTACCTCCCTTAAGTTGTCTTCCGTCGGTGTGGCTGGGCTAGGCAATTCTGAGGTATTCTGGTCCTAGGTGAGCGAACGTATGGCGAAACGAATGGTTCTGATGTTAATCCTGGTTGCGGCCCTGGTAGGGGGTCTGGGAGTCATAAAGTATGGCCAAGTGAAGGCTGCGATGGCGCAGGGCGCCAGTTT
>JAYVEP010000131.1:0-32241 GCA_043749225.1 Acidobacteriaceae bacterium
GATTTGCCGTCGCGACGGACAGAGAAAAGAAGGATTACGAAGTCCTGGACGCATCCTCCGAAGACCGCGCCAGCGAGAATCCAGAGTGTTCCGGGCAGGTAGCCAAATTGCGCTGCCAGGACAGGTCCCACCAGCGGACCGGGTCCGGCGATGGCGGCAAAGTGATGGCCGAAGACAACCCATTTGTTGGTGCGGACGAAATCGCGACCGTTCTCTAGGCGTTCGGCGGGAGTGGCGCGAACGGGATCGAGCAGCAAGACTTTGGTTGCGAGAAACTTGCTGTAAAAACGATACCCCAAGGCGTAACAGCAGGCTGCGGCCACCACTAGCCACATGGCATTAATGGATTCTCCGCGGCGCAAAGCGATGACCGAGACCGCGAGAGCGCCACTTGCGGCAACCACGAACCAGATGATGGTGCGAGCAATTTTTGGCATGGGTATTGGTCTTCCGGTTCAACTTCCAACGGAGTAAGCTCCGTTGCCACACGAGCGGCTCTCGGGAATGTTAAGCTAGTTTTTCAATTTTCGGCAAAGTTTTCGACGATCTACCTACTTATCGTCTAAGGAGCGCAACGCAATGAAGATCGGCTTACTAACGGGCGGCGGCGATTGCCCTGGACTCAACGCAGTGATTCGTGCGGTAGTTCGCAAGGGCACCAACCACTATGGCGACTCGTTTATCGGGTTTCTGGAAGGCTGGCGCGGCGTGCTGGAGGACAAGACGATGACACTGGATCTGGCGACCGTGAACGGCATCCTGCCGAGTGGCGGAACAATTCTGCGGACCTCGCGCACGAACGCCACCAAGCAGCCAGACGGGCTCGCGCGCATTGAAGCTACCTTCAAGAAAAACGGCTTGGATGCGCTAATTGCAATCGGTGGAGACGATACATTGGGCGTGGCGAAGAAACTCAATGATGCTGGCGTGAAAGTCGTTGGCTGCCCGAAAACAATCGACAACGATCTGGCGGGAACGGATTTTACGTTCGGATTTGATACAGCGGTGGGGATTGCGACGGAATGCATTGACCGCCTTCACACCACGGCAGAATCGCATAATCGCGTGATTGTTGTGGAAGTCATGGGACGCGACGCCGGATGGATTGCGATGTACGCCGGAATCGCGGGCAGCGCAGACGTCATTCTTATCCCAGAACGTCCGATTGATCTGGAGGCCGTGTGCAGCACGATTCGTAAGCAGCACGATGTCGGGAAGCTTTACAGCATTGTCGTTGTAGCGGAGGGTGCGAAAGTTGCCGCAGGAGGAGCGGGCGAATCGAACGTGCTGGCGGCTGGCGGCGTGGACGAATTCGGACATGCGCGACTCGGCGGCATCGGAAACTTTCTCGCTGCCGAAATCGAAAAGCGGACTGGGTATGAAACACGGTCCGCGATCCTCGGCCACGTGCAACGGGGCGGAACACCGAGCGCTTTCGATCGCGTTCTCGGTACGCGGTACGGCTTGGGGGCCATTGATCTGGTACACGAAGGCAAGTTTGGCCAGATGGTTTCGCTGAAAGGCAACAAGATTACTTCTATACCGCTGGCGGAAGCTGTGGCCTCCAATCGCCGCGTGGACCAGGATCTGATGTCGGTGGCGGAAGGCGTGTTGGACAAGCCGGCCTAGTAATAAGCTGAACCAGCAACTCGAAAAGAGGTAGCCCAGCCAGTCCGTTCACTGGCAAATGGCGGGGCTTACTGTTCCGGCGCGGTTCTTGCGTTCTGCAAGTATCCGGCCTGATCGGATCATGCACGCGCAGCCCGCACAGTGGATCATGCAAATTACCTCCCCAAACTTGGCGCTGCACTTTCTAGCCATACTGGAAGCGCTTCTGCTGTTCGGGACGGTGGGTGTTGCGGCCTTCTTCTCCTGGAGGAATCCGCAGCGAGTGTCGTTCGCGTCCCTGCCAAAGATTGAATCCGTGCTCGTCAGAATCGCAAACAAGCCACGCTGGGCAGTTGCGCTTGTGACCGTTCTACCGTTGATTATTCGCGCTGCTCTGGTACCGCTGCTTGGCATTCCGGAACCCTACTGGAATGACGAATTCAGTTTCTTGCTCGCCGCCGATACGTTTCTATCGGGGCGGCTTACTAACCCGACACACCCTTTCTGGGTGTTCTTCGAAAGCTTTCACATCATTCATCACCCAACCTACATGTCCATGTATCCCCCCGCGCAGGGCTTCCTTCTCGCGGTAGGAAAGTTGTTGCTGGGGCATCCCTGGTGGGGCATCTGGATCGTGACGGGAGTCATGTGCGGAGCCTTTTGCTGGATGCTGCAAGCGTGGGTTCCGCCGCGCTGGGCGCTCTACGGAGGAATGCTGGCGGTCCTGCGACTGGGAATTCTGAGCTACTGGATGAACTCGTACTTTGCGAGTTCGGCGGCTGCGCTAGGCGGTGCGCTCGTTTTAGGTGCGTGGCCTCGGCTTAAAGGCAAGGCCCGGGTACGCGATGCGGTGTTGCTTGCACTAGGACTTGTGCTGATGGCTAACAGCCGGCCTTATGAAGGTTTCCTGCTCAGCATTCCCGTGGCTGTGGCCTTCGCAGCGTGGCTTGGCGGAAAAGATTGTTTTGGAACAGCGCATTCGGTGAAGAACGACGTGGCCCTGCGGCGACGCTGGTTGCGCGCGGCACTCCCCGTGACAGCAGTACTACTGATCTTCGGTTCCCTAATGGCCTATTTCAACTATCGGGTCACCGGTACCCCTCTCAGAATGGCGTATCAGGTGAACCGAGAAACCTATGCTGCGGCGCCCTACTTCCTCTTTCTTTCGCCCAAGCACATCACGCAATACCACCACGCCGTTATGCAGGATTTTTACCAGGGGTGGGAACTGCAAGCGTTCCTGGCACAACAGTCCGTCGCAGGATTTCTGCGCGGCGTGGTTCACAAATTCGAAGAGCTCTGGCGGTTCTACCTTGCAGTGGTACTCACGCTGCCCTGCCTGGCCTGGCCCTGGATGTTGCGCGACAAGAAAATGCGATTCCCTCTTTTCGTCGCCAGTGCGCTCCTGTTAGGAATGCTGCTGGAAACCTGGACATTTCCGCACTATCTCGCGCCTGCCGCCAGCCTTTTGTATTTGTTTCTAATTCAAGGAGCCCGCCATCTGCGTTTGTGGCGATGGAATAGCGACCGTTTTGGCTTGACGCTGTTGCGCATAATTCCGTTGCTATCGGTAGCAATGATCCTCTTTCGGCTGGTCGCAGTGGTGGCGCATGTTCCGATTGAGACGGGCTGGCCACGCGGAAATCGCGAGCGCGCCGCGATGCTGCGGACTCTGGAAAGGTCGGGGGAACCGCAACTCGTGTTCGTACGCTATGGACCAGGCCACAAGGTGGACTGGGAATGGGTCTACAACCGGGCAGACATCGATCATGCTCCCGTCGTATGGGCTAGGGATATGGGCGACGGGGAGAATCAGAAGTTGATTGCGTATTTTCGGAACAGGAAAGTTTGGAGCTTAGAGGCAGATCGGTCCCCGGCGCACTTGGAACCTTACCTAGCCGATGGTGCCGCTTCGACATCCGCAACTCCTGCGCAATAGCATGAACGGGGCGACTAGCCACCGAACAAGAACGACGCAGCTTCCGGAAAACGCTCCGCCCACGCACCCTCGCTATGCCTTGCACCTTCCTGAATTACTAAGCGCAGGCGTTTTTCGCGAAGGCCCGCTAGATGCAGGATGTGGGCAAGCGAATGCACATCGTCCACAATGCGTTGATCGCGATCGGGCTGGCCGGATTCCTGTGTTCCTGCCGCCAGGAAAATGCGCTGCGGCCAGGTCTCGCAAGCGCGGCTGTCTTTGAGGAGTTGCTTGTTCGAAACAAATAGGGATGGACTCTCCAGTAAAAGCCGCCCGAAAATGCCGGGACGCTCAATCACGGTATGCAGAGAAATGAGGGCGCCTAGCGACGAACCGCCGAGACCAGTATTTCTCGCTCCCTTCAACACACGATACGCGCGTTCAATCAACGGCATGACTTCCCGAAGCAAGAAGTCTGGATAGTGCTTACCCAGTGGTTTTGGAACGGGCGGATACAGTGAACGGTAAGGGAGAAACTCCTTGATACGCTCCACCGTCGCGTTATCGATGCCGACGACGATCATGGACGGCACCACGGCGTCGCGGATTAAGCGCACCAGAGTCTGATTGACACGCCAGTCGACGCCAGCGAATGCGGTTGCAGGATCGAATAAATTCTGGCCATCATTTAAATAAAAGACTGGATAGCGGCGGCTTTGATCCTCGTGAGCATCGTATTCTGGCGGCAGCCAGACGCGTAGTTTGCGCGTGTTACCGAAAACGCGGCTCACCAGGTCGTGCAGGCGAAGCTGTCCATCTTTCGCGAAGGAGAGGTCTTCCCTTTCAGGCTCGCCGCTGAAGAACATTGAATTTGATTCAGTCATTAAGAAGGTTGGAGACGGCCGGGACTACTTTTGAACCTCGCGTAGCTCAGAGCGGACGCGCACAGCTGACACAACCGCGATCGCCGAAATCGAAGCTAGCGACGTCACACAGAGAACACACCAGGTCTTCAGCACTTCGGCTTCGATATAGGTCAAGTAGAGGGAGAACGCAAGTCCTGTAAGGCTCAGGAACAATAGTAGGGCCGGCGTTTCCTGCTTCTTTGGTTGGAATACACATAACCCCAACATAAGGATGTAGGCCATCAATCCCAATAAAGCGACGGGGATTCCCGCAACTTCCGAGTAAGCACTCCGGTTGACAGTATCGCAATTGAACGTCGCACTGAAATTGCAGAAGGAAGAAGCATCTCGTCGATAGTGATGTTGCAGAGCAAGTGCGGACACGATGCAGCCCAGCACGCAGCAAAGGATGATCGCCAGGAAATATCGCTTACGGCTCACTGCAGCGAACATCCCGTTTTGGCAGCCAAATCTTCAAACGACAACTCCCCTTCATAACGCTCGCCATTCGCAAACTGCCAGGTGGGAAAGTTGGCGACGTGGTCCTGAACACACCGCGGCTCTTCTTTGTGGTTGGGCGTTCCACACTCGACATAGTTGACTTTACGAAACGAAGCGCCAAACGCCTTCTTCTGCACCTCGCAATGTGGGCACCAAGATAGCCCGTACATCCGCACGCCTTTGTCGGTCAAGCACTGGGCAAAGCGGTCGACGGGCCCTTGAGCACGCAAGCGTCCTAAATACCAGGCTCCTGCGAAAGCACCTGCAATCAGAATGACAATCGCAAACTTACGCGCTGCCACAGCAATCGGAGACTCGGTGTCCTGCTTCTGTTTGTCTAAATTTGAGGCCATGAATTCCTGATTTCTTATATCACGACGCGCAGTGCATGGTGCAGCACATTCAGGCTTTCGCAATGCAGAGTCGCCACCTCGCCGTCAATCATCACATCGACGGGCGCATCCAGGTGGAATTCCACCTTGCGGACGCCGCTACGCTCCGCTAGGGGGTGCTGTGTGTGTGTTCCGGTATACAGTCGTGGCAGGTTGCGTATTAAGCCAAGCCGCCCGATTGGCCCCCATCGAACATACTCAATCAGGCCATCGTCGGTTTTGGCATCTGGTGCAATCATCATCTTCCCGCCGGTGAATTTGCTGTTATTGAAGGTTAAGAAGAGACTGCGGCGGCTATCAATTTCTGCCGTATCGTCGGCACGCAATGGAAACGCGCGGCGGTTGAGCTTGGCCAGCGTGACAAACAATGCCAACAAGTATCCCAGTTCACCGAAGCTTCGGAAACGGCGGTGCCGAAGCATCGCAACATCTGCCGCAAACCCCACACTGAGGAGGTTGATAAAATAGTACGCTCCCTCCTTGTGCTGAAGTCGGAACACATCGCAGGGCCTTGATTTCCCGGCAATGAGAGCTTCCATCGAGTACGCAATTCCTTGCTGGGTAAAATCGCGAAGAAAAGAATTGCCCGTGCCCAAGGGGAGGAAGCCGAGCGTTGGAGGTTCCTTCCCCTCTGCTTCAGGAAAAAGACCGTTGACAATCTCGCACGCTGTCCCGTCGCCGCCTACAGCAATAAATTTGTGATATCCACGAGCGTAGGCCCCGCGAGCAATTCGAACGGCGTGACCTTCCGAATCCGTCTCTTCAACATCAATCTTCATCCCCGCGGCACGCAGACGCTCCACAGCATCTCCCACGAGCTGGCCGCAACGGCCACCTCCAGCTGCGGGGTTTACAACAGCTAGAAAGTTCTCACTCACAGTTCGATCACGTCCGAGCATTGCAGGGCTTTCCCAAGTTCCTCCGCCAACTGGTTTCGCTTAATCTTCATGGAGGCGGTACGCGGAAAATCCTTCGCAACAACACAATAGCCGCCAATCCGCTTAAAGTCCGGCAAGCGTCGATTGCGCGCAGATAGATCTTCCTTGAGGGCATCCGTGAATTCCTGGCCCGGTTCAAGCCGGATGACCATCACCAGGATCTCTCGCCCCAGGTCGTTTTTCTTCCAGATATAGTTTGCAGCGAACACGCAGTACTCCTTCACGGGCAAGCCATCAAAGGCACTCTCGATATCTTCGGGATAGATATTCTTGCCGCCTGGAGTAACAATCATGTTCTTCTTGCGACCGAAAAGTTGAAGGTGTCCCATACCGTCGAAACGTCCGAGATCACCCGTTAACAACCAGCCATCCACGATGGTCTCGGCGGTCAACTCCGGATCCGCCACGTAGTGTGACATCACAGTTTTGCTGCGTGCCGCAACCTCGCCAATATTTTCGCTGTCCGGATTCAGTATGCGAAGTTCTACCCCGGGAAGAGGTTTTCCTACCGTATCCGCGCGAAAGGGCTTGCAATCATTGAGTGTAAGGACGGTACCGGCCTCTGTAAGGCCGTAGCCATTGGCTACCGGTACGCCTAGATCATAGAAGAATTGCAAGGTTGACGGTTCCATGAAAGCGCCTCCCACAAACATGGCACGGAGGCCACCGCCGAACGCGCGATGGATTTGCGGGAGTAGCAAGCGGCTTATCGCCACTCGCGGCCGATCTCGAGTCAGCAGTCGGTTCAGCGCAATGACGCGACCCAGGACCCAGCGCTTTTTGCTGGACATTTCATCAAACTTCGAGCGCAGTCCGCGTTCCAGATTCTTAAGAACCATCGGAACCAGACTCAAGTAGGTAATCCGGTAGCGAACGAAGGCATCTCGTACAAACTCCGGGCGTAACGTGCGAAGATGTACAACCGTCGCGCCGCAAACAAAGGGTCCGAGGAAACCGACCATGAAATCAACGGCGTGATTCGTAGGAAGAATACTCAGGTAGCGCACGCCGGGCCAGAAAGGATACATCGACGTCAGCGCAGTACACTGTTCCAAATAGTTTTCATTGGTGAGAACACACCCTTTCGGGCGACCGCCTGTCCCCGACGAATAAACAATCGTGGCCCAGTCATCGCGCTTGCGCGGGGCCAGTTCTGGCGCGCCTTTGCGGCGAAAGTCTTCCCATCGAAACGCTTTCACCAGACCTGCGCTGCCGGGCGCTTCGGTTACCAGCACCGTTTCGGCTGCAAGGCCGTCGAAGCCCGGAGCTTGCGATATCGCGCGCCACAGGTGGAACTCCGTGAACAGCACCTTGGCCTGGGAGTGCGCCAGCAATTGCAGGTGCTCTGTCGCCGTAAGTTTGTAGTCGAGCGGAACCAGAACACCGCCGCAAAACATGACCGCGTAGGCAGAGATCAGCCACTTCGACTGATTGGTCATGATGATGGCTGCACGGTCACCGGGGCGAAATCCAGCATCCTGCAATGCGCGCGCCAAAGGTAGTGCCGTCTCCTTGAAGTCGGAGTACGTCAGCCGGATGCATTCGCGATCACGATCCGATTCGATCAGGCATACTTCATTAGGCCAGCGGTCGAGCGCATCGCGCAATGCTTCGCCAAGGCTTTGATATTTTGTAAGATCCAGCATCCAATACTTATTTCACCACACACACGCGGAAGGACACAGCAGCAATGGTGCTTGCTGATTACTACTTGAGGACCACTCTTGCCAATCCGACAGCATTCGTTCGAGACCTGCGTTAGAGGCGTGCTTGAATTCGGCCCGCCAGAGCACGGAAATCCGAAACACCCTGCATTTCATAATCCGGCAATTCAACATGAAAGTGATTCTCCAGCCGAGTCAGCAAATCCAGCGCTTGCAAGCTATCGATCGCAAGCGTCTGAAAAAAATCGTCATCGGGACTGAGCTTCTCGCGCGGAACTTTGAACTGCGCGGCGGCCAGCGTTAGAACCTCATCGAGTGTCTGATCAAGTGTAGGCATCGTCGCTTTCTGCGAAGCTCCTTAGGGTAGATACGGCAACGCGTCGGTACTCTCTACAAACTTCCTGAGCCCGACTTCGACGGCAGGCTGTGTAAACAAATCGCAGAAGGTGTCGATTTCGCGACGAAGCTCTTCATGCGGAATTGGCTTAATGAACTGCTTCGCTGCGGCCGAAGTTCGGCGATCAAATTTGCCCATCTGGGCCGCTGTCGAGCGGGCTGCGTGCAGGGCCTCGCCTTCCGCAGCCAATTGACTTACCAATCCAATCTGCTGGGCTTTAGTAGCGTTGAAGCTGCGCCCAGTAAGCAGCAAATCGCGCACGACAGCGTTGCCCAAATCTCGCTTCAGGCGAGGGATCCCGCCGAATCCAGGGATTAGCCCAAGGCGGAGCTCCGGGAAACAGAAGCGTGCCATCTTATCTGCCACAATCAGATCGCAGATCAAAGCCAATTCAAATCCGCCGCCAAACGTAACGCCATGCACAGCTGCGATAGTGGTCAGTGGCGAGGCGTCGATCTTGTTGAACACGGCGTGAATTCGTTCCAGGAAATCGCGCAGGCCACGAATCGCATCGTCCTTCTTCATTTGTTGAGAACGCTCAAACAGCTCCCGCAAATCTGCACCTGCACAAAATCCAGCGGGCACAGTGCTATGCACAATCAGCGCATGACTCTCCTTGTTGAGATCATCGAGCGCCGCGGAAAACTTCTCTAACTCGCCTAATGTGACTGAGCCAATCTCATTGCCGGGCGGGCGGTGCAGGGCCAACTCGACGACGCCGTCCTTCCACTGCCACGAAAGAGCTTGTCCCTTGAATTCGCGCACCTAACTCGCCACTCCGACGCGCGCGCCATACATATCTTCAATTTCGCTCTTAAAGCGGAGGGCGATAGCATCACGCTTCAACTTGCCATTCGCGGTCAGTAAGCCGTTCTCGATAGAGAACGATTCTGCCGTAACATGAAAAGCTCGCACCTGCTTGTAATGCGGAAGATTCGGGTTCACCGCATCGAGAGCGGCCTGCACCTGCTCCGGCTGCACTCTGCCCGTGACAATCGCCGACAGATACCCGCGTCCGTTTCCGGCGAGCACAACTTGCTGCGCGCCCGGCAACTGCCGCAGGATTTCATCCTCAATGGGCTCAGGCGCGATATTATGACCCGAGCTGAGAATCACCAGATTTTTGAGTCGCCCAACGATCTTCCAGTTCCCCGCAGCCGTCACCTCGCCCTGGTCGCCGGTATGAAACCATCCGTCCTTGAGGACTTTCGAGGTTTCCTCCGGCTTGTTCCAATATCCTGCAAACACATTTGGGCCACGTACAAGAATTTCCTGATGCTCGCCCAACCTCATCTCTATGCCCGGGATGGCTGGCCCGGCAAGTCCGGGTTCTACTGCGCGAGGGTCATCCATCGTACAAATTGCAGTGGTCTCCGTCAGTCCATACACTTGCAATACTGGAACACCGAGCATTTGGAAATAGAGCTGCGTCTCAACCGCGAGCGGCGCGGAGCCGCAAATCAACGCCCTTAGATTTGCTCCCAGCATTTTCTTGCGAATGGTCGGAAAGACGAATAGGTTCGCCAGTCCAAGCCACAAGCCTTCCAATGCCGAAGATTCGCTCCTGCTCGCAGGCATCGGCGCCCTCCGTTTCAGAAACGAATCCTTCGCGCAGACGTAAGTCGTCAGCAGCAATTTGCCTTTACGCTGCATCTGTTCGTCAACTCCACGTCGCATGCGTTCGAGCAACGCAGGGACGTTGAGCACATAGTGCGGCGCGCTCGTCCGCAGGTCTGCCGCCAAGCTATTGAGATCTCTGTTCATAGTCAACAAAGAGCCGCGCACAAGGCTCGTCAGTAGAAGAATCCACGAGCCAGCAAAACAGAAAGGCAAGTAATGGAACACACGATCTTGACCCGGGCTGCCTTCCATCAACAAATCAAGACGGGAGGATGCGCAGTCCAGCATGTGCGTGACATTGGCAACGGTTAAGACCACTCCTTTTGCCACACCCGAGGTTCCAGAAGTATAAATAATTGCAAGCGGGGTGGATCTCGCCAAGGACGCCAAAGGGCCATTGGGCTTCGGTTCCAGCGAATCCGTCACAAATATGTCCTCGAACAATGTTGCCCTCGGGGCTTCGGGCCACGCTTTCCGAATCGACTCGGCCAAATCCCTTGTGCCGCAGAGCACGAGCGACTGCTCGCAATCCCGCATCATCGCGACCAACTCGGCAGGCGATTGCCTGGCATACAGCGGAACGCAAATCAGCCCCTCCGCCATGATTGCCAGATTCGCGGCCACCCAGCGAATTCCGTTCTCTGCAAGCAATCCGCAACGGTCGCCGGGACGCACTCCCAACTTTGCGAGGTGGGCTCGCGCCGCCGCCACTAACGCCAACACTTCCCCGCCGGTCACGCGTAGCCACTCAGACTCGCGGCATTCTTCCAGCACCGGTGTTTCACTGTGTCGGGCGAGCTGGTCGAAGATATCCTCTATGCAGTTGTCGGTCGATGGTGCGGAAGGCGCTCTCATCCGTAAGCCTCTACGAGCTTTTGCAGAGTCGGACTTAAAGGCGGCAAGTATTCTTCCCAACCATATGTACCTGTACGAATCGGAAATTCCGGATAGCGGCGCTGGACTTCTTCTTCAAAGTAAACGCCCATGCGCGCCATCGTCTTCAAGTTCTTGACAACCGTCTTCCCGATGCCCGCGGCAACTGCTTCGCTCTCGCGTTTCAGCTTTTCCAGAACCACCAGTAGCTTCGGCTCCAGATCAGGATCATCGACGGTGAGCAACATGTCCTGATGTCCGCGTTCGTTCATCAAATTGCGGATTCGCTCATCCATCGTAATGCCCGCTGATGGCACCAATCCCGGCATGCAAGTCACAATGCCGTGAAAGCGCGACGAAACCATCATGTGGCAAGCACGCAGAATGCTCACCAACTGGTACATGTCGTAGTCGTTGGAGCTCAGGACTGGAACACCGCCAAGCTGGTCTGAGATGCGATGGCAGGCGTCGGCGTCCAAGCGCTCGGTCGCAACCATCACTATAAATACTTTGTTGTTCTTGCGGAACGCGTCTACAGCCTTTGCAATCGACGTCAAGTAATGCGTATACGCCGCGTCTACCTTCGGACCAGAAGTATGGAAATAAACCGACCGATAGTGGCTCTGCTTGTACGTCCCCGTAAGACCGCGTGCAACATACTTTCCTAGAGAAGCCTTCACGGGCCACCAGAACGGGTTGATCGGACAGACTACCAGCACCGGCGTCTTGCCATCCCACCCAGCTTTCAGCAGCGCCGCGTTGCCGTATTCCGGAGGGAGCGGCTCGAACGTCCACGCCGTGTCGGAACCTAGCTCTGTCGGTACACCCAACTCGCGTAAGATTGTTCGCGATTCTTCGTTGCGAGTGATCACCAACGACTCGCGACAGAAGCGTCCGCACATCTTGGACACCAACGGATCCATATGGCCCGCTTCCGCGCCGTAGCCCACAGAGAGCTTGTTCTGGGCGGACGCAATGCCCAGTGAACCAATCATCATAGTCGTCAGCGCGTTGGCAAATTTGCTTTTGAACATCGAGCCTTCGCAAGCAACTACGCCGTGATGTCGCGGTACTTCCCTTTGCAAAAATGGCGGGAAAATATCTGGCAGATGTACCTGCCGCGTGTCCTTGAAATATCCACGTGTGAAATCGAATTGTTGCGTCATCACGCTCAGTTCGCAGCGATCCGCGCCAAGAACGTGCCTCACCTGGCGGAGCATCTCTTCCACGCGAACGTCAGAGCCCGTATTCCGCGTGCCATTGTAGCCAGCGAAAAGCAGTTTCAGCCTCTCGCCCGGACGCCACGCCTGCCCGCCGCCCATCATCCAGCGCAAGCGCGTCATCTCAATGGTTGAGCTTACCCATGCTTCCAAGAAAAAATCCATCATGCGGCAGAACCTCCCGCGGAGGCTGGCCAGGGCTTGTACTGATACTGGAATTTTGTATCCAGGCTAAACTTAAGCAACGGTAGGCTGTACCTCGAAAACGGCACGGGTTTGCTTCCCATTTCTTGCACTACGCGAGTGTTGTCAAACACTGTATTCCAGAGCAAGTACGGCATGAATACCTTCAGCAGCGCAGCATTATGCCCGATCGTCCCTTTGCGCGGCGCCAGACGATCCACCAAAGCAGAAAAGGAATTCGCTATTTTCGGCAAATAGACTGGCTTCCGTTTGCCCCGAGCCTCGGCGAGCGCATCCGTAAGCTCACGAAATGTTTGGGCCATGGTCCCTGAAGATAGATGATAGATGCTGTGCTTTGGATTCGGTTTTTGATGCAGCGTGACGATCGCGTCGGCCACAAAATCCACGTTCACAATGTCAATCTTATCGGTCGGACGGAACGGCAGCATCGGCAGCCCGGCCAGAAAAACGAACGAGCGCACCATATCGAACTGCGTGGTCGCCGCCCAGCGGCTATCGCCAAGGACGATACTAGGACGGAAAATGGTGCGTGGCACTTCTGGCAACAGTTCGCGAATCATGTGTTCGCAAAACTTCTTGGTGCGCGCGTAAGGATCGTAATCCGAACGATCCCAATCTACCGACTTGTCCTCTTCCACAACTTCGTTCGAGCGCTTCCCCGCCACTGCCACCGTACTCACATGACTGATGCGACGAAGCCCGTGATGATCCTGTGCCCGGCGAGCGAGTTGCACAACTTCCAACGTCCCGCGAAGATTTGTATTCAGGCAGCTCTTCTCGGATTTCCGATTCAGAGAAGCCGCACAATGAATGATTGAATCCGTACTCTCGACCAATTTCCGATAATCGCCTTCATCCAGTCCAAAACGCGAATTCGTGAGATCGCCGCGAAAGACATTGACGCGGGTTCGCAACAGCTCGGCAAATTTCGGGAACTCGAAATGTAATTGCAGCGACTGCCACAACCGCCTCTCCGCCTCATGTGTGTCGCGTGCGCGCACCAGCAGATTCAGCGGTTCGCGATGGCTCTCCAGCAATCCGGCCGCAATGTAGCCGCCAATGTATCCGGTTGATCCGGTTAGGAATATTGCCACGTTGGCCCCGTTCCTGTAGGGAGAACTTGTGGTTCGCTCTCGCCGCCCGCTTGTGATCCTGGCTCCGGCTTCATGCGAAAGTTTCGACTTGGACGCACTTCAATTGGGCGACCCTCAATCAACGGATAAGTCCAGCGCCGCAGCGCCGGAATGTGAATATCGATCCAATACTCCCACCAGTCCAAAGCCCTGGTATCGTATCCGAAAGCAGGACGTTCTTCTTCCGGAAGCAGTCGAGTGAGCTTCTCCACATTCTCCGCCACAAAATCATGCTCATTGTGCAAGATGAAGGGCTCAAATAAAACGATCAGCTTCTCCAGGCGTTCCAGATTGCGCTCGGTGCGCGCTAATGGAGTCTTCTTCAATGGCAATGGCGCCATCACCTTCTGAATAGCCTGTACCATATTGCGCTGCGCCGGAGCGGAAAGTCTTCGATAACGCTGCTTCGAGACAGGAATCGTATCGAAACGCAGGCGCAACCAATACTCCAAGCCTTCCTGCGCGCGATAATGCTTCCGATGCGCCAGGCCCGTCAGTTCAATCGACCGCCGCATATCGCATGGATTCGTCACCGAGGTCGCCAGTTGATACATGGCGTCGTGGCGACGTTCGATCACAGCGGCAGCGATTAAGGTCATGCCCTGGCACACCGCATCCACAGGGATGATATCCAGCCGCTTGCGTTCATTGGTGGGTAGCTGGCGGAAATACGTGCCCAGCAAATACGACAGCGAGGCTGACGTGTTAATGCCTTCGTTCCATTCCGGAAACGGTTTGGCGGTCGAAGTTTCCACAATCGCGGGGCGAACGACCGCCACCGGTAGTCCCGCACCGCGTTTCGCAATCAGCGACTCCGCCAGGCTTTTGGTAAAGGTATAAGTATTGGGCCAACCCCGTTTGCGCGCCCGTGCCATGCCAGCTTCCGTTACGTAATTCTTGAGCCAGCGGATACGGTTCTTGCGAATTTGATTTTTCAGCGCAGCGCCTTGCAAACCGACCGCCGCATGTTCTTTACCAAGCGCTTGGCGTTTCAGCTCGTCAGTAATCTCGGGACTCTCGGAAAGCTGCTCCGCATCGGCAACGAGTTGGCGTAACGATTGCCATTCCTTCTCAGCATCGAAGCCCGGGGCACGCACAGGCGTGTAGTCGCTGCGCAGAGTTTCGCTGATGCGCCCATCACGCTGCCCTGCCACATAGCAAGTTGAAAGATGCACGAGCCCCGCGTGGTCGCTGCTGCGAATAAAATCAAGCATATGCGCAGTGGCGTCTACGTTGACCGCCAGCGCATCCCGCAGGTCAGGATTGAAGTCCGTCAACCCGGAACTGTTAATGACGACGTCCAACAAGCGCTTCAGCCGCGTTTCAACTTCCGAACCGAAGCCCAGGCCCGGCTGCGTGACATCGCCCTCCACCACTTCGATTTTCGAGGCGATGAAACGTCCAAACTCCTCGCCGTAGCGCTCTTCCAGCTTGTCGAACACGGGCGACTCGTCGACCACCCGCTCGAACCGTTGCACTGCAGGATTCGATTTCTGCCGCCGAATTAGCAGATAAATCTTCCCTATCTCCGGTAAATCCATCAGCGTGTTCGCCAGCCACACTTTCCCAATGAACCCGGTGAACCCGACCAGCATCACGTGCTTGCCCGCCATAGCTTTACGCACGGAGAGCGGCTCCACGGAAGGTAGCGACCCGTAGCGGCTATCGAACAAAACTAACGGCCGCGCCGGCACGCCTTCACCACGTTTCGCGGAACGAACAGAAGTTAATAGCACCTCCGCTGGCAACTTAAGATCCCGCGCCAGCTGCGCCGCGTCCTTCCGTCCATTCGGGTCGCTCCCGGTAATTCGCGCAAACAGCCCTCGCGGACGAATTACCGCGTCCAGCAGTCGACCTGTAGCAATGCCATCGCGAAATTCCAGTCGATTGGCCAACAACCACTTCACTCCAAAATGATCAGCCAAAGGACGCATGACCTGCTCCAGGCCCTGGCTCACCAGCACTACTTCCGCGCCGGATTCCACCAACTGGCGAAGCTGCCGCGCTCCTTCATCCTTCGACTGCGGCTTCAATTTGTACTGAAAGTATTCCTGCCCCAGCAGGTCGAGGCGGTCACGGCTCACACCCCGCAGCACAGTATGGATAACTCTAGTCGCCATGGTGCGATCCACGGCATAAAAGAACGGACGCAGCAGCGCCATCAGCAAAACCAGCCCACGGCGAACCATACGCTCCAGAAAACTCTGGCCGTTCCAGGTAAAAAATCCTATGGGGCGCACAACGCTAAGGTTGAGTAGACTGCCCTCCACCCGCCAATAGACAGGGCTTGTGGGCCGAGCGGCTTCCTGATTGTGGGTAGGTAGGATCAAATACGCAGTCCAGCCGGACACGCCGGGACTTTCGTCGCACGATGAATTGGAACCACTGTTATTGTAAACAAAATTAGGAGGCTGAAACGAGCAGCTTACGTTGCCGGAAGCTTGCTGCTAACCAGTAATGTCAACGAGTTGAGTGCCGTTCCTCTTCCCACAGTCGGAACCCGCCAACGAAAGCATTCTCATTTGCCCCCAGCCGCGCATCTTTAGGCAGCTCTTTTAGCAGCTTGGCGTTGCCTCCGCCTAGAACCACGTAGTCCGCTTCCAAGGCGTGTCTAAAGATTTCCACAACTTCCGTCACATATTTGCGCCACTTCTTCTTGCCCAAGCGCTGCAGCCCGCGCAGACCAACGTAGTCTTCGTAGGTCCTCCCCTTTTTGAAGGGTAAGTGCGCCAGTTCCAGCGGCTCCAGAATTCCGTCCACCATCAGCGCAGACCCCAGTCCCGTCCCCAGTCCCAGAAACAGCATGCTGCCGCCCTGATAACTCCCGAGCGCCTGCATGGCCGCATCATTCATTATGCGAACTGGTTTGCCAAACGCCTTCTGGAAGTCGAATCCTACCCAACCAATGCCAAGGTTGGCCGGATTGTGCAGCGGACGTGCATGCACAACGGGACCTGGATATCCAATGGCCACAACATCATACGACCAGTCCTTCACCAACTGCTTCACTTGCTGCACCATCATTGTGGGCGTCATCGTCGGGCCGGATTCCACTTTCCGCGGCTCCTTCTGCCCCGTGGCGAGCACCTTCACGTGGGTTCCGCCCACGTCCACTATCAGCACTTTGCGGGTCAAACCGGCAGGCAGTTTAGCAGCAGCGACCTTCTTGGATACAGCCATCTTTGATCGATTCTCCGTTTCGGGAATTGCGGTTCCCGCGCGGACCATATTCTACGCTATAAATTAGAGATAAACCTTTCGCTGGCGGAGATTACCGCGCTGCGGAAATGGAGAATCTATGCAATTTTGCCCGCGGCTCCACCCCAAATCTGTCCTTCGCGTAATTTGGTTTTGCAGTTTTAGTATTCTCAGCCTTGCTCAGAACCCTCCAGCCGCTCCCAAGCCCAAGCATTTCGACCACGTCCTTGTCGTCGTCCTGGAAAACCAGAGCTATGAGTCGTCCCTTCAGGATGACCTTCTAAAGAGCCTCGCCTCCAAGGGCGTCAGCTTCACCAGTTTCGGCAACCTCTTTCACCATTCCTATCCCAACTACTTGGCGATGATCGCGGGCAGCGACTTTAACACGCACAAGCGCATCAACACTGACGGTCAAGTGGACCTTCCAGCGGACAATGACCATAGAAGCATCGCTAATCTTCTGAATTGGAAAAACTACGCCGAGGGCTATCCAGCCTCGCCTACCGATCAAAAACCTTTCCTCGACGACGACAAACGAAAAACGAAATACGCGCGCAAGCATGTGCCATTCTTAAGCTTTAAAGAAGTCCAGACCAAAAGCTTCCGCAACGTAGTCGGAGTCGACACTCACGACAAGAACAACGCGTTCGTCACGGATATTCGCAATTTCGTAGCCGACCCTCAGAAGCATCCCTTACCCGAATACATCTTCTATAGCCCGAACCTCGACGACGACGGCCACGATCCGTACTGGAATCCGCGCAAAGGCCTTCAGAAATCTTCCGATTGGCTCAAAAGTTTTCTAACTTCATGGCTCAACTTCGACCCTGCCACTTGGACTCCGAAAGATGCAGCGCTCAAGCGCACGTTAGTCGTGATCACCTACGACGAATCCGAAGGCAACAAGAACCCCGAGCGCATCTACACCGTTTTCCTGGGAGACATAGTGAAGCCGCAAGCGGTCTCGACCGCAGTCAACCACTACAGCGTCCTGCGCACAATAGAAGACAATTTTGGAATTGATCAGCCACTCCAGGAAGAAGGCGATGGCGCAGCCCAAGTCATCACCGGAATTTGGAAGTAAGAAGCCAAGCAGCGCAAGCTCGTGAGCCAGCGGAGCTTGATCCGCCAGCTCTTGACGTTGATCATGTAGGGCGACCCTCTTGTCCGCCGCTCTTGACCTTGACCGTGTGGGGGAGCATTCCTGCTCGCCGCTTTTTAGGCTCGCCCCAAAGCGGTAGAGCGGCGCTTCAGTGCGGCGTTAGCGTTTTGAAATTGGACACTTTCGACCGCGCATACTTCTCACCGCTTCTCATTCCGAACGGCTCTATCGTGGGGAAGCAGGTGAGCGTCACGTCCGTCTCCAAACGTCCCATTCACTGAACCTGTCATTCTGACGCCGACTCCGAGTTTGCGAGGAGGAGGCAGGAAGAATCCCCATCCCGCCAAGAACATCCTCGCGAGTGGGAGGCATTCTCACCGCACCGCGTGCACAACCGATGATTACTCCGCCCCTCTGATCCGCGAATTCGACTTCGTGAACCAGAGCTCGCTTCTCGTCAACCGCTGGCTCCCCGACGAGGTTCCCCAACCCAAACTGTAAAGGATGTGTCGAGACACGGTGTTAGAAAGACGCGAGCCTGGGGCACCGACGAATCGAAATTTGCATCCATGGAACAATTGGTCAGGCACCGGGCCTGAAGGCCGATTTTTAGCGGAGGTTCTAACGCCAGCCTGAAGGCGCGGCTCTTTCAGGTTTGTGTTGGGTATCCACGTTGATTCCGGCCCCTGTTCGGACACTCTTGTCCGCTGCTTTTGACGGCTTCGCGGAGCAAGCTCCGCTTCCACACGAGGTGAGACCAAGACCAAGTCAAGTCCGGGCGAGCAGGAATGCTTGCCCTGCACGGGACTGTTTCTCTGTTACACTCACCACGCTGGGAGGGCTTTGATCGTGGTCATTTTCGCGCAGCGGAGAATTTCGCAGTGGCGGGGCCAGTTTCCGCGGATTGCTTTCTATCTCGCGGCGTTACTCGGCTTGGTTGCTCCCAGCAATTTGGCGAGCGCTCAATGGATTGGCAAGCAAACTGAGTGCTATGCGGATTCGATGGCGGCGAATCCGAATCGGCCGACGGTGGCGAATCCGGCGGATATTTCGCAATACGGTGTTTTGGAATTGGAATACGGCTTGGACCGGGTATGGCCCGGAGGTGGTGCGCGGCAGACCTCGGTGGGTGGGTTGTTGAAATTTGGCATGCTCTGCGACGTTGAGCTGCGCTGGAATACGACGTCATTCTTATCGCAGACTGATAGTGGAGGCACCCATCGTGGTATCGGTGAAAACTGGCTGGGTCCGCAGGTTCGAGTTTACAAGCAGACCAAACTAGTGCCGACCGTCGCGTTTGGATATGCAGTGAAGATTCCGTCGGCCAGCTCCGCGGATGGGTTGGGATCGGGTCGTGTGGATCATTCGTTTACGTTGCTGGTGAGCAAAGATATTGCGAAGATTCATTTCGACTTCAATGCAACTGAGTTTTTGATTGGACGTCCCGGTGAATCGGGTTTTGATAAGAATCAGCAGGTGAATCTGGCATTTTCGCGCGTGCTTCGCGGAAAGCTTCAGTTCACGGGCGAGTTTTATGGCAACACGGAATTGAATTCCTCAACGCCGAGGTTCGTATCTTCGCTGTGGGCGCTGACTTACACAGTGACTCCGCGACTGGTGATTGATGGAGGGTTCGAGCCGGGAATTACTTCTGGCGGGCCGCATCGGCACGGGTTTTTTGGAGCGACCTACTCGATCGCGAATTTGTATCCTGGATGGAGCAGAAAACGTGCGGGCAGTCCGGGAAAAACAGATTGAAGAGTCTTTCCCTTTCCTTTCCAACTCCAGAAACCTAGATTCGGACCTCAGGGGCTAAAGCCCACGTTCTGGGCCAGTCTAATGGCACGACTGAAGTCGCGCCCTACCCAAAAGCAAAACTTATGAAGTTCTCTTCTAGACAGAAAAAAGGCCGGAGCAGGCGTGCTGCTCCGGCCGGAACGCCTCGCCTAGGCGTTAGGCTACCAGCGCCGAAACGAAGTGCTCACAGAGGGTGTTTTCCACGTTGTAGTGTTTGTAGGTGACGGGAGTGGTTGCAAAGGGTTTCAGAATCTCTTCCACCCTCGGCAGTACTTCGCGCTCGTAGCGCTCAGCATTTTCCTTCTCGCTCCAGAACGTAATAGTGACCAACTTTTCGGTTATGGTCTCCGGGAACAGGGGGATGATTTCGAGAAACCCCGGCTGCTTTCTGAGGATCGGCAGAATTTCGTTGCGGACTACCTTGACGAACTCTTCTTTCTTTTCCATTTTGGGGACAAATTCAACGATACGAGCAAACATGACGGATTCTCCTTTTTGTGAATTTTGTGTGACCCGCAAGCTGAACTGGGCACCCCGGAATGGTTGCGAGTTACACTGTCAAGCAACGCTAGAATAAGCTGGCCGAGGCGGAAAATCAGTGACTCTGGCACCGCTAGCGCGTGATGAGGAACACACAGGGTGGGAACTTAGTTGAGAGGCGGTCGACAACCAGATTCCGGACCCTCCGCGTTGGAACGACGCAAAGGTGGAGAGCCCGGAGGTTGTTTCCAAGCTTAGAAGCGGAACACAATACCCGTGGAAATTCTTACATTCTTGCTTTCATTAAAGCCTGAGAAGCGGTAGTAAACCCAGTCCACTTGAAATACGCGGATGGCAAAACTTTCATTCAGCTTGGCGTCAGCGCCGCCGCCAAACATCATCGTAAAGCCGTTTCTGCTAGCTGAACCAAGTCCGCCTGCTGATGCGCTCAAGCGCGCACCTCCGAACAAGGCGTGCACAAATGGATTGAGTTTTCCGTCGTGATTGAAAGAAACCACCGGTCCGCCAGTATAGGAATAAATGTGGGCGGAAACGCCACTGACGGTTTTGTACGAGCCGCTAAAATCACCGGTGATGCCAAATGTCTTGTTTAGATTGCCGGTTGCGGAAACATTCCAGCCATTGAAGTTCTGGCCGCCAGTCCCGCCGAGATGAGTAAATTGATAGCCACCAAAGACTTCGCCTTTGGGATAGCCTTGCGCGGCCAAGGAAACAACAAATAGCAATGGAACAAGTACAAGCAGTTTTCGCATATTGGCCCCTTTTCCATGTTTTTTGGTATTAATCCATCGTTGATTCGTGGTGGAACGCAGCAACCTTGTATCGTCTGCCGTTCCCTGCGCCCCTGTCTGTGATTGCTGTCACAAGGATATTCTTTATCCGCAACAACCCGTCCACAAGGCATCAAGAAGGTAAACAACTGGAGCTGGCACCTTAAGCGACTGCCCTACGCGCTGTGCAAGTTTTGACAAAAAGGTGACTTCTTGGTGACACTCGCGGCCTCGCCTCGGCCTAGACTTTTTCAAAGGTCAGGCCCCAATTCTGAACGGGTTCTGGACAATCTGCCTAGGAGATTTCTCATGAAAATTGGTTGCTGCTTGATGTTGACAATGCTGCTTTTGACCATCGCTCCCGGTTGCGGGTATTCAAGACCAGCTGCGGGAATCACCTCGACCATTACGACTCTGGCCCCTGCCAGCGAGCATGCTGGCGATGTTGCGTTTACTCTTACTGTGAATGGAAGCGGGTTTTCATCGACGTCGGTGGTGTACTGGAACGCCTCGCCAAGGACTACAGCGTTCGTTTCGGGCAGCCAAGTTACCGCGCAGATCACGGCTGCGGACATCGCAACTGCGGCAACTGATACGGTTTATGTGCGCACAACCGGCGGCGGGTATGGCGGTGGCACGAATTCCAATACCGTAAATTTTGTAGTGAATTAAGAACGGCCTATTCAGATCGGAACGGGCGGAGTGCGATCCCGGCCTCGCGAAGCGTGCGCGCAACTGCCGTCGCGATCTGCATTGCGCCTGGGGTATCGCCGTGAATGCAGAGAGTCTGCGCGTTCACAGCAACTTCCGTTCCGTCGTGGGCGCGAACGACCCCACGGTCAACGATGCTTAACGTTTGCTGAGCTGCTTCCTCGGGATCGTGAATTAGAGCGTCGGGATGCTTGCGGGAGCGCAGAGTTCCGTCGGACTCGTAGCGGCGATCGGCGAAGGCTTCGGCGGCGACTGCGAAACCGGCTTCGCGAAAAACATCCAGCATCGGCGATCCGGCAAGACCTACAAGAGTTACGGAATTGCTCCATCGGTTAACACCCTGAGCGATGGCTTGAGCTAGGTCGCGATTGTGAGTCGCTTGGTTGTAGAGCGCGCCGTGGGGCTTGACGTGGGTCAATCGCGCGCCGTGGCTCATAGCGATTTCAGCGAGGCTGCGGATTTGCTCCTCAATGGAATCAGCGATGACGTTGAGCGGCAGGCTGGAATCCAGCCGCCCAAAGTTAGCACGGTCGGGGTATCCAGGATGCGCTCCCAAGGCAAGGTTCCAGCGTAGCGCCTGCTCCACTGTCGCCTGCATCGTGGCTTTGTCACCACCATGACCTCCGCACGCAATGTTGACCGACGTGAGCGAGGGCATCAGCGCTTCCTGCGTGCCGTCGGCAATCGCATCGGGCAGTTCGCCCATGTCGCAATTTAGGTCGATGTATTTCATCCTGAGATCAGACTGTTCGACGCGAGAATATCTTCTTTTTCCCGTAGCGCAGACCGGGCTGCTTCCCAACTCACCAACTCGAATCTGATCTCGTCCCGGGGACGAAGCTGGCCTACGCTGGAGAGGTCGGCGGAAATCACGTTGGCGATTTTTGGATAGCCACCCGTGGTTTGCTGTTCCACAAAGAGAATGATGGGCTGGCCACCCTCCGGGATTTGAATCGCGCCGAGGGAGACGCCTTCGGTGATCATACCTCCGCCGGAATGTTCTGAATCGAGGGAGATAGCAGGGCCTTCCAAGCGCAAGCCCATGCGATTGGATTCCTCGGACACTCGGTAGGGGCAGGCGTAAAACTTCTGTCTCTCGGTTTTGGCGAACCTTTCACTTTGCGGGCCCGACGTGACACGCAGCACCTTACGGGGCGAGAGTCTTCGGAGAGCGTCCGGCGTGAGTGTTTCCTGACGAAAAACTGCCTTGGCGGGCCCAATTTTCAACACATCTCCTTTACGTAGCGGCCTACCCTCTAAGCCTCCCAAGCCGCTTAGAATGTGCGTGGAGGCACTACCAAGAAAGGCAGGGACTGCGATTCCCCCATGCACGCACAGGTAACAACGTGCCCCTGAGCGAGTGGATTCGAGCTGTAACATCTGTCCAGGACTGACTTTGACGGAGACCCAAAGCGGCACGGGCACACCGTCTAGCGTGGCGCCGAAATCCGAGCCTGTTAACGCAATAGTCGCGCCTTCCGGAAACAGAAATGTACCGCCCAGTAGCGTCATTTCAAGCGCAGCGGTGTTGTCAGCATTTGAGACCAAGCGATTCCCTATCCTCAGCGCCAGGGCGTCGGCTGCACCCGAAGCGGAAACTCCAAAGGGACCACAACCTTCACGACCAAGATCCTGCACGGTGGTAAAGAGTCCGGGCGAGGCAACCTGAATTGTGCTCATGGGATCACCGCTGCGCCTTCTCCAAAACTGAAAACTGCTCGGGAGAAATGGGCGTAAACCGAACGCGGTCCCCGATGGTTAAAAAACTCAGCGCGGTCTCATCCGAGCGAAACATTTTGATAGGCGTCCGCCCGAGCAAGCGCCAGCCGCCGGGAGTGGGAAACGGATATACACCGGTCTGACTGCCCGCGATTCCGACACTGCCCGAGGGCACGCTGCGACGTGGTACCGCGAGGCGTGGCGTGACTAACGCATTCGGCAATTCGCCCAGATACGCAAAGCCCGGAACAAAACCAAGGAAGTACACGATGTAATCCGCCGAGGAATGTAGTTCGATGACTTGCGATGGCGTCATCCCGCGAAGCGCACAAACATCCGCCAGATCAGGACCGAAGTCTCCGCCATAGCAAACAGGGATTTCCATCTCGCGTGTTTCAGGAACGGGCACGGTCTGCAGCCGACCAAGATACGAGCGGAGAATAGCTTCCAAATCCTCGTGAGTGAATCGCAACGGGTCGAACTGGATCAGCAGCGAGCAATACGCGGGATGCAAATTGCGGATTCCAGCAACCGGCTCCGACTGTAACAGGCGCAACAACCTCACGACCTGCCGGTGAGAATCAAGTGAGATTTGGTCGCCGAAGTAGACCAGCAAAGATTGATCGCTGGCAGGCTGGAATCGTGCTGCGGCAGCGGTCGTGGTTGGCATGAATACGAGATTATATAGCGGGGCCGAGAGCGCCGAATTTATGGGAATTCCCTACCCCGACCCATCCGCACACGAAGGGAACTTTTCGCGTCGGAGGCGCGTATCCTAATAGCGAGAGGGTACAAAACAGCCTCGAGGTGATGCCATGTTCTGCAACCGCTGTGGAAAGAATATTCAGGAAGATGCCAACGTTTGCGCCTATTGCGGTAGCTCCGTAGGCTATCGGGCGGTCCAACGGCGGCTGACGCGGCCGCGCGCAGGACGCAAAATCGCAGGTGTCTGCGCGGGGTTCGCCAACTATTTCGATCTGGACGCGACGCTGGTGCGGCTGGTGTGGCTGGTCGTCGTTATTTTCGGAGGCACCGGGCTGCTCGCTTACGTCATCGGCTGGATTGTGATGCCGGAAGAGCCGCTGACTCTGGAGGCTCCATCTGCGCAGTCTTCCGCGCCGCCGACGGGGTACGCAGTAACAAACCAGTAAGATTTTGCCGAAGACTCCTCCGACAGCCGCTGGAGGAGTCCGCTGCCAGGAAATTCTCGCTCGACGCAAAGAACCGCCGCTAGCGTGAGCTAATTTGTCTTGCGCGGCAAGTCCTTCCCTTGCGCCTGCTACAATTTTCATTCCTCGTTCGCGGATCGCCCATCAGCGCCCAGGAACACCAGCAAATCCCATGAGTGAAAAAACAACGGTAGTGGTCCATCCTGCAAAGAACATCGAAGGCGGCATCCGGCTGCCCGGCGACAAAAGTATTTCGCATCGATACGCGATGCTGGGCGCGCTAGCCGAAGGCACAACGCGGTTGGACAACTTTTCGACGGGAAAAGATTGCGCGAGCACGCTGGAATGTTTGCGCGAGCTAGGCTGCCAATGGGAAATGACGCAAAAGGGGCAAACGCTTTCGGTCGCAATTGAAGGTTGCAATATGCGGTTGAGAGCGCCGCAACGGGCGCTGAACTGCGGCAATAGTGGGTCCACGATTCGAATGATGAGCGGCATTCTCGCCGGTCAGCCGTTTAGTTCAGAACTCATTGGCGACGAATCTCTGTCGCGACGACCCATGGCTCGCGTTATTCAACCACTGACGCAGATGGGCGCGGTCATTACTTCAGCGGAAGGTAATCGGCCTCCGCTGCAAATTGCCGGCGGCAAGCTGCACGCTATTGAGTACGACATGCCAGTCGCCAGCGCGCAAGTGGAAGCATGCTTACTTTTTGCCGGACTCTTTGCCGAAGGCGAAACGCGAGTGCGAGGTCAGGCGCGTACCCGCGACCACAGCGAACTGGCGATGCGGGCGTTCGGCGCAGAGGTCAATCGCAACCTGAATGAAGTCAGTATTCGCGGCGGACAGAAGCTGCGTGCCATTGAAGGCGGAGTACCCGGAGACATCTCCAGCGCTGCGTTCTTCCTGTGTTCAGCGGGACTTTTTCCAGGATCGCAACTTGTGATCGACAGCCTGGGGTTGAATCCGACGCGTGCGCGGTTGCTCGACTTCCTGATTCAACTTGGCGTCGGCATTAAGGTGACGCACCTGGAGGAGCTCCACGGCGAACTCGTGGGCACAGTACAAGTGGAAGGCGGCAAGCTGAAAGGCTGCAAGATTACTGGGGGCGACACAGCGGCACTGATTGACGAAATTCCAGTGCTTGCGGCGATCGCGCCTTACACCACCGACGGCATCGAGATTCGTGACGCGGCCGAACTTCGCGTGAAGGAATCCGACCGCATAGCAGCGGTGGTCCGCAACTTGCGAGCGATGGGCGCCGAGGTCGAAGAATTTCCGGATGGCCTGCGCGTGCCCGGAGGTCAGACTCTACACGGAGCGCAAATCGAGACTTTCGACGATCACCGCATCGCCATGGCCTTCGCCGTGGCTGGGCTCCGCGCCAAGGGAGACACTCAAATCCAAGGAGCGGAGTGCGCCAGCATCTCCTTCCCCGGCTTCTTTGATTTACTGGAGAGCCTGGCGCGGCGGTAAAACCCAGCCGACAGGCACTTTCGATTTTCCCCGAACAACCTCGCACAAGCTTCGGTGCATCCAAACTCTCAGATTAAACAAACTTCCTGCGCGAGTACCCGCCTCATCCTGCCAGGGAGAAGTTTGTTCCAACGGAGGAATAATGAAACGTACAGCCTTGTTTCTCATGGTGAGTTGTCTGCTATCCGCTCCTTCCCTGTTCGCGCAAGCCTTGTCGGGAGATCACATTGAAATTGGAGTATTCACCAACTACTTCGGCCTGCAGAGAACGTCTCCCAATACGAACTACTTTGGATTGGGTGGAAGGGCCGCCTTCAATGTGCGTCGGAATGTGCAGCTGGAAGGCGAAATGAGTTACGACTTCAAGAAGAACTTCACCAGCGTTTTCAGCAACGGCATCAACACGCAGCTGGTCAACACCCGGCTGCGCAATCTGCACGCGCTGTTCGGGCCGAAGTTTGAAACGGACGCTGGGCCGGTGCGAGCGTTCTTCACCGCGAAGGGTGGGTTCGTGAACTTCAGCGTCTCTGACCAAAATGCTGCGGCAGGTTTCAAGGGAGCCTTGGGTAGCGTTACGTCGGGAAATACCCGGTTCGCACTCTATCCGGGCATCGGCGTGGAAGGTTTTTTGGGACGCCTTGGCTTGCGGCTTGACGCAGGCGATGAAATGTACTTCGACGGCGGCGTACGCCACAATCTGCGCGTAACATTCGGACCGCAATTGCGCTTCTAGTGAGTGGTTAGTCTGGACGAGCTTTCAAAACCGGCCGGTCGCTGGGTGGGAGGACGAAGGGAAATTCCACCGCCCAGCCTCCCACCGGGATTCGGAATACGAATTCCTCGCGCTTTTTCCAGCCACCTACCCATTTCCCTCGCGATGGGAAAAATAACCAGCCTTCGACATTCGGGTTGACCGCGTCCAACGTGGTTTCGTGGAGGCCTTGGGTGCTAAGAAATTCCACCATTTCACTGACCAGCCTTTGATGCTCTCGCAAGCGCTCTTCGTTGTTTTCGACTTTCTCCGGTCGCTTCTCCAAATCTTTGTCGGTCTGGTGCATCAGATCGTCTGTCTTGTTCTGAATACGATACGCAAGCTCCCCTGGCTCCCATGCCTGAAAACGCCAGTGATAATGCTGGATAAGCTCTAGAGTCGCTTCGCTCGGTTTTATTACGAGAGGCACTGCGACGCTATTGTTCACAGTCAACAAGACGCCCATCACGTGGTCGGCGCGGCGCTGCGATTGCGTCAGTTCTTGAGGATCCAGGGCAATGGAAATCTTCACCCCATTGTTGGCAATTGTGTAACGATAAAACCGACCTGTCCCCCCCTTATCGACCGAGCAACCCGGTGCGCCCTCCTGCCACCGAAGAGTTGGAGGTTCGTCCTTCTTCTTGGCGAAGGCGGCTACCGACGAAAACGTTGCCCACACTATGGTTCCCACCAGAAGTAGTCGAACGACGATCTGCGGCATTGAGGAATTGCGCGCTTTCACAGACTCTCTCCAAACACGGGTTGGCTGCGTTCGCAAGTTGGGATTTCCTTAAGCAATAAGAGGAGCGTTGGCGACCCCTGCGGTACCGAAAACCTTCCTGTAGCGATCAATCTCCTCTTGCGGACCCAGAGCCTTGGCATAGTTGTCAGAGAGTTTGACAGCAGGGCGGCCCTCGACGGAATGGGCTTTGCAGATGAGGCTTACGGGGTCAAACCCTGCCCCACCGGCGGGATCGCAGCCACGAAAATCGTTCGTCAGCAGCGTACCCCAGCCAGCGCTGAAGCGGATGCGACGGGCAGGTGCCCACTTTCCGCGATCAAAGAAATCATCGGCGCTCAGAAAATCCTGCGGCATTGCACCATTCCGCAACTCACCTTCAAAATACGCATGTAAGCCTAGAATGTCGTCAACATCCAGCGCGTCTGAGGCGATGAATAATTTGTCCTGCGGGTTGCGGCCACGCGCCTTCAGCCACGCGATGTATTCATCTCCAGCAACATACGGATTCTTGCTGTCGGCGCGCTGGCCAGTCCAGTCCGCAGCCCAGTCGGGAGCATTCTGCAGGAATTGCGTGGTGCCGAAAGTGTCGGGCAGCATAATGCGGAGAGCGCCTTCGTAAGTGGCCTGCCAAAGCTCGAGCATCTTGTATTGCGCGGCTTTCAATGCCTGATCGTCGGTCGCGAGCGCGGCCATGGCCATGGGAATTTCGTGAGCGTTAGTACCAATGGCTTCGACGTCGTGTTTGTGGGCAAGAAAGGCGTTGGAAGTTCCTATGAAGCTGGAGCCAAGATTCGCGTCCATGGCTTTTACGACATATTCCTGCCAAAGGAAACTATGGCGGCGGCGCGTTCCAAAGTCAGCGACATGCAAATTTGGAACGCCACGCAGGCGTGAAATCTTGCTCCAGAGTTTAGTTTTCGCGCGAGCATAAAGAATGTCGAGGTGGAACTCGCTGAGTTGCTTGAGCGCCGCGCGGGTTTTCAGTTCTCCGATGATCGAGAGCGCATAGAGCTCCCACATCGTGGTTCCCGTCCACAATCCGTCGAAGGTAAGAGTGAACTGGCCGTCCTGCACGGAGAGCTGGTAGTCGGAGAGGCGAAAATCACGTTCGAGCCATTCGAGGAAGGCTGGCTCAAAAATGCCGCGGCTCCCGTAAAACGTATTACCAGCCAGCCAAACGAGTTCGGATTTGCGAAACCTTCGGCTGCGAGCGTGTTCCATTTGAGCAACAAACTCGGAAGTATCCAACGTCTCAGCAAGACGAACGGTGGTGGAACGATTGAATAGCGAGAAGGAAACGTGAGTCTTCGGGTAGTGCTTCCAGATGAACTGCAGCATTAGGAGCTTGTAAAAATCCGTGTCTAAAAGCGAGCGAATAACCGGATCAAGTTCCCAGTTGTGGTTATGCGCCCGCTCGGCAAAATTCACGATCATGAAGGAATATCCTCCGCTAGTGAGCTAGGAAAAGCAAGGCTGCGCATCAGCGCTACAGGTCAAGGCATCGGGTCAGGGCGTAGGATCCAGGTTTCAAAACAACGACCCGCTACCCGGGCCCCTTTCCAACTATCATGGCCGGGAACGAAATCCGAGACCTTGTAGGGAGGTGTTCATGAAGCGCAATCTTCCGGTGTTAGCTACGCTGGCAACTTTCACTCTATTCGGCGGCACAATTTCCTCTGCCGCACAAACACAGGCCGATCGCGATCGCGCCGTGCAGTATCTGGAGCAAACCCGCGCCAAGGTTCTAGAGGCCACCCAAGGGAATGTCGGCAGCACAGTTGAACTTCAAGCCAGTGCCTAACCGCTGGTCCGTAGCTGAAGTGGCGAGCATATCGCCGCCGCCGAAGATATGCTTTTCGGGATGGTGCAGTAACAGGTAATGAAGGCACCCGCCAGACCGCTGGCGAAGACGTCAAGGCCATTGATGAGTTCGTTTTGGCGGCGATTCCAGATCGCTGCCACAAGGCGCAGGCACCGGAACCCTTGAAGCCGACCAACCGCTTCGCTTCGCTGGAAAGGACTCTGAAGCACTTCAACGAGAGCCGGGACAAGACGATCGCATTCGTAAAGACTGGGCAAAGCCTCCGCGATCACGCATCCGAGAGTCCGCTTGGAAAAAAGCTCGATCCGTACGAGTCGGGGGTTTGTTGGCACGCGCCTGCGGGAGAGGTACAGTTTTTGTTAGTATGCAGTAGTACGCTACAAAGGCTGTGAGCGCTGGTTGATTCTACGATACTCGGCAGGACTGGCATTTGCCCTTCGCTGGTTCCATCCAAGATTCCTGAGATCAAATGGAATACCGCGTAAGCTTTTGTAAGAGTTGTAGATACAAACAATGTGGGCGCGTAGCTCAGCTGGTAGAGCAATGCCCTTTTAAGGCATGGGTCCTGGGTTCGAGTCCCAGCGCGCTCACCACATATCTGCTTGATCTTCTAGCGTTGGCTTTCCTTCTTCAATTGCAGACCATCGTTCCATTTTGCGTTGTGCCAAAAATTGTGCTCACCCAACGGGAAGCGGCAATCCGAGCGCTTTTTCAAGACAGTCAAATAGTCCCGGACTTTTGCCCAATTGGGACTGCTTTGCTTCAATTCCCTGCTGCCCGTTTGACCTGTTAATGTAGCGCTGCTATCGTCGACTGTTCGCCTTTTGTCGAAAATACTTCGACACATCGGCGTCAGATAAAGGGGTTTTTCATGTCCGCTATCAAATTTAAAGGTGTTGACTTTATAGAATTCGATTCCCTGCTTACCGACGACGAACGTTTGGTTCGCGACACAACTCGCAAATTTATTGAAGACAACCTGGTTCCGATTATTGAGGAATGCAACCGGGCTGGCCGGTTCCCTCGCGAACTGGTTAAGCCCATGGCGGAACTCGGATTCTTTGGAGCTTCTCTCAAGGGTTACGGCTGCGCTGGAATGGGCAACGTGGAATATGGCTTGATGACGCAGGAGTTGGAACGTGGCGACTCGGGCGTGCGGTCTTTCGTTAGCGTGCAGTCTTCGCTGGTCATGTATCCGATTTATACTTTTGGAACGGAAGAGCAGAAACAGACGTGGCTACCCGCCATGCAACAGGGTGAAAAGTTGGGCTGCTTTGGATTGACGGAACCCGACTTTGGATCAAACCCCGGGGGCATGCGCACGCGCGCGCGTAAATCCGGCAACGAATATGTGTTGAACGGCGAAAAGATGTGGATCACCTCTGGCACCATCGCCGATGTGGCCGTTATCTGGGCGAAAGTAGAAGATGAAGACAACAAGATTCGTGGCTTCCTGGTGGAAACCGATCGCCCCGGGTTCAAGGCGGATGACGTTCACGGTAAGTGGTCGCTACGGGCGTCGGTAACTTCAGGGCTCTCGATGCAGGATGTTCGGATTCCTGAAGCCAATCTCCTACCGGGAACCGGCGGACTCAAATCTCCGCTGATGTGCCTGAACCAGGCGCGCTTTGGCATTTCCTGGGGAGCGCTGGGCGCTGCTATGTCGTGTTACGACACAGCTCTGCAATATTCACTGCTTCGCAAACAGTTCCGCGATCAGCCGATTGCCTCTCACCAACTCATTCAGGAAAAATTGGTTTGGATGATCAGCGAGATTACCAAAGGCCAGTTGCTTGCCTTGCAGGTAGGCCGTTTGAAAGATCAAGGTAAGGTCCAGCACCAACATATTTCCATGGCGAAACGGAACAACGTTTGGATGGCTTTGGAATGTGCGCGCATGGCCCGCGACATTCTAGGCGGAAACGGAATTGCCGATGACTATCCAATCATGCGCCACATGATGAATCTGGAATCAGTGAAGACCTACGAAGGCACGCACGACGTGCATGCGCTGATCATCGGACAGTCGATTACTGGGATTGACGCATTCTAAGCTAGCGCCGGATATGCGCGCTGTTGGGGCCAACTTTGGCCCTCCTGCGATCACGGAACCGCACTATACAAGGAAAACTGGTGCGTCCCGGCGGTCTTCTTGAACAGCGGGCTGGCAGCGATAACGTTCTCCAGCAACGGGTTGTGATAGAGAACGACCGCTTCCCTTGGGTGTTTCTGCAACGACTGTTCTAGATTCTCGACTACCTGTTCCAATCCTGACTCCAGAAACGGATTAAACAAATAGACCAGTAAAGGCTCGTCCGGAAATTCGTATTCCCGTGCATCCTGGCAAACCGATTCCAGCGCAAAGCACCGTTGCGAGTCGCTCTTGAACGTCGAAATATTCTTCTGCGCCAAGCTGTTCAAATCCGGAAGCAGCTCAACACCGACGATTCGTCGAAACGGATATTCCGACGCCATCAACAGTGTTCTTCCCTTCCCTGAGCCTAAATCAATGAAAGTAAACTGAGAACAGTCTGCATTCAGAGCGTCCATCATCTCTCGAAACAACTCAGGTTCCGTTGGCTGATAGGGAGAATGGAACACGCCCAGCAACCGGTCTCGCCATCCAACGGCGGCACTCATGGTGTTGACGCCGTGTTCCCAGTCATACTCCATGTCGCCGTACCGTTGGCGTTCACGGGCGGGAGTAGAATCGCGGACGAATTCGAGGACTTCGACGACGAACAGACGTGACGTCTCCAAGACACCGTGATGTTCGCGGCCGTCTCTCCACCAATCTCGAATCGCCGCACCGATATTTGGCGAGCTACTTTTCATCCGGAGTGGGCGGCCATTCCTGCGATGCACCTTCGAACAGACTTATCGTTTTCTCGTTCCGCTTTGTAGTGCCGTCGTGGACAGCGATTTTGTGCGGATTGCCCGGTTCGTATCCCGTCCAGAGTGACACTCCAGCATAAGCGCCGTCTTTTCGGAGTACGTAGTAAGTCATGTCCATGAAGCGCAGGCGATCCCTATCGCCGTTGTAGTTGCGAACGATACGCTTCAGGGCGTCCATGCCTGCTTCGTGCGGCGTCATACCGTGCCGCATATT
>JAYVEP010000132.1:0-4638 GCA_043749225.1 Acidobacteriaceae bacterium
GCCGCCAGCGCGTCGGACGTCAACGGACCCGTCGCCACAATCACAAGCTGGCTGGAATCAATCCGCGCTACTTCTTCCCGCCGGATTGCGATCAGCGGCTCTTGCTCAAGCACCTGCGTGACTTTGGCCGAAAACGCCACGCGGTCCACAGCCAGCGCATGGCCAGCAGGCACGGAGCACTCCCGTGCAATTTCCAACAGCAACGATCCGGCCCGCCGCATTTCTTCCTTCAACAACCACGGCGCAGTGTATTCGCTCGTCGATTTCAGTGAATTGGAACACACAAGCTCGGCAAAATCCTGCGTTTGATGCGCCGGCGTCGAGCGTACGGGACGCATTTCGTACAGAGTCACCGGAACACCTCGCCGCGCACACTGCCACGCCGCCTCCGAACCAGCTAAACCAGCGCCAATGATTGTTATGGGTGAAGATACTTGGGAATAGGAGGAGGATTCCATCAAACTCATTATACGAATCCATTCAGCTGAACAACGCAGGCCGCAAGATTGTCACTCATTTTTGACTTGCTGACCTCAGAAGGTGCTGGAACGATGGCTATCGTGGCCGACCCACAGGGAGCCGTATTCGCGATGTTCCGCGCGGGCCGACAGCAGAGCGTCCTCTTACAGAATTACGCGCGTATCTCCGTCGCGACGCGTGACTCGCTCACGATCAAAATATTCCAATAAAGGGATAGCATATTTTCGTGAAATACCCGCCAAGTCCTTAAAGGCCGCTACATCGATTTTTGCCGATTTCAGTTTGTGCGTCGCGATCTTGCTGCGAAGAGCGGCCAGCGCATCGCGATGGAACACAAGTTCCTCCGACACCTTCACGAGAATTTTGTCGCGCATTAATAACGTCACAAGCTTCTGTGCGCGAACCTGATCAATCTTCAGCCCGCCCAGCACTTCACTGAGTGCTGGAACCTTCAGCCCGGCAGCCGCGAATGCAGATTCTATGATTTCCTTAGAAGCTGCTTCTTCATCTTTCAGCACAACCCCCTGCCCCGGTGGATGCACCATCTCGCCGGAAACCGCGAGCTTCCTCTCCTTCACCAACTGCTCCAAAACGTAAGCGAAGATTTCAGGCGACGCATGCAGGTTTTCACGCAGCTGTTCCTTGCCCATACCGCCAGCCAGTGGATTCTGTTTCTGGAAATCACCGGCCACGCGCATGGCCGAGGCACTCAACACGGCGATGCCGTTCGCCAAAACAAACTGGCTGCCAACCCGCACCACACTCCCGTCGCGGATTGAGCCAGCAAGAGAGCTTTCGATAAATTCGCGTCGCCAGCCAGTCTCTGCAACGGCCTGCGCGATGGAGAGCCCCCGATGAGAACGTCTTGCGATACGCGATTGCAAAATCGCTTCCGGTTGGCCTTGGCTCAGAGTTTCGAGAAAAGTTTCCAGAATCTCTTTCTTTTCTTTTGCAACGGGCGCGGCATCCAGCACAACGCCTCCACCAATCGTCACTACCGGCGAAAACTGCCGCACAATAAAGCGGTCGCCGGGAAGCAGCAACGCCTTATCCGCCAAACGCAGCCGCACGAACGCCTGCCCACCTGCAGACACTTGCTTTTCTCGTAACAGAACGACTTCCGCAATGGTTTCCATGGTCTGCGAATGCAGATGCACACGCGCTCGATCTTTCAGCGGTTTGGCAGAGGACAGCAGCGTAAGCGAAACATCCACTCGTTCAGTTGCTTGTAACGCAGCGACAGGTCCCAATGTCATGCCACGTGCGAGATGGCCAGGGTCCACCCCAGCCAAATTGAGCGCGGTCCGTTGCCCAGCAACCGCCTGCTCCGCCGAAGCCCCGTGAACCTGCACGCCGCGCACTCGCACACTCTGACCCGACGGATACACTTCCAGTTCATCTTCTTTCCGAACCGCTCCCGCCAGCAGCGTACCCGTAACCACGGTGCCAAAGCCCTTCATCGTGAAAACGCGGTCGATGGGCAACCTTGGCAGCGCAGCGGAATCTCGCGCATTCGCCGAGACCGCTTGCTCAACAATAGCCTGCTTCAGTTCGCCGAGCCCCGCTCCGGTCTTAGCACTAACACAAACAATTGGCGCGCGGTGTGTATCCAAAAACGACCCACGCAGAAAATCCTCCACTTCCATCTTCACCACGCCAAGCGTTTCCTGGTCTACCAAATCGGCTTTGGTCAGCACGGTAATGCCGCGCTGCACGGCCAGCAGCTGGCAAATGTCAAAATGTTCCCGCGTCTGCGGCTTGATGGATTCATCCGCCGCAATCACAAACAGCACCACATCTATGCCGCCGACCCCCGCTAACATATTGCGAACAAAGCGCTCATGCCCAGGAACGTCCACGAAACCCAACCGCAGAGGCGTACCATCCGGCGCCGTCAAATCAAGGTGCGCAAACCCCAGATCGATCGTAATCCCGCGCCGCTTCTCTTCCTCCAGCCGATCCGCGTCAATACCCGTAAGCGCCCGCACCAGCGCCGTCTTGCCGTGGTCGATGTGCCCAGCGGTGCCAATAATCATCGACTTCACTGGGAGCAGAGGATTCATTGGCAATCAGTTTAGCCTAGGATCCTCGGCCGAAGTCTCAGGGAATGAGCGAGCTGGCGTGATCGGCCTTTGATGCCTCCCATTAACCATAGGTTGGTCACAAAAACTACAGAATGTTGTATATTGTCTGGCAGTTCATGGCCTAAAGTAATCAATCTAAAGACAATACATGCTGGAAGTGTACATGCATCCCAGACTAGTTCCTGCAGCCTTTGCGGGATGGCAATATCTTGCACCAATCCGATTTCCTGGTTCGATGATTCTCGGTTCCAACTGAGGGGGATACAGCAAAATGACCACACGCAGCCGCTTCGTAGCTTTCGTCGCATTGTTCCTGACGTTGTCCTTGGCGTTCTCCTTGCCGCTGGCAGCCCAAACCGGCACCTCCGCCGTCCGCGGCACCGTCGCCGACCCGCAAGGCCGCACTGTTGCGGGCGCGGAAATCACGCTTACTAACCAGGCAACCGGCAACGTCCGCAGCATGAAGACGACCGATTCGGGCGGCTTCAACTTCGACCTGATTATCCCCGGCACGTATCGCCTCGAAGTCGTGGCAACGGGCTTCAAGAAGCAGACTGTCAATGATGTCCGCGCCCTAATAGGCAAGCCTTCCGAGGCCACCGTTCAGCTGGAGGTTGGCACGGCCAACGAGTCGATCGAAGTCACGGCGTCCAGCGCCGGATTTCTCGTCAATAGTCAGGACGCTTCGTTGGGCAACAACATCGTGTTCGAGCAGATCAGCCAACTGCCGCTCGCTGGCAAAGAAGTCGGCCAGTTGTTAAGTTTGCAACCCGGTGCCACACGAGAAGGCTATGTTGCGGGGGCCCGAGCCGACCAGACGAATATCACGCTCGACGGCGTGGACATTAACAGTGCGCAAAGCGCGAATACTGCCTCACCCGGAAACACCAATAGTCTGACGATCGGCAGTCTGGCATCGAGTAAAGACATCACAGCCGGACCTGTACTGCGCTTGAACACAGAGGCTACGGAAGAATTTCGTGTGACTACCGCGAACGGCAATGCGAACCAAGGACGTTCGGCGGGCTCGCAGGTGAACCTTGTAACCAAATCTGGCACAAACGCCTTCCACGGGTCTGCTTTCGACACCTACAGAACGAAGGGTTGGGAAGCCAACGACTGGTTCAACAATCATGCGGGAATCGGGCGAGAAAATCTGATCCGGCACGTATTCACGGGAGGTATTGGCGGGCCTGTCATCAAAGACAAGCTCTTCTTCTTCTACAACTACGAAGGAGAGCGCGAAAGACGGTCCTCGTCAGCGGTCCGATTTGTGCCGCTGGCGCAATCCCCGGATCCGGATCCGGCGGGCTCGGGTAATCTCGGTACCGGCGTCATTCACTACTCGTACTGTGCTGACCCCGCTTGTAACACAACCGCTATTGCTTCGTTGAATGCCGATGATTTGGCCCTCGCTTACCCTAACATAACTGTGAGTGACCCCGCTTGTCCGGCGGTCACTTTGGGTATATGCCTGAACCCTGCAGCACAGGCAGTATTTGCGAATGCGATATTGAAATACCCCTCGAACGATACGACCGTGGGCGATGGACTGAACACGGGCGGATTCCGTTTCAATGCGCCTACACCCACCAACTTGAACGAGCACATTGCCAAGTTCGATCTGAATCTAACCAAGAACCAAACTGTCTCGCTGCGGCTAACCGTGCAGCACGACAAACAGTCGCTGCAGTCCTACTTCCCGGACACGAAAGCTCCCGAAACGTGGAGCCATCCGTGGGGCGTGTCTGCGGGTCACACCTGGACGATTGGGCAGAACTGGGTGAATAACTTCCGCTACGGATTGACACGGCAGGCCTTTACCGAAGGCGGCGACAGCACCGGGAACGACATTACCTTCCGGTTTGTTTTCCAACAAAACGACCAGACTCACACCTTGAGCCGGGTTACGCCGGTACATAACATTACAGACGATGTCTCCTGGATCCACGGCAGCCACAGCATCCAGTTCGGAACCAATATCCGCACCATTAGCAATTCCCGAGTAAGCTTTGCCAATGCCTTTGATAACGGCGTCACGAACCCTTCCTGGTACGCGGGTGGCGGTGAGCGG
>JAYVEP010000133.1:0-32221 GCA_043749225.1 Acidobacteriaceae bacterium
CAACTCTCGGCGTTAAGAAGAGCGCTTCCGCGGAGGAAATCCGCAAAGCGTTCAAGAAGCTTGCGCGCAAATACCATCCCGACGTAAACCCGGGCGACAAGTCCGCCGAAGAAAAATTCAAGCTCCTCTCCGAAGCCAACGAAGTTCTCAGCGATCCCAAGAAGCGAAAGGTTTACGATCAGCTCGGCTTTTACTCCGACAACATTGCCCCGGCTACGGCGGAAGCCTACGCGCGTGGCGGTGGCTCTCCCGGCGCAACTGGCGGCAGCGGATTCCCTGGCGGTGGTTTTCCCGGAAAAAGCACCGGTCCGGGTGGGGCCGGTTTCGATTTTGGCGGCTTCGACTTCTCCGACCTCTTCGACAGCGCCGGAAAAAAGTCCGCCCGCAGCAGCGGAAGCACAACAGCAGGCGGTGGAGGTTTCCGCGACATCTTTTCCAACATTTTCTCTGGACGCGGAGGCCAGCAAGAGGGAGGTCCCGAGGCTGGCACGGATTTGGAATATCAAGTCCGCGTACCCTTCTGGGAAGCCATCCGAGGCGGCGTGATTCGTCTCAACATTTCGCGACGCGACACCTGCCAAACCTGTCACGGCAGCGGCATCATCGAATCTCCCGGCATGTGCCGACAATGCGGAGGCAGCGGACAGATCACACAAACTGGCGGTCGCATGAAGTTTAATGCGGCTTGTCCTAACTGCCACGGTACCGGCAAGAACATCACGACCTGCCACACCTGCGGCGGCGAAGGCGCCTTGAATCGCACCGAGCCCATGGAAGTTCGTATCAAAGCCGGAACGCGTGATGGCCAGCGTATCCGTTTAGCAGGCAAGGGCAATGCCGGAGTTCGCGGCGGTACCCACGGTGATCTGTTCGTCATTATCCGTGCAGGAGAACACCCAATTTTCCGCCGCGATGGAGACGATATTTATCTAACCGTCCCAATCAATGCCACGGAAGCTGCGCTCGGAGCCAAAATCGAAGTTCCCACCATCGATGGCCGTGCATTGCTGAAAATTCCTCCCGGTACAGCCTCAGGGCAGAAGCTTCGTTTGCGCGAGAAAGGTGTAGCGTCGGCCTCCAAAGAAGGTATCCGCGGCGATGAAATTGTCGAGGTTCAGATTACGGTCCCTATGCCCCGCGACGAACGCACCAAAGAACTTTTGCGAGAACTGGCCCATCTGAATCCAGAAGATCCGCGGGCGGAATTGTGGACCAAAGTCTAGGCAAGTCGAGCGACACCGAGTCGAGCACTCCTACCCGCAGTGACCATGGTGTTGGACGGAAGCTGACCGAGTAGGCTAGAATCAAGAGATTCCTTCCGCAATGAGCTTCAACAAGTGGGCCTGTGGCGCAGCTGGGAGCGCGCTTCCATGGCATGGAAGAGGTCGTCGGTTCGATCCCGACCAGGTCCACCAAATAAAGCCACCTAGAATCAATCACTTCCCGGTCGTTTGCGCCAATCGTACAAAAATCGTCCATTCGTCTCGGCTATGTTTGGTTCGGTGCTGTACGTTCTAGGGCCGCTCGTGCTCCCCCCTCATTCCAATCTCGGGCATCGGCCAGATGGGGAAGACCTCAGCCGTTAACGTGATGATCTGGAACGCGTGGGGTATTCTCTCCGCCGTCTTCGGCGCGCTGATCACCGCGATCCACATCAATCATGTCAGCGACGTGCTGGGTACGAGTTCCTGGGTTTTCTACGGGGTTTGCCGGATTCGGTCATGCTCGGTTTGGTCAGCATCTTCTATGCGCTTGCTGTCGCTCTGGTGCCTTTGATTGCCAAACGGATTATTTCCGGCGACGTGGGATCGAGTGCATTGGCCTTGGTGCGCGCGGGCGGCTTTGCCGTTGGCGCGGCTCTCGCGGGTGTGAGTGGGCTCGCCACGGGACCGGAGCATCTGGAGCGTCCGGTGGAAGTTCGGCCGGGGCCGGCGGCGGAGTGGGCGCAGGTGCTGCCAGCACATCGGCGAGTATGACGTCTTCAACTCCCGCCCCCAACACCCTCGATGGGTTCGTTCCTGCGTTCCGGCATCGCCGACGCCACGAATAGCGGCGCAAGTCCCGCACGCCTTCCCCCGGCACGAACGGCGCGTCGAGCAACGGCAGCCGGGCTGCAGCCGCTGGTACCAAGGCAGGCGGGACCGGCTCCGGCTCCAGTTACCGTCCACGGACTAGAAGACAAAGAATGAGTCGCTCCCCTTCACAAGCAGTCGCCACGCGCAGGAAGTGAGCCTGTGTGTGGAGTTGCCGGTTGGTTTAGCTCACAAGAATTCACCAATCGTTACGCCTTCCCCTGCAATTGCTAACGTCCGGTCATTCGTGCAAGATAGACTTGCCTTAGCTGTCATGTATTCAACGTATGATGCCGCTGCTCAAAATTGAAGATCTCTCCGTACAGTATGCGTCGGGAAGCGTCACGTCTCAGGCGCTCCGCGGGGTTAGCTGCGAAATACACAGTGGCGAGGTCGTGGGAATCTTGGGCGAATCGGGATGCGGCAAAAGCACACTTGCCCTTGCCATCCTCGGAGTATTGCCGCCGTCAGCCGAATCTTCCGGAGGATCGATCCAATTCGGAGGGCACGAATTAATGAGCTTGTCCGAACGAGAGATGCGGTCCATTCGCGGGGCGCAAATATCTCTGATCGGGCAGGAGCCGGTCATGGCCTTGAACCCAGTCCGGCGCGTTGGCTCACAAGTTGCCGACGTCGTTGCGGCGCACAACGGCTGGAGCGGCAATCGCTGCCGGGAGGTCGCGCTGGAAGTTTTAAGCGAGGTTGGTTTGCGCGAACCGGACCTGATTTACCGGGCTTACCCTCATCAACTCAGCGGTGGACAGCGGCAGCGGATCGTGATTGCGCAAGCACTGGTGTGCCGTCCCGCGCTGCTGGTCGCCGATGAACCCACGAGCTCGCTGGATACAACGCTGCAACGGGAAATTCTCGAGCTGCTGAAAAAACTGCGTTCCTCCCACGGCCTGACCATCCTGTTGATTGGCCACAATCCGGCGGTGCTGGCGGAAATTGCCGATCGCATCCTTGTTCTCTATGCAGGTCAGGTTGTGGAGGAGGGTCGAGCGGAGGATGTTCTTAATTCCCCTTTTCATCCATATACGCAGGCCCTATTGCGGTGCCTTCCAAGAAAGAGTGAAGGTCGCGCGCAGCTTGAAACGATTCCCGGCGAGCCGCCAAATATGGTCACACCGCCGCAGGGCTGCTCGTTTGCGCCGCGTTGCGGGGAACGCATGGATGTGTGTTTACTCCAGTCGCCGCAAAATTTTTACCTGGCACCGGATCGTCGTGTGCGCTGTTTCAAATATGGCGGATAAGACGGCGGACAAGACGATGGATATCCAGAGGCAGACTCTAGTGCGAGTGGAAGGTCTCCGGAAGAGTTATGAGCGGGGATCTGTTTGGTCACGACACAAGAACCTGATATCGGCTCTCCGCGATGTCGATCTGGAAATCGCAGAGGGTTCCTCGATGGCCCTTGTGGGTGAGTCTGGCTCAGGAAAGTCGACACTGGCGCGCTGTTTGGCCGGCTTGGAAGAACCCACTGGCGGACAGATTTGGTTCGATGGAAAAAATTTACTCACGCTGCGTGGCGAAGTTTTTTTTCGGATGCGCCGCGAAATTCAGTTGGTCTTTCAAGATTCTGCCACCGCTCTCAACCCGCGCTTCTCCGCCGAAGAAATCATCTCTGAACCTCTCGCGATTCAGGGCGAGTCCGCCAAGAAGAGGAAGCAAGTTGCTACGGAGTGGATGGAGCGGATTGGTCTGCCTGGGGCGTGGCTCCAACGACGACCGCACGAATTCAGCGGCGGGCAGCGGCAGCGTCTCGCGATTGCTCGCGCTCTTGTGATGCAGCCGCGCCTGCTGATTCTGGATGAAGCGCTCGCTGGACTGGACCTTTCCGTCCAGGCGCAAATCGTTAATTTGTTGCAAAATTTGCAAGCATGGAACGGACTCACTTATCTTTACATCTCACATGACCTTGGTTTGATGGGCACCATCGCGGACGAAATCGCTGTTTTGCACGACGGGCAGATCGTAGAGCGGCAGACAACGGAACGGCTGTTTGCCCATCCGCGGCACACAGTGACGCAGGGTCTGTTGGATGCCATCCCAGGGAGAGATTTGGACGATTCACCGCCTGCGCAGGCAGATGCATGACTTACTTGGCGCGGCGGCTAATTCACGGTGTCGTTGTCTTGCTGGGTGTTTCGTTGCTTTCGTTTGCGCTTCTGGAACTCGCTCCGGGCAACTACTTCGACGAGATGCGACTCAATCCGCAGATTTCGCCGGAGACTGTGGCGGCTTTGAGAACGCAGTACGGAATGGACCGACCTCTTCCCGTACGCTACGCGCTTTGGCTGCGTTCGGTCGCTCGGGGAGACTGGGGCTACTCGTTTGCTTACAATTTGCCAGTCGCACCGTTGCTCTGGAGTCGCGCGCTCAACACACTGTGGCTGACAGTTCCGGCGGGATTGCTGGCTTGGATGGCGGCAGTTCTCCTCGGTGTGCTGGCCGCGAACCGGGCGGGAGGCTGGCTTGACCGACTCACCGCCGCAGGTAGTTCGACTCTGTTGATCGTGCCCGATCTGCTTTTGGCTTTGCTCCTCCTCGTTGTCGCGGTCCGCACCGGGATCTTTCCGGCAGGGGGGATGGTCTCCCTCAATCACGAACATCTGAGCATACCGGGAAAGATTCGGGACTTGCTAGCGCATCTGATTCTGCCGGTTGCCGCACTGGTCATGGGAACACTGCCAATGTTTTTTCGCCACGTACGGACGGGCATGGTGGAGGCGTTGGGTGCATCCTCGGTGCAGGCCGCTCGATCCCTTGGGCTTCCGCGAAGCCGAGTACTTCTTGGATACGCCTTGCCTCTCGCTGCGAACCCGCTCATTTCGTTGCTGGGGTTGTCGTTCGCGACGCTGCTTAGCGGTTCGTTATTGGTGGAAGTGGTGATGAGTTGGCCAGGTTTAGGTCCTATGTTGCTGGAAGCGATTCTGGCGCGCGATCTGTACCTCGTGATTGGGGCGGTTATGCTGTCGGCTCTATTCCTGGTGGCTGGGAATTTCTTCACTGACATCATCCTCTATCTTGTCGATCCCAGAATTCGGACTGGGAAGGCATGAGCAGAAATAGAACAGTACTGTCTGCTGTCTTGATTCTGGTGACTGCGCATGCGTTGGCGCTCATGGCAGGAGTTTTCGCACCTTACGATTCGTCCGGCCAGGATCGGGATCGCCCGTACGCGCCGCCGATGCGTTTGCATTTTGTGGATAAGGCCGGGAAGTGGCACGCTAGGCCATTTGTCTATGCGTGGAATGCGGAACCGGGCGCGTTTGCTCGATATCAAGAGGATCGTTCGCGTAGCTACGCGTTGCGTTTCTTTGTTCGAGTGCCGCGAGAGCAGTTTGGTGAACCACCAAGCTCCGAGCTTCGACTGGTAGGCGTAGACTCTCCTGGGCGATGGCTGCTACTGGGCACGGACGGATATGGCCGCGATCAGTTTTCCCGTCTGCTCTATGGCGGACGGATTTCTCTGTTTGCAGGATTGCTGGCTGCCGCGCTCTCGCTGGGACTTGGCGCGCTGATCGGGACAGTTGCGGGTTACTATGGGCGATCCGTGGACAGCGTCCTGATGCGCCTTACGGAGATATTTCTCGCTATGCCATGGCTCTACTTGCTTTTAGCGGTGCGGGCTTTCTTGCCTTTGCGGATCAGCCCGGAGGCGGCATTCTTTCTCTTAATTGCCGTAATTGGAACGGTAGGTTGGGCGCGACCTGCGCGGCTGGTCAGAGGAGTCGTCCTTAGCGCCAAAGAAAGGAACTATGTGCTGGCGGCGAGGGGATTCGGCGCCTCCAAGTTTTATCTCATGCGGCGGCATGTTCTTCCTCAAGTGTCCGGCGTAATTCTCACGCAGGCGGCACTGCTGGTTCCGCAATTCATTTTGGCGGAAGTTGCGCTTTCGTTTTTCGGTCTCGGCGTGGTCGAACCCACGCCGAGTTGGGGGAACATGCTGGCCTCGGTGCAGCAGTACTCTGTGCTGGCTAGCTACTGGTGGATGCTGGCTCCGGCACTGGTCCTCATACCTGTAACCTGGGCTTACTCCGTCGTGGCGAATGCATTCCACGAACGAACTGTGTTGTAGATGTGAAATATCTGGCGGGAAAGCGGCACTCCGGACGTCCTCCCCACCGCACCGACGATCCGCGGCTCAGCTGATGGCGACGTGTTTCTCGCGCAAGTGGTAACACACCTTGCAACCGTTCACGCTCAGGTTCTTGGTAAGGTATCCACACTGCCGACACACGTAGTAGTTTGTCTTCAATGACTTCTGCAAGGTGCCGAGATGCTCGGAGGCGTATCCCAGATAGTCGATAAACGATGCCTCGACGCGGCTCGCATCGCTCATGCTGCGGAGCGCGGCCTTGAAATGCTCACGTTGCAGGCCAGCAGTGAACGCGGGAAAGGTGGTTTCTTGATAGCCCGCATGCAAGGTGATCTCGGTACGAAGATTTTCAGCCGTAGCACGAACCTCGAAAGTTTGCGGTACGACCTCCGGCTGGTGACCGACCTTTTTCAAGGCCAGCGCCAAATTTCTCGCATGCACTTGCTGGCTCTGCGCCATGGCTCGGAAGAGGCTGGCCACCGATCCGTAGCCTTCCTCGTCCGCCTTCTGTGCAAACGCACGCGAGCGCAGCATGGCATTGTTTTCCAGGTTCCAGGCATCCCTCAGCACCTTCACGCTCTTCAATGCCGCGTTCGAACCACCCTTGATCTCAGCGAACCCTTGGGAAGCCAACGCTCCCACCAAAAGCGCGGCCAACATCAGCACGTTTCTCGAGATCGCCAAGTTGTTCATAAACATCTCCCTGTGGCCAGATTCCGTTTTGCGAAGTGGCGGAACGAGTTGGGAGGACCCCTAAAGGCAATTCGAGTGCCCTTGTGAGTCCTGATCAGACTTGTGTTATGACAGTAAGGGTCGCGAAGATTGCAACCTGATATAGGTACCCTGACAAATACGTGCGCCCAGCAGGTAGAATTCGGGACATTACGTTTGTTGGTAGTCGCGGTGCTCGTGAAAGCTGGATGTCCATGAAGGTAATTTTTCGATCCATTGTTTTCCTGCTTATTGTTCTCTCCAGCGGATTCGCTGCCGCCCAGAGCAACGGCACCGCTGCTGCTAAGGAAGAGCTGCTGACAACTCACGGCGAGATTGGGCGCAGCGGGGGGCGGCTGGTAATTTCCCAAAAGGCCGAGCCCAAAACGCTGAACCCGCTGGTTGCCCTGGACAGGCCATCTCGGGAAGTGCTGGACAGAGTCAACGCCGACCTCATTCACATTAACCGTGAAACACAGCTGACCGAGCCGGCTCTCGCAAAGTCCTGGAGCGGTTCTCGCGATGGAAAGCGGTACACGCTGCATTTGCGGAAGGGCATCCGTTTCTCGGATGGCCACCCTTTCAATGCGGACGATGTCGTGTTCTCGTTTCGAATCTATTTGGATGAGAAGCTGCATTCGCCGACTCGCGATTTGCTGATCGTTGGAGAGCAGCCAATCGCAGTAAAGAAAATCGATGCCTACACGGTACGCTTCGAGCTAGGCGAGCCGTATGCCGCTGCGGAACGCCTCTTTGACGGAATCGCAATGCTGCCCAAGCATTTACTGGAGAAGTCTTTCGATGCGGGAACTTTGGCACAAGCTTGGAATCTGAACACCCCTCCGGAGCAGATCGCAGGACTAGGTCCATTCCGCTTCAAGAAATACATCCCGGGTCAGATAGTCGTATTGGAAAAAAACCCTTACTACTGGAAACAGAACACCAAAGGCGCGCGCTTGCCCTACCTGGACGAGATCGTGTTTTTGCCGCTGTCGAGCGAAGACGCCGAGGCGCTGCGATTTCAGGCTGGCGATACCGATGTCATCACGCGGCTCAGCGCTGCAAATTTCGCCGTGCTTGCGAAAGACCAAGAAACTAGCGGCTACGCTTTGCAGGATCTCGGTCCTGGCCTCGAATACAACTTTGTTCTGTTTAATCTGAATGACGACACTGCTGGACGCTTGCCGGAAATCGTCCGCAAGCAGGCTTGGTTTCGCGATGTGAGGTTCAGGCAGGCTATTTCTTTGGCGCTAGACCGCGCGGGAATTGTCCGGTTGGTTTACCAGGGGCGCGGTTCACCGCTGTGGACCAACATTACGCCCGGCAACAAATTGTGGCTGGATGCAAAGATCGCACAGCCTGCGCAGTCGTTAGAGAAAGCTCGTGAATCGCTGCGAGCAGGCGGTTTCTCTTGGGACAAGACTGGCCACCTGCTCGACCACAGCGGCCAAACGGTGGAGTTTTCCATTGTGGCAAGTTCGAGTAATGGTCAGCGGTTGCAGATTGCGAATTTGGTGCAGCAGGATTTGCAGAAACTGGGAATGCAGGTGAGTGTTGTCCCGCTGGAATTCCGCAGCATGGTGCAGCGCGTGACGCAGTCTCACGAATATGAAGCGGCCATCATGGGACTGGCGAGTGGGGATGTCGACCCCAACGGGGAAATGAATGTATGGCTCTCCAGCGGCTCGACCCACCTTTGGAATCTGGGTGAAAAACAGCCAGCTACACCGTGGGAAGCGGAGATCGACAAATTAATGCGCCGGCAACTCACGACGCTGGACCACAAGAAAAGAAAAGCCGTCTACGACCGCGTCCAGGAACTCATCGCGCAAGAGCTTCCGATTATCTGTGTAGCGAGTCCTGATATTCTTGTGGGTAGAAAGACTAGGATCGGCAATTTTCGGCCAGCGATTCTCGAACACAACATACTGGACAACGCGGAAGAGCTGTTTTGGGCGCCTAAATGAACCGCCAGGAAGGCGAGAATCTGTCTGCAACCCAAGCCACCGAGTCCGACGACTCCGTCCTGTCTGGCTGGAGCGATACGCGGCTTGTCCGAGAGTGTCTGGCTGGCAACGAAGAAGCATGGGCCGCACTGATCGCCAAATACAAGCGCCTTATCTATTCAATTCCCTTCAAGTACGGGGCCAGCCCCGAGGATGCCGCCGATATCTTTCAGGCGGTTTGCCTGGAGATGTTTTCCGAGCTTGCCAATCTTCGTAAAGCGGAATCGATCAAATCATGGCTCATCTCCGTGGCCGCCCACCAGTCCTACCACTGGAAGAAAAGACGGCGCATGGGAGATCTCGAACTGGACGGTATGGAGCCGGATCTGGCTGGCAGCCATGTTCCATCAAAAGAACAACTGCCGCCCGAGATGATGGAGGAAGTGGAGCGCGAGCAGACAATGCGGCAGGCATTTACCAAGCTGCCTCCGCGCTGCGCTGAAATGGTGCGGCTCTTGTTTTACCAAGACCCTCCGCTGCCTTACAACGAAGTGGCGCGCCGTTTGGGCCTAGCCACGGGTTCCATCGGGTTTATTCGCGGCAGATGCCTGAAGAAGCTGGAAAAGATTCTCCTTGAGACTGGTTTTTAGTCATGGGATCACCCAGTTCTGCGGCAGCGGCCAATTGGCTGGAAGAGCTATCCCTTGCGCCTGATGCGCGCACCCGCCGCAGGTTGTTGTTTGACGATCAGAACACTGGCTCACAGAACGCCGACCAAAAAGCTATTGCAGACCGGCTTTACGATGAAGTACTGCGGCTGGTGCGTATCGACCTTACACGGGCCAGCCGGGTCGCGCAAGCCGCCGAATGGCTAGCGGCTAAGTGGCGCGATGAATACATCCGCGCCCAAAGCTTACGGGCGCGCGGCTACGTCTTCTACCTGACGGCGAACTATCGACGCGCCTGCGAAAAGCATCAAGCCGCGCTGAAGATTTTCGGACGCTTGAACCTCGATATCCACGCGGCTCGCACAATCAGCAGCATGTTGCAACCCCTGATTTACCTGGGCAGGTACAAGCGGGCATTCGCCCTGGCGGCGCGGGCGCGCAAGATCTTCCATAAGCACAACGACCATCTCCGGCTGGCGCGGCTTGATAGTAATGTGGGAAATATTCTGCACCGCCTGGACCGCTTTACAGAAGGACTGGCACACTACGAGCGCGCGCACAAGGTATTCCGGGAACTCGGCCAGGTTGCGGACGTACCGTTCGCCTTGCACAACATGGCGATGTGTTACACCGGACTCAATCGGTTTGATGAGGCGTTGCAAACGTATGGCGCGGCCCGCGATTTGTGGCGTGAGCAGAATAAGCCGCTTCTGGTTGCCGAGGCGGACTACAACATTGCATATCTGCACTACATGCGGGGGGAGTACACACGGGCTATCGAACTCTACCAGCGAGCCCGTGGTCTGTATCAGGAACTCGGGGACGATTACCATACGGCGCTCTGCGATCTGGATGAGTCGGAGATGTATGTTGAACTCAATCTTAGCGAAGAGGCGGGAACCCTCGCCAGGCGAGCGTTTGCCGGTTTCCGCAAGCTTCGGATTAACTATGAGGCCGCTAAGGCGCTCACATTTCAGGCCATGGCGGCACGTCAACAAGGTCATCTCGAACAGGCGCGCAAGATATTCTGGCAAGCGCGGAAGCTCTTCGTCCAAGAAACAAATCTGACGTGGTGCGCTCTCATCGATATTCATGAAGCCCTAGTACTGATGGAGCAGGGGGAGCGCAAGAAAGCTCGCCAGTTGTGCGATGCCGCGCTCCTCTATTTTCGGCGTTCAGCGCTGCATAGCCGTGCAGCGTTGTGCGAACTGCTGCTGGCGCGTTTGGACGCGGAAGAGGGGAATCTTACGAACGCGGAACGGCACTGCCGTGCGGCCTTTCGCCAGATCGCGAAGACCGAATCCCCCGCCGTGGAATTTCAGGCCTCCTTCACTCTGGGGCAACTTCAAGAGGCCATGGGGAAGACCCAAGCGGCGTACCGCTCATTCCAATCGGCACATGCCAGGCTGGAAGGTCTGCGCAGCCACCTGCAGGGCGAAGAATTCAAGATCGCGTTTTTGAAAGACAAAGTTTCGCTGTATGAAAGTCTTGTGCTTCTGTCCGTCAGTAATCGGCGGGGCGCTAAGGGGCACGAAACCGCATTTGATTTCGTTGAACGCGCCAAGTCGCGCAGCCTAGCGGATTTAATAGCGTTTCAGGTTACCGCACTCCAGCCGAAGGTGGGACGCGACCCGAAACTCTCGGCACAGTTGCAAGAGCTGGAGCGGCAACTGATCTCCACGCAGCATCAGACACGCCGGGAGGAGCTTCAGGCCGGGAAACATTCCGGTAAGCGCATCGAGAAGCTGCGCCGTCGCTCACGAGCCTACCAGTCGGAAATCAAGCACGCGATTTCCGGCCTTGCATCAGCCGACTGGGAATTCGCCTCTTTGCTCAGCGCGGGCACGGTTCCTCTGGAGGCGATCCGCAGCACCATTCCAGCCGACTGTCTGCTGGTTGAGTATTATCAGGTGCGCGGCAGGATCTGCGCCTTCGTGCTCGGCGGCGGTAGCCTTGATTTCGTTCCGTTGGGATCCGCGCACCGGGTGCGGGATATATTCCGGTTGCTGCAATTCCAGCTCTCAAAGTTTCGACTCGGCGAGGAGTACGCGCGGAACTTCTCTCCTGAACTCCACGCGGCAACCCAGACTCACTTGCGGGACCTTCACGTCGAGCTGATCGCTCCTCTTCGCAAGAAACTGCAAGCTAGGCATTTGATTCTTGTCCCTCACGGATTTCTGCACTATCTTCCGTTCCACGCGTTGTGGGACGGCGAGCAATATTTGTGCGACGAATTCGGGCAGTCGTATGCGCCCAGTGCCAGCGTGTATTCTTTGTGCTCGAAGCGACAAGTAGCCCCGCATCAGGGGTCGCTGGTGCTCGGCATTCCCGACCGTTTGGCGCCGAATATTCTCGACGAGGCGTGCGCAGTCGCGGCAGCCCTACCGCACTCCCGGCTGTTTATTGGAGATGACGCCACAAAGGAGCTGCTTTTCCAGTACGCTCCCTCCAGCCGGTTTATTCACATCGCTACCCACGGCCTGTTCCGCCAAGATAATCCGATGTTTTCGTCGATTCGGCTAGGCCAGTCGGACTTGAACTTGTTCGACCTGTATCAACTGAAGCTGTCCGCGGAACTTGTCACGCTTAGCGGATGTGGCACCGGACTCAATGTCGTTGTCGGCGGCGATGAACTCCTGGGGCTTGTGCGCGGACTGCTCTATGCGGGCACACAAGCTGTGCTGGCTACTTTGTGGGATGTTCATGACGAGAGTACGGCAGTCTTTATGAAAAAGTTCTACGAGAAAATCTCCGAGGGCGAGACGAAGGCTGCCTCCCTGCGATTCGCCATGAAAGATCTACGATTGAATTATCCCCATCCGTATCATTGGGCTCCTTTCGTGCTCATAGGCAAGTTCGACAAGCATTAGTTCGAGTAGTCTTTTCCTTAGATCACGGATCCATAAGAATATTTTCAATTCTTCTGTTCACCTATATCAAAACGACCGATCAGCTTCCCTATACGTTGTGAATGCACTTGAAGGGCCCCGGTGCACTCACAAATTCTTACTCAAGGAAAAACAATGAGACGCATAGGCGCACTGACTCTCTCCCTCCTGCTGGTACTGGCTACGCAAGCTTTTGCAGCAGGGCTCATCACAAAATTGCAAGCGGAAAAGAAAGCTTTGGCCGCGGTTGGCGGCGGCACGGTAATTCAAGCCGTTCTCGACACCAACGCCGGCAAAAAGACCTGGTCGGTGGACATCGCGGGTGCCACATACGAATTTGAAGTCTGGGTGGATGCTCACACGGGATCCATTCTCCGCATTCTCAAACAGCCCCCTGTTCAGGGTCTTGCGCTGATCACGAAGGCGCAGGCTGAGAAAGATGCGCTCAAGGCGGTAGGCGGCGGCACCGTAATACAGGCCGTGCTCGATTTCAACAACGGCAAGAAGACCTGGTCGGTCGATATTGCCGGTGCGACCCACGAGTACGAAGTTTGGGTGGATGCGCACACGGGCGCCATTCTCAATATCATCGTGCAGCCGCCAGCTGCTCTAGCGTGCACGTTTATCAGCAAAGCCACGGCGCAGAAAGATGCCTTGGCCGCGATCGGCGGCGGCAGCGTTATCTTCAGCATCCTGGAGAGGACCGATAATCCTCCGGTTTGGTCTGTCGATACGGTCGCCAAGACGCACCTGGAGTATGAAGTGAAGGTGAATGCCTGCACGGGTAAGATCGTAGCCATCATTCCCGGCGGCTAGCTCGTACTCCTCCTCCCGCAGGCACTATAAAACTGCTGGCCCCGAGAAATGAAAACCAGCGTTTTCCGGGGCTGGTAGCTTCAAATGCATGATACTAAATGGTTTACTGTCAGGCGGGTAAATAGATATGGTGAACGCGCGAATCGAGAAAAACATTCCTGTTGCTGGTATATCTTTCGCAGCGTTCTGTACCCTATATGTAGTGGAGCCCAGAATTGCACAGCAGTTCCGGGGAAGGATCGACCGTGAAGCATTTTGAGCTTGAGCAATGGGTGGATTTCGTACGCGGTCTTGGCATCGCCACCGAGCGGGCTGCCATGCAGCTGCATCTTTCCTCCGACTGCAAACAGTGTGCGGCGAAGGTAGAAATGCTGCAAAAGTTAAATGATGCGGCGTCCGCGGATGTGTCCTACAGGATTCCCGACTATGCGGTTCATATGGCGCGTTCGATTTACGCGTTGCAGCGCCCCGAGAAAGTCCAGTTGTTGCCCCGACTGCTTGCCAAACTTACCTTCGACAGCTTCCAGGAGCCCATGCTCGCAGGTGTCCGTTCCCAGCAACGACTTATACGGCAGGCTTTGTACGAAGCGGGTGACTATTCTCTAGATCTGCGCATCGAACATGAACGAGGCGCGGCGCTCGTCGTGCTTGTAGGGCAAGTTATCAACCGACGGGAGCCGGGGCAGAAGATGTCGGATGTGCCGGTAATGTTGATGTCGGGCAAAGAAGTCTTGGGGCGCGCGATCAGTAATCGCTTTGGGGAATTCCAGATGGAATATAAGCCCAAACGGTCGCTTCAGTTGCACGTGCCAGTGCAACATGCAGGCAAACGGATTGAAGTGAAACTGGGTCAACTTTTCGACCCACTGGGTCGCAAAGGGAACACTTAAATCGGGATCATGGGAGCCATGCAGCACGTTGCTGCACCTATTCAGCCAATTTCCAGGATTCGCTCACTGGGTCAAACGGTTGAAGACTTGCTGAGAGCATACGGAGACGAGCAGCCCCGCCACGGGTATATAGTTTTTTTCGACATGTGGCGGAATGTACATATTAGTTTTGAGTCGGAGAGCGGGCCAGAGTCTTGTATTAGGCCCTTAAGGGGATCGAAATGTTCAAACGCGCTTATCTGTTGTTCCTATCGAGCATTCTGGCATTCGCTGTCCCAGCCAGTGCGCAACTGCGCTTTATCGTACGCCCTACCACCCCTGGCGGCATTACGGCGGTAGCCCAGCGGCACGCCCTTGCGGTAGTGCAACTGCTTGACACCGTCGGCCTCGTCTATCTAGTCACGTCGTCTAACGGACGAACGATCCAGCAGGTCGAGACGGAAGTCGGCAAGGACGTAGAGGTTGTGGACATCGAGCAGGATCAGAATACTGCCGTTCCAGAAGTAAGCCAGACCACAGCCGCTATCCTGGATAACCTTCCGACTCCGACTGCGGTCACTTATTACAGCGCTCCCGTGCTGGGCGTGTATCTGTCGCAAAAAGCCGTGTCGGTGATTCATCTCCCGGACGCGCAAAGCGCTTTTGCAACAACCGGCGCCGGCATCGTGGCCATCATTGATACAGGCATTGATCCCACTCATCCCGTTCTGCGAGGGTCCGTTGTTCCCGGGTACGATTTTGTACACAATATTCCTGGCGGAAGTGAGTGGATCGATCTCACGCCCAAGAACTATCAAGTTCTGACCCATTCGTCGCCGATAATTACCTCCAAGAACACGGTCGCCATGGTGAGCCCGTCGACTGCGGCGATTCTGGATCAGACCACTGCCGCGATTTTGGACTACAAGAATATGCCCAGGGCTTTCGGGCACGGAACCATGGTTGCCGGAGTCGTGCATCTGGCGGCTCCGACTGCCCAAATTATGCCGCTCAAGGCGTTCAAGGGCGACGGGTCCGCGACGCTTGTCGATATTCTTCGCGCGGTTTACTACGCGGCGGATCACGGCGCGCATGTGATTAACATGAGCTTCAATCTAACCATCGCTTCCACCGAGCTCGCTGACGCGATGCAATATGCGGCCGACAAGAATGTGATCTGCGTGGCTTCCTCTGGAAATACGGGTCAGGGCGTAGTGGGAAATCCAGCCAACTTGGACTATGTAATTGGCGTGGCTTCCACCACGAATCTGGACAAGCGAAGTAAGTTTTCCAGCTACGGAACCGGAGTTTGGGTGGCAGCTCCAGGCGAAGGGGTTGTTACGACCTATCCTGGGCAGAACTACGCGGAGGCGACGGGCACGTCCTTCAGTGCTCCTCTCGTTTCGGGGATCGCCGCCCTCACCGTGCAAGTCAGCAATTCCACGGACTTCGGCAAATCCAGTACGGCACTGAGCTATGCCAAGCAACTGCCCGGCCTGGGGTTGGGCAATGGACGGCTTGATGTCTTTCGAGCCATCCAGTTCATGATCCAGAACCCGTAACCGTACCGGACTTGCCGGGTTCTGAAATGGCGAGGAGAAACCTGGCCGAGAAATAACTGCCGTGAGGTGAGTTGCAACAGGCGGGTTTTTACGGTCCGGCGCCGGGATTCTCGGCGGCGACTGCAGTTTTTGGCGGGTTGGTCGCGGCTCGATGACCATGTACCGCTGACAGGAATTAGCGCGTGCGAGACGGTTGGTCGGATACGCGTGGAAATGCGAGCGGAGACAGCAGGAAGCCCGCCGCGGCGAGTTCTTGCTGAAGAGCGGGATCGCAAAGGACTTCTAACTCGGTCTCCCGTTCGCTCAGGTAACGAGACAGGGCGGGCAGGCTTTCGTCAACGACGCCGGGATGGCACATAACCTCGAAGCGCGTGGCCTGGGGAGCTTTCTGGACGCCATCTTGAAGTAGTTGCAGCAAGCTTCCCGCTGAGAGATCTCCGCCGTACCACTCTGTGAGGGTAAGGCCGATGCATGGCACTCCCGCCACGCATAAGGCGTCTGTCATTTCCGGGGTCACCGACCTTACCGGTAGCGAGTGCCGCTTGGCGAGTTCGCAAAATGCGGGAAACACTTCGGGCAAGCCATGCACATGGTGGTGGCTATCTAAGTGGGTGGGCTCGATTCCGACGCTCAGGAGAAATTCAATCTGTGCCTCCCATTCCGCCAGCACTTCCTCCACGCGGGGGCCGCGTATCTCTTTCCTTCGAGCCGGGAATGTCCCATCGTTGCGCACGAGCGACCGAACGCGTTCCGTGGCGAGGATGGGGGTTCCGCTCGTAAGTTGAAGGTGCGCTCCGATTTGTCCAGGAATTCTAGGCGACCACCACCGTAGGCGCTCCGCCGAGCCCGGCACGGAAGACATGGCGGTCGTAGAGGTCAATCCTCCCGCCTCCATGGCGCGCACGATGCCCGCACACACCCCGTCTGTAAGCCCGAAATCATCCGCATTTGTGATAACTGAGACCACTTCCACCCCGATTTCGCTAAGTCACACTTCTATTGTCCAAACACGTTAGGGTGCGATTGCCATCGCCAAAATATAGCCCTAATACTTTGCCGAAGTATATTTTTCGGGCAATTCGTCCCCCTTATAGGCATAACCAAATAGTTGCTAGGAGGTCTTGTGGCAAATCGAATCATGTTTTACTGTCAGCACTTGCTCGGGATGGGGCACCTTGTCCGCAGCGCGGAGATTGTTCGAGCTCTTTCGAGCGACTGCTCTGTACTCTTTGTCACAGGAGGAGAGATTCCTGCGGGTTTTCGCTTTCCCCAGAACATCAAGACCTTTGAGCTCATATCCCTCAAGACCGATGCGGAATTTTCCGGCCTGCAACTCTGCGATCCTTCCTGGGATTTGGAGGAGACCAAGGCGATTCGAAGGGAAACCCTCCTCCATGCGTTCGACGTGTTTCGGCCCGATGTGCTCGTCACCGAGCTCTTTCCTTTCGGACGCAAGCAGTTTTCCTTTGAGCTGCTTCCGTTGCTGAAGCGTGCTCACAGCCGGGTCAACAAGCCGATGATTGTCTCCAGCATCCGGGACATTTTGGTAACACGGAAAGATCAGGCTGAATACGAAGAACGTGTTTGCCAGATCGCGAACGACTTTTACGACCTCGTCCTCGTTCATAGTGATGAAGAAACCCAGACCTTGAAGGATACTTTCTCGCGCGTGGACGATTTGTTCTGCCCGGTGGTCTATACCGGTTACGTTGTGCAGCAGGGAGCGGCTTCGGTCGACGGCGCTATTGCGCCTGAACCCAGCCGCAGCCCCACCATCGTAGTAAGTAACGGAAGCGGAAAATGCGCGAGCGGGCATTTTTTGTTGGAAAGCGTTCTGCGGGCCGCCCCGCTTCTCGAGAAGAAGATCCCGCATCAGTTCCACATGTTTGCGGGACCGCTCGTCGACGACCGCGTTTTCGAAGATCTACGGGGCAAGGCGGAAGGGTTAAAGAACGTGACGCTCTTTCGCTCGTCGCAAGACCTACCGGCGGTTCTCCGCGGAGCCGATTTGTCCATCAGTATGGCCGGATACAACACCGTTATGGAAATTCTTGCGGCTGGCGTGCGGGCTCTCGTTTTTCCGGTTACCGGGAACAAGGACGACGAACAACCCTTAAGAGCCGGAAAGCTGGAGGCCAAGGGAGCGTTGAGCGTGCTGGACGAGCAGCAACTTGATCCCGCAACTCTTGCGCAAAGAATTCAAGACACCTTGCTCACAAAGCCACGCAGCATTCGTTTCAACAACGCAGGGGCTGCCAATAGCGCTCTTCTGATTAAGAAACATCTCGCTATGAGAAACCAGGCCGTGGCCAGTAGTTCCAGTATTCCGAATGGGCTTCCTCTGTATGCGGCCGCCTGGGCAAGCCTATAACCTGAAGCACAAATTGGAACGATCGAGAAACTTATGCGACTCTTAGTGTATTCGCACGACACCTTCGGACTCGGGAACATAAGGCGCATGCTCGCCATCTGCAGCCATCTGCATGCCGCTATCCCGGATCTGTCTGTTCTTGTCGTGAGTGGTTCCCCAATGTTGCATAGCTTCCGGGTGATGGATGGGATCGACTACATCAAATTGCCTTGTTTGAAACGCACCGAATCCGGGGAGCTTGGCGTGCGCTTCCTCGACCTGGGAGTCGAGCAAGTTGTTCGCCTCCGCCGCGAACTAATCCTGTCCGTTGTGATCACCTTCCAGCCGGATGTAGTTCTGGTGGACAAGAAGCCCGATGGTTTGGCGGGCGAGTTGGAACCTAGCCTGCGATACATCAAATGCAATTTGCCGGAGACCAGGATCTCGCTCGTGTTGCGCGATATCCTCGACTCTGCCGCCACGACGATCCCGGCCTGGACCAGCCGGGGTTGCTACAGCACGCTGCAGTGGTACTACGACGACGTGCTGGTACTGGGCTCGCGCGAAATCTTTGACGTTTGCGAGGAGTACCGTTTTCCCGAGCTACTGCGGGAGAAGGTGCGATTCTGCGGCTATGTCGCGCGCCAGACTCCCGCCCGTTCGCGCGATGAAATGCGCCGGCAGTTAGGTGTCGCTGAGGACGAAGAGTTGGTCTTGGTAACGACCGGAGGTGGCGAGGATGGTTTTCATATCCTGGAGGCCTCGGTGGAAGCCTTGAAAACCTTGTCGGACAAACGAAACGTGAGGGCGCTGATCGTAGCGGGCCCCGAGCTTGCTCCATGCAAGGCCAAACTCATTCGGGAAGCCGTGCAATCTTGCTCCAGCTTGTGCGTGGTTGAATTTATCGACGACATGATGAGCCACATGAACGCCGCCGATGTCGTGGTCTCCATGGCTGGCTACAACACCATCTGCGAATTGCTCACGCTGGGCAAGCGATCCATTGTGGTTCCGCGCGTGACTCCCGTGGAGGAACAAAAGATTCGCGCACAACGCATGGCCAAGATTCCCTATTTCAAGACCATCCTTCCCGACGCGCTTACGCCTGCGCTTCTCGCGTACGCCTTGCGGGAGCAATTGCAGGCGGCGAAAAATGGCGTTCCGCTCGACAATCCCGTCGATCTGGGAGCGCTTCCGCGAATTACCGCGATGCTGACCGAGAGTGCGGCGCCCATCCTGGGGGCCGGTTTCGAGTCCTGGCAGTCAACTGAAGTGGTGGCGTAAATGACGCCTGGCACCTCAAAGCAATCCAACCGGCGCGTGGCCTATCTGTTAAAGACCTTCCCGCGCCTTTCGGAAACTTTTATCCTGAACGAAATTCTTGGCCTGGAACTAATTGGAGTTGAGATCCAGATCTTTTCGTTGAAGCGTCCCGACGACGGTCCGGTGCATCCGGCCGTTGCCCAGGTAAAGGGATCGGTCACCTATGTCCCGTCGCTCGGACCCCAGTTACGACTGGCGGATATTGGCCGGTTGCTCTGGTGTCACTTTTTGCTGGCGCTCCTGGAGACGCGTCGGTACTTCGGGGCGGCGATGTTTTACTTTTCCAAGCCTGGTAAATCCCGCTTGAAGGACTTTCTGCAAGCGGGCTATCTCGCTTGGGCGCTGCGGCGTGGCGGTTTCCGTCATCTCCATGCGCATTTTGCGAATGTCCCGGTTTCAGTGGCCGAGGTCGTCCATCGCCTGATAGGAATACCTTACAGCTTGACGGCACACGCAAAAGACATCTACCTGACGCCCGCAGCCGAACTGTCCAGAAAAATCGCAAGCGCCGAGTGCGTCCTTACTTGTACCGCGCAAAATCAAAGCTATCTTGCGGGACTGGCGGCCGGGCGGACTCCGGTCCGGCTCGCGTATCACGGAGTTGATGTCGGCCGCTTTAACGGGATACTGACCCAATCATCCGCCCCGGACGACGGGCCTCCTCTCATCTTGAGCGTAGGGCGCTTTTGTGAAAAGAAGGGATTTGAGTACTTGATTCTGGCTTGCCGGATGCTCGCGGATCGTGGTTCTTCGTTCAAGTGCGAGATCGTGGGCTACGGCGAACTGGAACAGAAACTGAAGGCCCTGATCGTGTCCCTGGGTCTCGAAGAATATGTATCGCTGCCCGGGACAATGACGCAAGACCAATTAGCCGCTCTGTATCCCAAGGCGAGCATGTTCGTGCTGCCATGCTTGATTACGGAAAACGGTGATCGCGACGGCATTCCCAATGTCCTGATTGAGGCGATGGCTTCAGGAGTGCCCGTGATCTCGACCAACGTGTCTGGGATTTCGGAACTGATCGAGCATTCCAAGAACGGACTCTTGGTGCAACAGAGGAATACGCCAGATCTCGCGGCTGCCATGGAACTCTTGATCGCTCAGCCCGACCTGCGGTTCGCGTTAGCCCAGAGAGGGCGCGAAGCCGTGCTACAAAATTTCACGCTAGAAGCTAGCGCACAGCGTGTGTACGACATTTTAGGGCCGGTACTCGACCATAGCGCACTGCGGACCACACTATCACGGAAGGCCGACATCCACGTGCTCCGACCGCAGGACCAATGAGCAGAAGAGGCAAATCACGGGGCTCACTGACTGTCGCTTTGCGGCTGTTCCGAGCTTTTCGCGTCGAGATCGCGCGGGAGAAGTCCTTGTTGCTCGTCTCCGCCGGGTCGGTCCTGGCGGCGGTAGCCTTTAGCACGCTTGAGCCCTGGCCGCTGAAGTTTATTTATGACGCTGTATTTCACGTCAAGAACAGCCATCTGCCATTCGCCAGTCTGCACAAGTTTGGGCCGCAGGGGGTGGCGGGAATCGCCGCGATTAGCATGATCGTGATCACGGCTCTAGCCGGCACGTTCGACTATGCCAGTAGTGTTTCCATGGCCCGAGCGGCCTCGCGCATTCTGGCCGAGATTCGCGGGCGCCTCTTCCGGCATCTGGCCAACCTTTCGGTTTCGTTTCATAGCCGCAACAAAACCGGCGACTTGATCACGCATGTCACCTATGACATCGATCGTCTACGCGAAGTCACCGTCTCCTCCGTTCTTCCTTTCGTCACCAACACTCTGACACTGACCGCGATGGTGGCGGTCATGTTTTGGATGAACTGGCAGATGGGTTGCGTGGTACTGGTGGCTTTCCCGTTGTTCTTTCTGGCCGTATACCGCCTCACGCGGCGGATTAAGGCCGCTGCACGCGAGCAGCGGCTGCGTGAGGGATCGATCGCTTCCACAACTTCGGAGACGATCGGTTCCATCCGAACCGTGCAGGCACTGTCTTTGCAAGACAGATTTCATGAAATCTTTTCGACTGCGAACAGCAAGAGTCTGCAGGCAGGCAACAAGGTGCAGGAACTCGCTGCCGGTCTGGAGCGGACTGTCGATTTACTGGTGACTTCAACGACTGCTGTCGTTCTTTGGTTTGGCGTGCATAAAGTGTTGCATGATCGGCTGACGCCCGGCGATTTGATCGTCTTTGTGAACTATCTGCGGATCGCTTTTAAGCCCATTCGCCAGCTGGCTAAGTATCTCGGTCAGATGGCAAAAGCCTTGGTATCGGGAGACCGCATCCTCATCTTGCTTGGCACTGCGGCGGAGATTCAAGACAGTCCCCGAAGCGTTCCCGCGAAAACGTTCTTGGGTCACATTCGCTTCGACAATGTGTCCTTCTCTTACGAAACGGGCAAGCCAGTTCTTCGCAACGTCAGTTTCGAAGTGAATCCTGGCCAGAAGGTCGCGCTTGTGGGCTCTTCCGGCAGTGGCAAGTCTACACTTTCCAGCCTGCTTTTGCGGTTTCACGATCCCGACGAAGGGCGTGTCTTGATTGACGGGCAGGACATCCGAGATTACACGCTGGAATCGCTGCGTTCTCAAACCAGCATTGTTATGCAGGACAGTCCACTGTTCGCTGTAAGCGTGCGCGACAACATCGCGTTTGGGGCGGCGGGCGCGAGTTTTGAAGAGGTTGTTTTTGCGGCCCGCGTCGCCAACGCGGATGGCTTCATCGAGCAGATGCCGCGGCAGTACGACACGATTATCGGTGAGCGTGGCTCTTCGGTGTCGGGCGGACAACGGCAAAGGATCGCAATCGCGCGCGCCGCAATTCGTAAAGCGCCGATTGTCATCCTGGACGAACCGACGACAGGGCTGGACAGCAAGAACGAAGGAGAAGTCACTGCGGCGTTAAACCTTCTGACGGCGAGCCATACGACTTTGCTCATCACACACGACCTGAAGGCGGTAAGCGACGCCGACCTCATTCTATTTCTCTCTGGGGGGAGGATTGTTGAGAGTGGAACTCACGATCAACTCCTGGTCTTAAATGGGGAATACTCTGCTATGTTCCACCGGAAGAATATTTGGGTTTCATCCCGGGAGAGTGCCTGTGTCCAAAGCGTCTGAGACCGTGGTCTGGCTCATCCGGCACGGCGCAAGCACCTTCAATCTGGAGGGGCGCTGCCAGGGATGCAGCGATGAACCGGAATTGGCTGAACCGGGACGCCAGCAGGCCCGCGTAAGCGGTGAACGGCTGCGCCGCGCCGGCATCGAAGCGGTCATCTGCAGCCCCTTACGCCGAGCAGCGCACACCGCTATGGAAATCTTGGACGCGTTGCGCTCACGAGACCGCAACATTCCTTGTGAGGCTGATGCCAGGTTGCGTGAGATTGAGCTTCCGGAGTGGGAGGGGCTGACTTTTCCGCAGATTCAGCTTCGGTTTCCCGAAGAATTCCAAGTTTGGCAGCGTGACCCATTCCAGCTCTGCATGAAGTCTGCGGCAGGAATGAACTTGCTGCCGGTGCAGAGCCTCTACCTGCGAGCGGCGGAGTTTTGGCGTTGTCTCTTCGCGCGTTACGCGGGTAAGTCTATTCTGCTGGTGACGCACGGTGGAACGGGCCGCGCTTTGATCACCACGGCTCTTGGCATGGGCGCAAAGCACTTTCATCGGATACAGCAATCCAATTGCGGAATCAGCCGACTGCGTTTCATCGCGGTGGAGGATGTGGGGAAGTTAGAAGTGCTGAATGACACGGCCCACCTGGGCGATCAAATGCCGAAGCTCAAGAGTGGAAAAACAGGACTACGCCTGTTGCTGGTGCCCGTAGACGATTCCCACTTGGGATCCTTTGAGAGGGTTTCCCGAGCGCTCGAACCCGTGCCCGTGGAATCGGTGTTAGCGGTTGGTGCTGACGGGAAAGCCGCGGCGGCGGCGATTTTTGGCGATCATAGAGCTAATTTCTTGCAGCAGGTCACCCGGACAACGTGGGCGGAACGCCTCCAGGCGAGTTTTGACAGGACAGACGACGGTGAGCTTCGCCAGATCGTACTTGTGGCCGCGCCGCACTACGTGCGGCGCGTGCTGCAGGAACGGCTAGGTCTGGAACGTTCGACGGTGGACCAGATGGTTCTGGCTGAGTCTGGCCTCTCCGCAGTCCATTGTCCCGGACGTGACGCGCCAGCGGTGTTGCAAACCTTGAATGCATTTGAGCCGCATTCAGTCTGATGGGAGTCCGGGAATGAAGGTACTGGTTACGGGAGCCGCGGGTTTCATCGGTTTTCACCTAGCGAAACGTCTGCTGGGCGAAGGCTGCGAAGTCTTTGGCATGGACAACCTGAATGACTACTACGATGTCGGCCTTAAAAAGGCCCGCCTTGCACAACTCCAGTGGGAATCCAATTTCAAGTTCCAGCTTTTGGATCTGGCGGATGGGGTCAATCTGACCAAATTCGTAGCAACCTGCAAGCCAAAGGCTGTGGTGAATCTTGCCGCGCAAGCTGGCGTGCGCTACTCGATGGAAAATCCTCTTGCTTATGTCAACAGCAACCTGCTCGGTTTCGTGAATTTATTGGAAGCTTGTGCGCGAAGCGGCGGCATCGAGCACTTCGTATTTGCGTCTTCGAGTTCCGTCTACGGCGCCAATACCCATGTCCCCTTTTCTGTGGACGATGCTGTAGATCATCCCATTTCGCTCTACGCGGCTACCAAGAAGTCCAACGAACTCATCGCGCATTCCTACAGTCATCTATATGCATTGCCCGTGACCGGGCTCCGCTTCTTCACTGTGTACGGCCCGTGGGGGCGTCCGGACATGGGGTATTTCAAGTTTACCGACGCCATCATGCGCGGGCGTCCGATCGAAATTTACAACCATGGGAACATGCAAAGAGACTTCACCTATATCGACGATATCGTCGAGGGTGTCGTGCGCGTGATGGCGCAAGCCCCGCAACGCAGCGTCAATTCGGAGAGCGGTGGCGCGTATCTAAGTAATGCCCGTTATAAGATTTACAACCTGGGGAATCATCAACCCGTCGATCTGATGAAGTTTGTCGAGGTCATCGAGCGTGCCGTCGGTAAACCGGCTGGCAAGGTATTTCTTCCGATGCAGCCGGGAGACGTCGTGTGTACTTATGCTGCAATGGACGACCTCTACGAGGCAGTCGGGTTTCGCCCCACCACGACCATAGAAGAAGGTATTCCCAAATTCGTGGAATGGTACCGCGAATACTATTGCAAAGCTGGGTTGGTAGCACGTTGATCGCGTATTGGTTAAGGTCATCGCTTCTCAGGAGCTTTGTGTTCTGTCTGTTCTTGACAGGCACGATTTGGGCGCAGCAGACCACAGGCTCGCTTTATGGCTCTGTGTTGGACACGACCGGGGCGGTGATTCCCGGCGCTAACGTCGATATTTTGCAGGGAGAGAATGTTGTCCGGCACGTAAAGTCGGACGGTCTGGGAAATTTTTCGGCGTCGGGGCTTCCTCCAGGAGTCTACTTGGTTCACGTCGCTGCCAACGGATTTCAGCAAGTGGACAGCGAGCCAGCCACCGTCGCGGCCGGCAGTGTGGCTCGCATCGTGATGGAGCTCGATTTATTGATTTCGGTGCAGGAGGTCACGGTGAATTCCGATCAGGCTGGAGCCGTCAGCCTGGAGTCGTCGGACAACGCCAACGCTATCGTGCTGAGAGGCGCCGATCTTGACGCGCTTCCCGACGATTCCGAGGAACTTCTTGCCGACTTGCAAGCTCTCGCTGGCCCGCCCATGGGATCGGGCGGCGCACAAGTTTACGTAAACGGCTTTTCCAGTCAACGCTTGCCGCCCAAGAATGCGATTCGCGAAGTGCGTATCAATGTGGACCCCTTTTCCGCGCAGTATGATCATGTCGGTTTCGGACGAGTGGAGGTGGTCACAAAGCCCGGATCGGAGCTGCTCCACGGGTCCGCGCAATTCAAAATCAGCGATGCCGTTCTTAACTCTCGCAATCCGTATTCTTTGAGCAAGCCACCTTACCAGGCAAAACAGCTCACCGGCAATCTGGGTGGACCGCTGATCAGCAAGCGTGCTTCGTTCTTCCTCGATTTCGACGGCCGGTGGGCCACCGACAACGAAATCGTGAACGCCACAATTCTCGACGCTTCTCTGAACATCACACCCTTTCAACAGGCCATTTTGATGCCCGATCGCGAACAGTCCGTGGGCGGGCGCATCGATTACAAATTGAACGACAAGCACAACCTGACTGGACGCTACGAATGGGACCGGTCGGGCCAAGACAATACCGGGGTTGGCGGCTTCGCGCTCGCTTCACGCGCGTATGCCGTAACGAACACCGCACAAACGTTTCAGCTGACGGAAAACGCGGTCCTGACGAATACAGCCATCAATCAGACCCGCTTTCAGTTTGTCCGCAGTAGTCTGGGACAGCAAGCCACAAGCTTTACCCCCACGATCCAGGTTCAGGATGCTTTCACTTCGGGTGGCGCGCAGGTCGGGCAGTCGCGCCATACAGAAGAGCTAACCGAGTTGCGGAACTCGACGACGACGACCATTGGCACTCACGCGATCACCTTCGGTGGCCAGATTCACCATGACGCGATCTACGACAGTTCGCCGTTGAACTTCGGCGGGGCGTTTGTGTTCTCCGGCGGGCCAGCGCCTGAATTGGATATCTTCTACAACATCGTGCTGGATTCCAAGGGCAACCCCATTCCCATCACTCTTTCCTCGATCCAGCGTTATCAACGTACGTTGTTGCTTCAACAAGCTGGGTTTTCGCAAGGGGATGTGATTGTGCGTGGCGGAGGATCGTCGCAATTCTCCATCGCCGCTGGGCAACCCGCTTCCAGTCATGCGCAAACCTACGTGGGCTTATTCGTGCAAGATAGTTGGCGGCTGCGGCCCACCCTTTCCCTCAACGCCGGTGTGCGCTGGGAAGGGCAGAATGATACTCACAACTGGAAAGATTTTGCTCCCCGCCTCGGTTTGTCCTGGCTGCCAGGAGGAAAGCATGGTAAGACGGTGATCCGGCTGGGAGGCGGAATCTTCTACGACCGCTTTCCAGTTTCCCAGGTGTTGCAGACACTGCGTTTCAACGGCCAGACGCAGCAGCAGTTTGTTGTAAACAATCCCTCGTTTTATCCGCAGATTCCTTCCATCGCTTCTCTGGAGGCCATGGGAGCGCCGCAAACCATTCGTAGCCTCGCTCCGGGCCTTCGCGCGCCGTATTTGATCCAAACGTCGGTGGGCGTCGAACGCGAAATGCCGCTGGGTTTGCTGGTTTCTCTCAACTACGTGGATACTCGCGGGAAGCATCTGCTGGTTTCGCGGAACAGCACAATAACGGGAAACATCAACTACCAGTATGCGTCCGCAGGCTTGCTTAACCAACAGCAGTTCGTCGCTAGCGTGCGCCGGCCATTGCATAGCGGCCTCACCGTGTTTGGACGGTACGAGTACAGCAAGGCATTTAGCAACACCGATGGGATCAATACATTTCCCGCGAATCAGAACAACTTGCACGCCGACTATGGCCCAACGGCTACCGATATCCGCAATACTCTCGTGGTTGGCGGATCGCTAGCCGGACCCTTGGGCATAAGCCTCAATCCCTTTCTGGTGGCCCGCTCCGGCGCGCCCTTCAATATCACGACCGGGCATGACAACAATGGGGATACTCTGTTCACCGACCGTCCGGCCTTTGGCGCCGATCCCAACCAGCCGGGCGTCGTGAAAACGCCCTTTGGGATTTTCGATTCCACTCCTGCTGGCGGCGCCACCGTCATTCCTCACAACTACAGTCGCGGGAGCGGTTTTACCATGTTGAACCTGCGACTGAGCCGTACGTTCGGATTTGGCGAGCCTTCCGACGGCGGAAAGAAGGACTCGAGCGGGAAACCCGCCCCGGCACTGGGATCGAAATGGCTCTTTGCCACTCCCAATGCGGAATATCGCTACAGCTTCACCCTCGGCATTATTGTGCGAAACCTCTTGAATATCACGAACCCAGGCACGCCGGTCGGCAGCCTCGGATCACCTTCCTTTGGGCGTGCGAAGTGGCTGGCCTCCGCCGCAAGCCCAACCGAGTCGGCTTTCGGAAACAATCGGCGCCTACAGTTCCAGGTTCGCTTCGACTTCTAGCCGCAGCTGGCAGCTGATGGATAAGCGGCAACCCGGCAAAAGTGAACAGGGAAGTGTTAGAGCAATTGTGTAAGGAATGGGTGACGGCGCAGCAATCAGCCATGGACCGGTTGCCACGACCAATTACTGCGCTGCGTTTTCTACCAGGCTGCGCGCTTCGGAAAATCCTTCGGCAAGGACCGGCGCGCGGCCCACGCTGTAGTAGGTGAAGCCGTGCTGGAGCATCGTCGAGGGGTCGTAGAGATTACGCCCGTCGATGACAATCGGGTGTTTCATTCGGGCGCGCAATTGCGGCATATCTAACGCAGCGAACTCTTCCCATTCCGTCAGGATCAGCAGAGCGTCGGCGCCGTCCACCGTCCCATACGGGCTGTCGGCAAACGTTACGGTCGAACCAAGGACCGCGCGGGAACGCTCCATCGCGGCGGGATCGTACACTGAAATCTGACAACCTTCCTGAAGTAAAGCCTGAACAACGCTTAGAGCGGGCGACTCGCGGATGTCGTCCGTTCCACCCTTGAAGGCCAACCCTAGTACCGCCAAACGCTTCCCGCGGAGGGTCCACAGCGCTTCCCGGACTTTCCGCACGAACTGCTGCCGCTGATTGTCGTTAATGCGAACGACCTCGTCCAAGAGGCCAAAATCGTATCCGGCCTCCCGCGCAACGGCACGGAAAGCGAGCAAGTCTTTCGGAAAACATGAGCCGCCGAAGCCGATGCCAGGATTCAGGAAACGCGGACCAATTCGCGAGTCCGATCCTATGCCCCGGCAGACTTCCCCAACATCGGCACCGACGGATTCGCAGACCGAAGCCACAGCATTAATAAAGGAAATTTTCGTCGCCAGGAAAGCGTTGGATGCGTGCTTAATCAGTTCCGCGCTCTTAGTGCTTGTCAGGATCAGGGGTGGTGGAATTCGCGGGCTATTTGGACTAAGTATGGCGTCTTCGTGTTGGTAATAGCTTCCGTCCGTCAAAGGCAGGTAAATTTCCCTCAGCACTGCGGCACAGCGCTCGTTGCCTGCCCCGACCACAATGCGGTCGGGGTAGAGAAAGTCCGTTACCGCATTGCCTTCCCGCAAGAATTCCGGATTTGATGCAACATCGACCAGCTGCGGATCGGCGCCGTTGCGAAGCAGAACTCTACGCACCCAATCGCTCGTGTAGACCGGAACCGTGCTCTTTTCGACGACAATAGTGTAGTCGCGAATCGCTGCGGAAACCTCGCGGGCGACCGACTCTACGTAGGATAAATCCGCCTCACCGCCTTGCGTGGGCGGTGTCCCAACCGCAATGAATATGGCGGTACAGTTCTCCGCCGCCGCGCGTAAGTCATCGGAAAATTCGATTCGGCGCCCGCGATGACGTTGCAAAAGTTCCGTCAGAAACGGTTCGTGAATAGGGACGACTCCGCTTTTCAGAGCAGTCAGCTTCTGCTGATCGTTATCGACAAGGACTACATGGTGGCCTAGTTCCGCAAAACAAGCGCCCGCCACCAAACCAACATATCCCGAACCAACCACAGCAATCCGCATGAGAGAGTGTCTTTCTTGAACCTGAGAATGCAGTATGGAGAACAGTTGCAGGGTTCCAGCCAAAGAGCCGGTCAGCCGTCGACAAAAATCATTTGCTGCGTTCCGGAGACGCAGAAATACGGCCATTGTTGCGGTGGCAAGTTCGCTACCCCTAAGTGTATGCCAGATAGGCGTGTATGCCAGATAGGGTGCTGAAACAGCTCAAAAGATATATCGCGCCGCACATAAATACGGGCGGCAACCCCGTCGGCCCATACTTTGTCCAGCACCGCATACCCCTACAGAGTGAGGCAAGGGGGGCGCTGCAAATAAGATCGATTAAGATGCCGGTTTGCGGACCCTTGGTTGTGGCAAACTGCGATCTGCGTGCCCAACCAGACTTTTTCGCTGAGGGTGTATCGGGCCTTTGTGACCGCGCCGCCCGATGAGATTGCCGATTGGGGATGGTAAATGCTAAACAAAAATATGCAAACCGCAGACCATTCCAGGCGAGGCGAGCCTCTTTCCGAGGCGGGCTATCGGGCTCTCGGCAGGTTTCGCCAGCCCTCGCCGCGCACCACGACGTCAATGATCGGTTTCGCAGAAATACCCGCAGGAATGCAAGTTTACGACGGGACGTACGGAAAAATACAATGGCAGAAAGACTATGACGCCCTCATGGCGCTGAAGCTATTTGCGAAGCCGACCCTTGACGGAAATTTTTTGAAGTGGCAGTCCGGCCCGATTGATACGCTGAACGCGTCCACTCAAATTCAAGATGGCGCGGATTTGTGGAAGGGGTCTGAGCAATTCTCCTCGCGAGTAGCGATCCGATGGGACGACGACAACCTATACATTGGAGTCGACGTCACAGATCCGCAACTTTACCAACCTTTCTTCGGCCGAGGAGTCCAGGACGGAGACGTTGTCCGGCTCATCCTGGATACTGCTTTACCCCGGGCAGTTCGCAAAGGCCGGCCCAACGAGTAGCTATGATCTTTATCTAAGTCCGGGTAACTTCGGGGACATCAAGCCAAGCATTTATTGCGAAGAGGACTTCATTCCACCGCGCCCCAATCCGCACAACTACAATCGGGAGATTCAGGCCGTGTGGAGAAAAACTCCAACTGGCTACTCGTGCGATGTTGCCATCCCGATTTTATTTTTTGGGAGCGACAAGTTTCGACCGGGGCAGGACATCGGCCTGAGCTTCGGTGCGCAAAAGTCGTTTCCAGCCAAGAGTCCGTTTGAAGAGGATTTGGACCGGATCGTATTCTTGTTGAAAAGGATTCTCTGTTTCACATCGGTCCCGAGAACAAAGTGAAGCCAGCGTCTGGTGCTGGTTGAAACCCCGAGTCCTATCGGCCCATTCCAAGTTTACGCAGAAACGTCATCATTGGGCACCAATTGGTGAATGCCGACTGAAACAGATTCAAGCCGACAAAAGCCGTGAAAAGATACCAGGAGGTGTTTACCCAGTATCCAAGTGCCAGCGAGGCCAGAATGAATACACCAGCGATCAGTCTTATGTAACTTTCGATTGTCATGTTGTTACCTCCAATTGAATTTGGATAGTTCGCCGTCAGCTACTCGAGCGGAGAAGGCTTTGCACTGTGACTGCGCTGGCTCAAGTAGTACAACACCGGCACAGCCATGCGCGAGAGAATGGTGGACGCTACTTCGCCAGCCATCAGGGAGAGCGCCAAGCCCTGGAAAATTGGATCGAATAGAATCACGCTCGCGCCTACGGCCACAGCCGCTGCCGTCAGCAACATCGGGCGAAAACGCACCGCGCCGGCATCCACAACCGCTTGCTCCAAAGCCATTCCCTGCGCTCGGCGCAATTCGATGAAGTCGACGAGGATGATGGAATTGCGGACGATGATCCCGGCGCCAGCGATGAACCCAATCATGGAAGTTGCGGTGAAGAATGCGCCCATCAGCGCGTGGGCGGGCAGGATTCCGACCAGAGTGAGAGGAATCGGAGCCATGATGACCAGCGGTGTTATGAAAGAGCGAAACCAGCCTACCACCAGCACGTAGATCAGTACCAAGACAGCAGCGAAGGCCAGTCCAAGATCGCGGAACACCTCCACCGTGATATGCCACTCGCCATCCCACTTCATGGATAGGTGATCCGTGCGCTCGGGCATGGTGGTGCCCTTGTACTGCTTCACGCCGGTGCCATCGGGTAACTTAATCTTTTCGATGGCGTCGCTCATCTTCATGATGGCGTAAGCGGGACTCTCTTCTCCGCCCGCCACGTCTCCAGTTACGTAGACAACCGGCTGAAGATTCTTGCGATACACACTGTTATCAATGGTTGTCTGTCGTACATTTGTGACTTCTTGCAGCGCGATTTGTCCACCGGAAGACGTTGGCAGCTTTAGGCTGCCAAGATTTTCGATTCCCGACCGATCAGGGCGCGCAAGCCGCACTTCGATTGGAATGTCCTCTCGTGAACGGGGATCGTGCAGCAAACCTGCGTTAGCGCCACCCAAACCAACTTGCAAGGTGCGCGTAACGTCGGCGGGCGATATCCCATGGAGCGCCGCCTTTTCCAGGTCCACCTTCATGTCGTACTTGGTTTGAGGGTCTTCGACATACCAATCAACGTCGACGACACCTGGCGTCTGTTTGAATATGTTTTTGATCTGCGCCGCGAGGTCGATCTGACTCTTGTAGTTTGGTCCGTAGACCTCGGCGACCAACGTTTGGAGCACGGGTGGACCAGGTGGAACCTCCGCGATCTTGATCCGTGCGCCGAAGGGTTCGGCAATCTTGTCGAGTTCCGGTCGCAACCGCCGCGCAATTTCGTGGCTCTGCGCCGTTCGGTCATGCCGCGAACGCAGGTTCACCTGGATATCGGCTTGATTGGGCTGATTGCGCAAAAAGTAGTGCCGCACAAGCCCGTTGAAGTTATAAGGGCCGGATGTGCCTGCATAAATCTGGTAATTGATGACTTCGGGCTGTTCGCCCAGACGCTGCCCTAGCGCTTGTGCCACGCGGGTGGTTTGCTCCAGTGGAGTTCCGTCGGGCATATCGACAATGACCTGGAACTCGCTTTTGTTATCGAACGGGAGCATCTTCATGCGCACCCATTTCAACGGCACAAAAGCGACCGCGGCCAGCAGCATCACTACGACCCCCGCAAAGAACATCCATCGACGACGCGGGTTGAGAATTAGAGGGTTCATCATCCGGCGATAGAGACGCGTGGTCCAGCCTTCGCTCTCATGCCCGGAGTGCGCGTGCGTGTTGCTTGCGTA
>JAYVEP010000134.1:0-4592 GCA_043749225.1 Acidobacteriaceae bacterium
GTCGGCATGCCCGGCCCCTACTCGTCGCAGGGCAGCATCGACGATGCACGCGAACTCGCGAAGAACCTCGGTATTCGCTTTGAACTGCTTTCCATCAACGAAATCTACGAAGCGTGCCGCGGAATTCTCGTCGACGTGTTCAAGGGAAAAGCGCAGGATGCCACCGAAGAAAATATTCAATCCCGCGCGCGCGGGATGGTGTTGATGGCGCTATCCAACAAGCTGGGGGCGATCGTGCTCAGCACGGGAAATAAGTCTGAGCTCGCCGTTGGCTACTGCACGCTTTACGGCGACATGGCTGGTGGCCTAGCCGTCATTTCCGATGTTCCAAAAACGATGGTCTATCGCCTGAGCCGTTTCGTAAACTCTCTTCGACCAGTGATTCCGGAAACCACCATTGAAAAGCCTCCGTCGGCCGAACTGCGTCCCGATCAGAAAGACACTGACAGCTTGCCACCCTACGAAGTCCTCGACGTGATCCTGGAAGAATACGTCGAAGACTGCAAAGCTCCAGAAGAGATCGCTGCCACACACGGATTCGATCCAATTCTTGTGCGACGCGTTGTGCGGATGGTGGACGGCGCGGAATACAAGCGGCAGCAAGCAGCACCGGGGTTGAAGATTTCCGATAAAGCATTTGGCATGGGAAGAAGATTTCCAATTGCTGCGAAAATTACGTAGGACCAGATCACGTAGGCCCAGGCGCCCTCGCCTGCGGCATCGGGCGCAGCCCGAGACTTATCCGGAAAATTTATCTGTGTCCACAAAGTCTCGCCTGAAAAGCAAATGTCCCGGCTAGAAACCGGACAGGCGGGGCGCCTGTCGCTACGTGAAGTCTCGCGTTTTATATACACTGTTCATCACGGCTTCCACGCCATCAACTCGCTGGAAAGGGTTTTTATGTCGAAACGCATTTGTCTTTTTCTTCTAGTTCTTTGTCTCGCTTCTACCGTGGCTTTTGCCCAAACCAAACCCGATGTCGCGCTCCCTTCCGAGGACGCCGTAAACGGTTTTCTCAAGTACACCTTCGGCTTTGACGAAGGCACCACATGGAAAATTGTCAAGATTCAGCCGTCGTCCAGTGGATTGGCCGAAGTGAACGTGGTCGTCGCGCAAAAAGAACAGCAATCCGCTTACAAGTTGTTAGTGACGCCGGACGGAAAGCATGTCGTAGTCGGCGAGGTCATTCCGTTTGGAGTGAAGCCCTTCGAACCGGTGCGCAAGCAGCTGGATGCCTCAGCGACTGGCCCCGTCAAAGGCTCCGCAACCGCTCCAATAACGATTGTTGAGTTCAGCGATTTTCAGTGCCCCCATTGCAAGGACGCGCAGCCTGCCATCGAAAAGCTCCTCACCGCGCACCCCGAAGTGAAATTTATATTCCAGAATTATCCGCTACAAATGCATGACTGGGCGCGCAAGGCCGCCAGCTATGCCGATTGCGTGGCACGCGCCAACAAAGATGCGTTCTGGAAATTCTCCGGCGATGTTTTCGAAAAACAAGCCGGGATCACGCTCTCCAATTCCGACGAAAAACTAACCGCGCTAGCCGATGCCGCTGGCGTCAAAGGCGCAGACATCGCAGCTTGCGCCGCTAAACCGGAGACCGATACGCACGTGCAGAAATCGCTGGATTTAGGCGCTGCCGTGGAAGTCACAAGTACGCCGACCTTCTTCATCAACGGCCGCAAGGTCAGCAATATTGCCGGCATCCCCGACGAAGTCCTAACGAAAATCTTGGCGTTCCACGCAAAGGAAGATAAGTAAGACTAGTTTTGGGTGCCCCGTCCTTGTCGCGCCCTTTGCGACAGGGCGGGGGTCTTACTTGATCGAGTAGAAGTATCCTACCGCGCCGGCGACAACCAGATTTCCGACGCCGCATCCCGCTCCGCACTGCGAACGATATGCGGCGTGACCACCACCAACAGCTCGTTCTGGCTCTCGTCCTTTTGATGGTTTGACGTCACCGTGCGCAGTCCGGGAAACTGCCCAAACGCAGGGATTCCGTCGCGGCTTCCTTGTTCCGTTTTAGTAATGTACCCGGCCACCACCGCGGACTCTCCATCTTGCAGCGTAACCTGGCCTTTGTAAGCTCGGTTTGAAATTACTGGAATTCCGTTCAGGCTGGTACCTTCCAGTGCGCGAATGCTCAGGTCCAGATCAAGACTGACATCACCATTCCCATGAATCGTCGGTTTCGCCTTAACGTTGAGGCCCAGGTCTTCGTAGGTAAAGGAAGGGAAGGGCGCTTGAAAAGAGCTGTCGGCAATAACCTTTGAGATCGCCGATGTATTAAACACCGGAGCAAACTGCGCGTTCTGGACGGGAAATCGAGTACCCAACAGGAAGCTTACGGTCTTGTCCTGACCAGCGCGCAAAGTCAAATGTTCCAATGTAGTAACATCAGATGAATTCATCGACAACGCGGCAGACGGAGTCCCCAGAGTCACTCCCGTCAAGGTCTTGCCTCCACCAAACGTCGCTAAAGGCTGTGAGAAGAAAGAATTCTGCTGATTCTGCTGTTGTGCCAGCAGTGCTTGAATCGCGGTCGAACTCGCCTGGTTGATGCCGCCACTTGCGATCAGCTGATTGATAAGGTCTTGCACGTTCTGTCCGCCTAACGCGGCAAGCGCGGCGGCCGGAATGTTAAACGCCTGGAACTGGTTGGGAATACTCAGCCCCATCTTGCGCGTAAATGTGCGGTCCACGGCAAAGACTTTTACATCGAGCAGCACTTGCGGCCTACCTTGGTCCAATCCTTCAAAGAACGTTGTAACCGCCTTCATCGTGCGTTGCGGTGCCCGCACGGTGATCGTCGAAGAGGCCGCCTGCACGCTCACGAACCGGATATCGAACAAATTCCGCATCAGGTTCGAAATGTCATTCACCTCCGGCGGACTCGCCGCGTCCGGTACGTAGAAGGTGCGATAGGCCATGCGCTCATAGGAGCGGCGATTTTCGGCATTGTCCTGCGCCACCAGAATCTGCTTTTCGTCTAGCGGCGTCCAAAACGTTCGGCTCATATCACAAGCAGCCTGCATGGCCGTATAAAAGTCGGCCTTGTCCAGTTCAAACCGAACTTGCCGGGACTGTACGGAATCGTCAATTGTGATTGCGACTCCGAATTGCTGTGCAATTTGCGTGAGCAGCCCCCGCGTGTCCCCTCGATAATGGAACGCCTGCGTGCCGGTCCCCGGCTGCAGATCCAGCGGATCGGCGCTGGCTACTATGCGCGGCGCGACCTTGAGCGGCAGCACGTCGCCAATCATGTCCTTCAAGCGCTGTAACGCAAACTCATTCTCGGGATCAAGATGGATCGCCAAGCGAAATTCCGCCAGCGCTTCCACTTTCTCGCCATCGACCAGATACTTGTTGCCGCGCTGAAGGTGTTCGGTGATGCGTTCCTGGCGCGCCAACTCTTTCGCTGTTTCATAGTTCACATCGTGCGGCACAAGCTGGTCGGCTTCCTCGAAAGCATCGAAAGCATCCTCGGTTCGGTGTTCACGCTGAAGTTTCAAGCCCCTGTTGAAAGCCTTCTGCGCCCGTTTACGATCTTGCTTGGAGACCGCCACTGCGGAAGTATTCACAGAGGCCGTGGTAGCTGCACAATTTGGATCGCCAGCCGCACACGGAGGTACCGCTACTGGCTGTTGAGCCAAAGCAAAAGCTGACGCAAGCGCCAGCGCGAGAATCGACATAAGGCACCGCATGTTAAGAAGATTGTAACGGGGTAGGAAGCGTTAAAGTCAGTTTACACCAAGTGCGAGCACCTTTGAGTGCAACGGGGTCAGGTCTTCGTAGCATGGGCTGGCTGCGTGATGGGCCGCCTGCGTAGTGACAAGCGCCTCGCCTGTCATGGTTTAGACGTCCTGAGAATTTCAACCGCCCAGGCCAGATTACCCTGCGGCCTCCTGGAAATCGCAGCCGAACCTACGACTACCACGTCCCATACCGCTGCGGGAGTTCTAAAACAGGGCTGATCGTCACGAATGGGGATCATATCTGCGGCCGAATCCAAAATTCTGGTAGGAAATCTTCGCACACGAGTTGACCTCTGCGCCACCCAAGCCCCACGATAGAAGTACTTATGAATCAGGTTCTTATCGTCGACAAAGCGGCCGGGATGACGTCGCACGACGTCATCAACCGCGCCCGCCGAATCCTGGGGGAGCGTTCCATTGGACACCTGGGGACGCTTGATCCCGCTGCTACTGGCGTCCTGCCGTTGGTCGTGGGTAACTTTACTCGCTTGGCGCAGTTCTATCTTGGCGCTGAAAAGTCGTACGAAGGAGTGATTCGGCTTGGTTTTGCAACCGATACTTACGATGCTGAGGGTGAAACCATTGGTGAGCAAAGAGTTAGCTCTGCTTCAATTGCTGAAGTAAGGGAAGCCGCGGCGAACTTTCTAGGCAAGATCGACCAGATGCCCCCGCCATTCTCCGCTAAGAAGATCAAGGGGGTGCCGGCTTACAAGCTGGCTCGAAAGCAGCAAGAAGTGGTTCTGAGTCCGGTTTCGGTGGAAGTCTTTGAGTTTGAGGTGTTTACGCCGGAAGTGGCGCAAAACAACGCCTCCAGGATCGCCTTCAGGGCGCGCG
>JAYVEP010000135.1:0-11704 GCA_043749225.1 Acidobacteriaceae bacterium
TGCCGGATGCGCGTAGATTTTGTTTTCACTGACCAGCGCCGCAGCCGTACCCTGCGCCATCATGACTCCGGAAGGCAATCCTGCTCCAGGAGCCAGAAACGGCGGCAGACCTTCACTCAGTGCGGGATTTACCATACGCTCCAAACGCCGCTCCGAGATTCCAGCCAACGCACATAGAGCAATAGCCAGGAAATCCAGCGCAAACGCCACCGGCTCACCGTGGAAATTGCCGCCGGAGACTACATCCCCCTGACCGTCCCACGCTCCACCCACTCGCTTTGCATTCTTCACAAACACCAGCGGATTATCCACCGCCGAATTCGCTTCTATTTCGAATACAGAACGACAATACGCCAGCGCATCACGTACCGCGCCATGCACCTGCGGAATGCAGCGCAGCGAATAAGCATCCTGCACCTTGCCGCAATCGCGATGCGATTCACGAATCAGGCTGCCTTCCAGCAGCTTCCTCAGATTAGCCGCCGTATGAACTTGTCCCGCATGCGGACGCGCCTTATGAATCCGATCATCGAACGCCGCATCCGTCCCCTTCAGTGCGTCCAGCGACAACGACGCAATCACATCCCCAGAATCCACCAGCGTCTCCGCCGCCAGCAGCGACAGCGCACCCACCGCCAGCATGGCTTGTGTACCATTGATCAGCGAAATCGCTTCTTTCGCTTCCAGAACAACCGGCTGGATGCCAGCCTTCTTCATCGCCTCAGCTGAGGAGACTCTCCCGACACCTTTCTCTCCCCAACATTCCCCTTCGCCTATCAGCGCAAGCGCCAGGTGTGCCAACGGCGCCAAATCTCCGCTCGCCCCAACGCTGCCTTGCGAAGGCACAATCGGGACTACGCCGCGATTCAGCATCTCGCAAAGCGTATCCAGCGTGACCGGACGAATGCCAGAAAATCCCTTGGACAGCGAATTCGCGCGAAACAACATCATGGCGCGGCTTTCCGCTACAGAGAGCGGTTCGCCCACGCCCACGCAATGCGAACGCACAAGATTGATCTGCAGCTCGCGAATCTGGTCACCCTTAATATGCACATCGCTCAACTTACCCACGCCGGTCGTAATCGCATAAGCAATTTGATCTTTAGCCACCAGCGCATCCACCACAGCGCGCGCGCGCTCAACCGCCTCGCGGGCATCGGGATCGAGCAGAACAGGGCGTCGCTCAACTGCAACTTCGCGCACCGCTTCAAGCGTGAGGTCGTTTCCGTTAATGTGGAGGGCTTGCATGATCTAGCTCCTGACTACTGGCTTCCAGCTCTTAGCTCAAACTTCTAAGGTTACAAGGTTTAGAGATTTTGAGCGAGAGGCCCTCCGGAGCGATCGTGAATTCGAACGAAGGCTGGCAACAAAACCCGGCATGGCTGCTTCTGATCCCCGCAACGCCTTATTTCCATCCGTATATTTTGAGCTTCAATACCCGAAGTCGTTGAAGCTTGAGTCCTCAGGACGAAAATCTATGTGTCCCCTACCGCCGTTGAGACTAGCGCACCATCCTATTCAGCCCATGTGAATCCGCAGTGGGTGCATCTACTTGATCTGCTGGAGTTGAATGTTCATTATCAGCGCTGCATCGGCAGTGAGCTTCTTACATCCAATGGCCGCAGGATTCTTGATTTTCTCTCCGGATACTGCGTTAACAACATTGGCCATAATCATCCAGCAGTGATCGCCGCCGTGCGCGAAGAGCTGGCACGCTGCGGTCCAGCTATGTCCAGTCTCACGCTCCCGAGTTCGCTGGCGAATTGGCCGAACGTCTTTGCCGGTTGGCGGGCGGCAGTCTCTCCAAAGTTTTCTTCTGCAGTTCACGCAGCGAAGGCGTGGAGGCTGCCATTGAGTTTTCTCGCCCACACGGGTCGTGACGGTCTGCTCTATGCCCAGAACGCTTTCCACGGCTGAACCTGTGGTGCGCTCTCGCTGATGTCCGATGCCTTCTGGCGGCAGGGCTTTGGACCTCTGCTGGCTGGCACAACTCCGATTCCTTTCAATGATCTCAAGGCGCTGGAGCAGCAACTTGCCAGCAAGAAGTTTGCCGCGTTCATCTGCGAGCCCATCCAGTCGGAAGCCGGGATCCGCGTCCCCGATCCCGACTTCTGGCGTCAGGCAGAAGCTCTATGCCGCGGCTACGGCACTTTGTTTGTGCTGGATGAGGTTCAAACTGGACTTCACCGCACCGGACCGTTTCTTGCAGCACACACCTAACGCGTCAAACCCGACATCGTCATTCTGGCAAAAGCGCTGAGCGGCGGACTCATCCCCGTTGGCGCAGTCCTGATGTCGGACGACGCCTACCGTTCCGTTTACCGTTCGCTGAAGCGCTCCATTATTCACACTTCGACGTTCAGCGAGAACAGTCTTGCCATACGCGCTGGCGTGGCCACGCTCGATGTTCCTTCAAAAGAACATCTCGGGGCCCGTGCCACCGGCGCTGGCCAACAGCTTCGTCAGATGTTGCATGACGAACTAAGCGCCTACGAAATGATCAAGGGCGTGCTCGGCGAGGGCCTGCTTTCCGGTATCGAATTTCAATCTCCGAAGAGCTTGAAGCTGAAGATCGCCTTCGAAGCTTTCCTGCATATTCACCCAGCGATGGTTGGTCAAATCGTTGTCATGCGTCTCTTCCGCGATCACGGAATCCTGACGCAAATCCGCGGTAACAATTTCATGGTGTTGAAAGTTGCGCCGCCACTCGTCGTCACCCAAGAGCAGATGCACGAATTCGTTGCCGCCATTCACAATGTCGTGGATTTAGCCCACAATTCGGCGGGGTGCTGGTCAGAAGCCCTAGGTTTGGCCAAGAGAGCCATCAATTTATAAGCGAATCTGTAACAATGAGTGTGCACAGCTGGCATCGGTAAGAACCAGGTTTTCTGCCGCCAGCCCTGTCGCAACTCCCGAATGAAAGCGAAAACAGATTCATGCAAATTGTCAGCGCCGCGAGCGCCTTTCCAGATCATTACTATCCGCAGGACGTGTTACTGGCCGCCCTCCAGCAGTACTGGGGAGATGAAGTCGCGAACCCAGCTGTGTTCCAGCGCCTCCACCGCAATGTCGGCGTCGATGGGCGCTACCTCTCCCTGCCGATCGATGCCTACCCCGGCGTTAAATCGTGGGGTGAATTCAACAACCACTGGATGCGCACAGCTGTCGACCTCGGTGAAAAGGCAATCAACGGCGCGCTCGCCCAAGCCGGGCTCAAACCCACGGACATCGGCGCGATTTTCTTCGTCTCCATCACAGGAATTTGCAGCCCATCCATTGACGCGCTGCTCGTCAACCGCATGGGTTTCTCCCCGCACATCAAGCGCATCCCCATCTTTGGATTAGGCTGCGTCGCCGGCGCCGCCGGTATTTCCCGGGCAGCAGACTACGTTCGCGCTTTCCCCAATCAAGTCGCCGTTGTTCTCTCCGTGGAACTTTGTTCGCTCACGCTACAACGCGAAGACCTCACCATGGCCAACCTCATTTCCTCCGGCCTCTTCGGCGATGGTTCCTGCGCTGTTCTGGTTGCCGGAGCTGAAAGCAAACTACCCGGCATCAAGATTCGCGCCACCCAATCCGTCTTCTACCCGCAAACCGAAGAAATGATGGGCTGGAGCGTCTCCGAAAAAGGCTTCCGCATCGTTCTCTCGAAAGAAGTCCCCAATTTAGTGCGCGACAACCTGGGGAAAAATCTCGACAGCTTCCTGGCCGAACAAGGCCTACAACGATCCGATCTCCAAAGCTGGGTTTTGCATACTGGCGGCCCAAAAATTCTCGAGGCCACGGCTGAAGCTCTCGGCCTGAAAAACGGCGAACTCGATGTCTCCTGGCAATGCTTGGCGAAGACCGGAAACATGTCGTCCGCCTCGGTCCTGGTCGTACTCGAAGAAGTCATGAAGAACCGTCGTCCGAAGGCCGGCACGCTGGGCCTGCTCGCAGCCATGGGCCCGGGCTTCTGTTCCGAACTTGTGTTACTTGAATGGTAGAAACGCTCCCAAGTTCCGTAGACGTTTTCATCGCAGGCGGTGGCCCCGCAGGTTTGGCCACCGCCATTGCGGCACGGCGCCACGGACATGATTTAACTCGATCCGCCCTTCAACAGCCGCCGGGATTACAACGTGGGCCGGGTCACCCAGTGGCCCCGCTTTCACTTTGTTTCAAGATCGAGAATTTATGACGACGCACGCTAACTCAACCCCGTCCACTACCCTGGCCCGGTAGGAATGGCCGCCATCCTCAGGCGGGCGAATGATTTCCGCCACCGATCCCCGTGGATAGCTCGTTTGAGAAGCGTGACGAAAATGTCTGTGCGCAGGACGATCTGGGTCCCCGTCGGCACAATCAGATTGAGGATCGATCTTGACCAATCAAGCTCACCGGCCTCCATGTTGGGATTATACGAAGGCTGCGCCAATCTAAATACTGGATGAATCTGTCCCGAAATAGAACTAGTGCCGCGATCTGAACGCCTCATCCTGGGAGTTCCTAGCCCCCGCCCTAAGTTGCCTCTACCAAAGAGGACTGTAGAAAGGGCCCTCCCCGCTGCTACAAACAGCGCAGGCCATTTTTCGTAATTGGATCAACTGCCGCCCAAAGCCGACGGCAGCTCTCGGAGGCTGGGATGTGGCAGAGCAGGTGGTGGCGGATTTGCAGGCTCGTTCTTGTACCGTTTCTCGCCCTTTTGCTAGTTACCCCGCCAGCTCGTGCTCAGGACGGCTCCACCGGCGCCATCCGCGGCAGAGTCGAGGATATCTCCGGCGCTCGCATTGCAGGCGCGCAAGTCTCCGCCAGCAATGACGACAACGGCACCGTCCGTCGCACCCTCGCCGACGCCAAAGGCAACTTCGCTGCCCAATTGTTGCCACCTGGCGCCTACACCGTGCGCGTCACCTCACCGGGGATGCAAACCGAACTTCAGAACTCCATTCGCGTGGAACTTGGCACTGCCACCGAGGTTCTGTTCCAGCTCCGAGTCGCTGAAAACAAGGAGTCTGTCACCGTCGTCGGAGAATCCCGCCCCGTCGAGACCCAGGCCAACGGCGTCTCCAACCTCGTCGACGCCCGCGCCATCGCCGAACTACCCATCAATGGTCGCCGCTTCACCGACCTTGCACTCCTCACCCCCGGCGTCACGCAAGACCCTCGCGGCCTCACCTCCGGTTCCAACGGCGATCTCTCCTCCGGAGGCATTCGCGGCTTCCAAACCAGCTTCCTCGTCGACGGCGCAGACAACAACAACGGCTTCTCCTCCCAAGCCCGCGGCGGCTACCGTGCGCCCTACCAGTTCAGCAATGAGGTCGTGCAGGAGTTTCGGGTCGCCTCCAGCGGCTACAGCTCTGAACTCGGGCGAGCCGGAGGCGCCGTCATCAATATCGTCACGAAATCCGGCGGAAACCAGTTCCACGGCAGTGCTTTCTACAACTTACGCGACAGTTCCTTCAACGCCAGGACTCCCGGTCTCAACTCCCAGCCAATCGATCGCCAGCACCAGGGCGGAGTCACCTTTGGTGGCCCCCTGAAGCATGATCGCATCTTCCTCTTCGCTGGCTACGACCAGCACCTGTTCCGTGTGCCCACCGCAGTCCGGTTCGACAACGGAAGCCCCGCCTATGCCCCCCAGAAGGGCCGGGAACCCCTCTTCCAAGGCGACTACGAAGATAGTGACCACGACCTCGTTTTTGCTCAGGCGGCCCAACTCTCGAAGCTGGGTGGCGACTTCCCCTCTTCCCAAATCGGGAATACCACGTTTGCCAAAACCGATTTCACCCTCAACTCCCGCAACCAGCTCTCCGCCCGCATCAGCACCTCGCTTTATTGGGGCATCAACAACAGCTTCCTGAACTTAGGAAATCCAATCACAAATTCCGCCATCAGCGACAACGGCCAGGAGCGCGTCACCACCGAGACGGTCGCCCTCTCGCTCAACAGCGGCCTGACCAACCAACTCACCAACAATCTGCGCGCGCAGGTCTCCCGTGATCTGCAGCGCTCCGTGTCCAATTCCAATGCTCCGCTGGCGAGAATTTCAACTGTGCTCGAGGGGTTTGGCCGCTCCTCCGTCCTGCCCCGCCGCACCAGCGAAGACCGCCTCCATCTTGCCGAAACCCTGCACCTGGAAAAAACTCGCCACTCTCTGAAGCTCGGAGGCGACACTCTGATTACCCGCATCGACAGCTTTTTTCCAGCGCTTTCCGGCGGCGAATACATTTTCGACAAGATCAAAGTAAATCCGTTCACCTTCATACCCGAGGAAGGCGGCCTGGAACTGACGCCCTTCCGCGCTTACGCCCACAACGTGCCCCGGTATTACATCCAAAACTTCGGTTCCCCCCACACACAGCCCAACACTCGTGAATACTCCGCCTTCGCACAAGATACGATCCGGCTGCGCGACAACTTCAACGTCACCCTCGGCGTCCGCTACGATCTGCAAACCTTCGCCCAGACCGGACTCACTTCCAACCCGCTCTGGCCGCAATCCGGACGCGCTCCCCACGCCACCAACAATTTCGCTCCGCGCTTCGGATTTGCCTGGTCCCTGCGCGGAGATCATCCCATCGTCGTTCGCGGCGGTTTCGGCGTTTTCTACAGCCGCATCCCGCAAATGTACGAATCGGCCCTAGCCACAGAAAATGGCTCCAACAGCCTGCACCTCATCCTCGACAACACGCACACGCTCGACCGTCAATTCTTTCCTGCCTACCCGAATGCCCTGGTCACCTGCTCCCCAACCGCCACCACCTGCCTGCCTCCCACCGGTCTCCTGAGTCAGTCGACCACCGACGTGTCCGCCTTCGCGCCGAACTACAAAACGCCTCAGGTACAGCAATCCAGCCTCAGCGTCGAAAAGGAACTCGGATACAGGATTGTGGCTGAAGTCTCATTCCTGCATAGACATGGCCTGCACATGATCCGCGCGCGCGACGTCAATCTGCCGCCGCCCGTCAACGTCCAATATCCCGTATTTGACGAGTCCGGGATCAATCTTCTGGGCTACTATCCTGTGCAAACCTTCTCCACCTGGCAGCTCACTCAATCCCTCAGTTGCCCTGTTCCGCCCTGCCTTAATCCGCTCATCCGCCCAATTCCGCAACTCGGCGCCATCAATGTATTTGAGACTCACGCTTCCAGCCAGTACAATGGTTTGACGGTCTCCTTGCAGCGACGCTTGCGGGACGGTTTGTACTTCCGCATGGGATACACCTGGGCCCACGCGATCGACGATGGACAGGATGCGCTCGTAGCGGGTCGCCCGGTCACCGTACAAAATTCATTTGGTACAAGCGCCGAAAAGGCGTCGAGTGTCACCGACCAGCGTCATCGGTTGGTTTTTTCCGTAATTACAGAACCGAACCCTATGCCCACCAGTCAACATGTGCTCGCCAGCTTGTTCAATCACTGGAAACTCGCCAGCGTTGTAACCGTCGGGAGCGGGAGGCCTTACGAGGCCAAGGTGACTGGGGATCCGAATCAGGATGGAAACAGCTTGAACGACAGATTGCCGGGACGAGGGCGCAACTCACTGGTTGGACCGTCCTACAGCACAACCGATGCTCGCTTTAGCCGTAATTTTCACATTAGCAACAGAGTTCACCTGGAACTCCTGGTGGAATCCTTTAACTTGCTGAACCATGCCAACAAGCGGCTGATCATCAACGAGGACGGCTTCCAAACCCAGGCGGCTCAGTTCGTTCCGTTCGCACAACGCTCTGGAACCACCTTTTATCCGGGCCAATACAGGCGCGGAACGGCATTTGCAGCCTCGACCAGTACCTACGCTCCTCGGCAAATGGAAGTTGCGATTCGACTTAAGTTCTAAAAACGGTGCCGAGATTCCGGCACGGCTGTGTATTTTGAGTGCAAATAGAAGAAGGATCGTGTATTTTTCTTGACTTGCAACAAAAGGTTTGTAATAAGTTTGTAAGGTCCTAGTGGGACGAGTTTGGGGGTGTATCGAATTTGGCGGAAGTTAGATTGCAGGAGGGTGAGTCTCTCGAGAATGCCTTGCGGCGTTTCAAGCGCAAAGTGCAGCAGGAAGACATCATCAAGGAAGTGAAACGACACTCCTACTACCTCAAGCCAGGCGAGAAAAAACGCGTAAAAGAAGCGTTGGCTCGCAAACGTAGCAGAAAAAAGGCTCGCAAAGAGCAAGACTAAGCAGGAGGGCCGCCACCACAGCGGTGGCGGCCCAAGTTGCTGGAAACCGGCTTTCGACTCCTTCCTTTTGCACAGTGGCCGCTCCGGCCACGATTTCCCTACCTCATAAGCTACCTATTTCATTCTGGAATCATCCATACCGAGCAAGTCCTGAGTGTGGCGGGCCGAAGACCAAAGTGATTTCGGAACAAACGAGCGGATGAACGGGGGCGTGCATCCACCCACGAACTACCAAGGGATTTCCTCGTCTTGGGTGTGGGAGAGCTTGCTCCCGTCAAATGGAGCTTACACTCGATGGAATTTCAGGATAAGTCGCTGAGTTGTATGGATTGTGGAACCGATTTTGTTTTCACAGCCGGTGAGCAGCTTTTCTTTTACGACAAGCAGTTCAAAAACGAACCTAAACGCTGCAAGTTCTGCAAAGCAAAACGCACCGCTACTTTCGGTCCAGCCGGACCGGGCGCAGTTCCGGCCTACAACAAGGTCGAAACCCGCACCATCTGTTCTCAATGCAACAAGGAAACAACGGTGCCATTCCGTCCGAGCCAGGGCAGGCCGGTATTGTGCCGCGAATGCTTCCAACAAACCAGGGTGGCGGCCGCGGTCTGATCGCTGGACGAGGCTATGGCAACCCAGAGCCCTCCCCCTCTTTGCTACGATTAAGTTGGGATGCCTAGCTTCTACATTGAAAATTTTGGCTGTCGGGCAAGTCAGGCCGATGGTGCCACCATTCACGGCCAGCTGGCGACCCGGGGATTCTATCCCGGTTCGCCAGCAACCGCCGACTACATTGTCCTGAATACCTGCACGGTCACCGCCTCCGCCGATCAACAAGCCCGCGCGGCCCTGCGCCGCATCCGCCGCCTGAATCCCGGAGCCAGAGTCCTAGTGACGGGTTGCTATGCTCAGCGTGCGCCAAAGGAAGTCGCCGCCCTCCCCGGCGTGACTTGGGTTGCTGGCAATTCGCACAAGCACACCCTTGCCGAGTTCCTCCTTTCCGCTCCGCCTCCCTCTTCTGTATTTCCATCACAGGCACAGCTCGTGCCGCTGGAAACACTCCTTCCTCAGCCCGCCTCCATCCACGTCGGAGATATCTTCGCTCACACCGAACTCCTCACCGCTCCAGTATTTGGCGGCGACGACCGCACCCGCCCCATCCTCAAAGTCCAGGATGGCTGCGACAACCGCTGCTCGTTTTGCGTCATCCCCTCGGTACGTGGGCAAAGCCGCTCCCGCCAGCTCACAGATGTCATCGCCGACATCAACACCTTGGTAGCGGATGGCTATCAGGAAATCGTCCTCTCCGGAATCAACCTCGGACGATGGGTCGCGACCTCAACCCGGTTCTTAAATTTGAAACTTTGATGGCAGCAATTTTGCAACAAACAACACTTCCCAAACTTCGCATCAGCTCCGTCGAACCTATGGATTGGAGCAGCAAGCTGATCGGCCTGATGCGCTCTTCGCCGCGGATCGCCAAGCACGCCCACGTCCCCATGCAGTCCGGCAGTGACACGGTCTTGCGCCGCATGCACCGTAAATATCGCCCTTGGCACTACCGCGAAAAGATCGAGGCACTCCGCGCAGCCATGCCTGCCGCCGCCATCGGAGCCGACTTCATGGTCGGATTCCCCGGCGAAACTGACGCCGAGTTCGACGAAACGCGGCGCATGATCGAAGCACTACCCTTCACCTACCTGCACCTATTTCCCTTTTCCGCGCGCCCCGGAACCCCGGCAGCAATCGCGCCGAATCAGGTTCCTGCTTCCGTCTCGAACGAACGAATCGCCATCTTGCGCGAAATCATCTCGCCAAAAAAGCTCGCCTTCACCCGATCGTTCATCGGCCAAACCCTATCCGCCATCACGCTGCGAAACTCCGCCCGCGATACTTCGACCGCCATCACTGACAACTACCTCAAGCTGCGCATCAACGGACTGCACGCAGCAAATCAGTGGCTCCAATTCCGCATAGACGGCGAGTCCGAAGGCATCTTAACGGGACGTATCGAAACCACGTAGCCACAGGCGCCTCGCCTGTGCGCTCTTAGCCGGATACGAGGGCCCCGCAGCCACACCCAAGCCGTCTTTAAACCGCACACATGCTATACTTTACAAGTATCTCAAGGCTCTACGGAGGCTAGTATCGATAAGCGTTTTATCCGCACGAATGACCGCATCCGCGTGCGTGAAGTCCGCGTGATTGACGACGAGGGCAACCAATTGGGCATTATGACGCCCTACGACGCCATCAAAAAGGCGAAGGAAAAGAACCTCGATTTGGTGGAAGTTTCCCCGTCTGCGGTACCTCCTGTATGCCGCATCATGGATTTCGGCAAGTATATTTACCAGCAGGAAAAGCGCGAGCGCGAAGCTAAAAAGAACCAGAAAGTGATCGTAGTCAAGGAAGTAAAGTTCCGCATCAACGTGGACGACCACGACTACGACACGAAAAAGAATCATGTTCTGCGATTCCTGGAAGAAGGCGACAAGGTGAAGGCCACCATCTTCTTCCGAGGCCGCGAAATGACGCGGCAGATGCTGGGCGCAAAAATTTTAGAACGTTTGATCAAAGATGTTGGCGATCACGGAATTGTAGAATTCCGGCCACGACAAGAAGGCAACACGCTGCACTTGATCATGGCACCCAAGAAAGTAGCTGCCCCGGCTGGCGAAAAGAAGCCGAAGCAGCCCAAGCCGCCTCAATCGCAACAGCCTCCGGCCTCGCCGCCAGACGCTGCAGCGAATCCAGGCAGTTAATCCCGTTCAGCATCACCGTGTTGGCCTTCGCCTTCCCGGGAAGGCGAAGCGGAAATTTGTTGTTGTTCGCAAAGTGCATTCGAATTTGTTGTTTGCAAAGTGCATCCGAATTTGTTGTTTGCAAGCGCATCCGAAGGGTCTGCGGGAAGGGCACGACTTCAGTCGTGCCATCAGGATCAGAAGAACCTGGGCTTTAGCCCCTGAGGCAGATATTCCCGGATGTTGTTAAAAGTTAATTTTTCAGAGGACGTATGCCAAAGCTCAAAACACACAAAGGCGCTTCCAAGCGCTTCAAGAAAACGGGAACTGGAAAAGTAAAACGTTCCAGCTCGTTCCTGCGCCACATTCTGACTTCGAAAAAAACGAAGCGGAAGCGGCATTTGCGCGGCACCAGCTTAGTCAGTGACGCCGATACACCCAAAATCAAACGGATGATCCCTTACTAGCATCTCGTGTAGGGCGAGCATTCTTGCTCGCCGAGTTTTTTCGGGAAGGGCGCGACTTCAGTCGTGCCATCAGGGGCGGAGAGAAATTGGGTTTTAGCCCCTGAGATAAGCGCCGCTGGCAACATCTGCGGCGCGGGCGTGTGAAGAGGCTTTTTCGATCCACCCGGACCGGAATCCTTACCTCCAGCCGCCACAATCAGGCCGTCTCATAGAGACAGCCATCTAAAAGGAGAACAGCAATGCCTCGTGTAAAACGCGGAACTAAACGCCGCGCCCGTCGTAAAAAAATTCTCAAACGCGCCAGTGGATATTTCCTTACTAAATCCAAACTGTACCGCGCAG
>JAYVEP010000136.1:0-4566 GCA_043749225.1 Acidobacteriaceae bacterium
GCTTCAGCTCGACCACCCGGTCGATGAGCAGGAAGGGATAGCGGTGCGGCAGAATCTTCATTAAGTCGTTGATGTCCATCACGGTGACGTCGGCTGCGGTAGGCGCGGGAGCTTCAACAGCGGTTTGTGTTGTCTCAGTCATTCTTAACTCTTCAAGAGCGAGATTATACTGGATGCCCCGCGTCGGAGGCAGATTTTTCAGCCACTTACGTCTGGACTTACTGGATGAAGACAACGAAAAAACTTATCCAAGGCCCAATGGCCGACTACCTGAAGCACTTTGAGGCTCACCGCGATGCGCTCGTCGAGACCATCCGTCAGATGGTGGAGATGGAATCTCCCAGCGACAACAAGGCTGCCGTCGACAGGCTGGGCCAGTGGCTGGGCGCGCGGTTGGAGAAGCTTGGCGGCAAGGTTGTCTTCCACAGGCAGAAGGTGTTTGGCGATCATCTGCAAGCTGATCTTCCGGCGAAGGCAGGAGTGCCCAAAGCGAAACCAATCTTGCTGCTGGGCCATTTCGATACCGTCTACGAGCTTGGAGCGTTGGCCAAGATGCCTTGCAAGCTGGAGAACGGTCGTCTGTATGGTCCGGGCGTGTTCGATATGAAGTCTGGCATCGCGTTCATGCTACATGCCATTGAGGCGCTGCAATCATTGCACGGCGGGCTGCCTAGGCCGGTGCGCGTGTTGCTGGTTACCGATGAAGAAGTTGGCAGCGATTCTTCACGGGCGATCACGGAACGGCTGGCGAAGCAAAGCGCCGCCGTTTTTGTTTTAGAACCATCCGCTGGGCCTAGGGGCGCGCTGAAGACGGCTCGGAAAGGGGTTGGAGAATATACCGTTCGCGTCACAGGCCATGCTTCTCACGCCGGGCTTAATCCCTTCAAAGGCCAGAGCGCCATCGTCGAGCTGGCGCACCAGATCACGCGCATTGCAGCGTTTGGGGAAGCGAAGCGAGGACTTACTGTAAACGTCGGCGTCATTCGCGGAGGCACGCGCACCAACGTAATTGCCGCTGAAGCCAGCGCCGATGTTGATGTTCGCGTGGAACGGCTGAGCGGCGCCGCCAAGATTGATCGCAAGATGCGCGCGCTGAAGCCCGTTAACCGCAAATGCAAGCTGGAAATCACGGGAGGCCTGAATCGGCCTCCGATGGAACGCAGCGCAGGCGCCGCAGCGCTCTTTGCCAAGGCGCAGCAGCTCGCGCTCGAAATTGGATGGAAGCTCGAAGAGACGGCAGTCGGCGGCGGCTCGGATGGAAACTTCACCGCCGCGCTCGGCATCCCTACGCTGGATGGCCTGGGCGGCGTTGGGGATGGCGCGCACGCATCGCATGAGCATGTGCTGGTCGAGGCGCTACCGCGCAGGGCGGCACTGATTGCCGGATTACTGGCGGAGAGTTAGAGATTTTATCGAGTTTGGAGAGACGGCAAAATGTTCCACGTGGAACATTTTGTCGCAACCGGCTTAAAAACAGCAGGTTAGGTTTTTCGAGGTCCCGTCGAGGATGTTGCGGGTTGTTCCAAGGAATGGGAAGTTGGGAAGATTGGTTTTTGGTTGACTTAGCGGGAAGGTTCAGTTCGCCTTCGGGTTGTTCGGACAGCCCGCAGAAAAAATGGGATGCGGCCTTTCTGTCCCGTATTGTTAGTAAGACATGTCAGCAGGCATCGAACACGAGATCGACCGGGCTGGCCGCTTCGGGCAGCGGTTGGAGGATCTCGTCTACAACGCGGCGAAGGATGGCAAGGTCGTCTACTCTTCAAAGAACGACGACCTCCTCCTTTCCTATTGGTCGCTGGTGTTCGACTATAGCAAGGGGATAGTGTGCCTCCTGGCGAACAAGTTCCACTCCCCGGCCTTCGCGCTTATGCGCCCCCTCGTGGAGGCGGTCACGCGGGAGCACATAGTCCTCGTTGGATCAGAGGACGACGTGAAGAAGATCAGGAGCGATCGGTTCAAAGTGAACTACTACAAGGACGGAGCAAGGATCGACAAGGTCCTTGGCTTGGGTTCCCTTTTCGAGGGCTTCCTAAAGGATTCGCGGGACATGCTCCATAGCCTCCGCACTCCGGAACGGCGCAGCTACAGAATCGCTGGGACGGGGACGCGCTTGGGTCTGGGTTCTCCGACGACCGGATTCTAGCTCTGCTGGCGACTTGCTCGGTCTCGGTTTTCTTGACGACGATTCTCGTTACGAGGCACTTTGGCCTTGACGAGCAGAGGGAGGTGGCTGATGCAGCGTTCATGGAACTCGGGCCTCCGTCTCCGGCAACGCCCGCCCCGACGCCTTAGTCCCTGTCACGCGGTGCCCCAGGTTCACCTCCGTTTTTTGGACGATAACCTTAGGTAAAGCGGAAGCAAACTATACGAAACATCTGTGCCTTCACACCGCTCCCGGGTTAGCGACACAGAACGTCGCGAACCCGGGACACCCGGAACACCCGGAACACGTGCAAGACGCACTGACAGGATCTGTTCGGAAGACGTGGTCAAAGGATATTTCGCAGAAAAATATTTCTGTCAAGTGACGAAAAGGAACTACTCAGTCATTTTTTTTAAGCGCCGCATTAGGAGGGCGGGTGGCCCATTCAAGCCCGGTTTTGGCTTGAGTGGGGCAGTTCGATAGCTAGACAAAGTGCTCCCGCCGCTCGTTGGCGTTTTGATGTCGTCCGACTCGATCTCGGCCCTTCCTTGCAGTCGGTTGCTGGTTGTGGGCCAGCTTCTAACATTCCCACTCTAAATTTCGCAAAGAGCGCGAAATTTAGAATGGGCCACCCATCCATTCTCAAAAGACTTATCGCGGTTCTTGCACAGCTATGGTTGGCCCAGGGTCAATTGTTCGGCCACGCATTGCCAGCGGCCATCGCGCAAGATCCAGGTATCGGTAAAACGCTCGTGGCGATGGCTGATGCGCCCGCCTTTGGCCTTCAGGGTAATGTCGTCGAGCCCGGTGGCTATCACCGCGTTGGCAGCTACGGCGTGGCTCACGAGAAGCGTCATCTTAATATCTAAGGTCACCGACGCTTCCGTTTTGTACCCTTCCAGCATCGTCTCCCGATTGCCCAGCTTGCCGTCTGACTCGGTGAGCACAAAGTCCTCGGCAATCATGCTCTTGAGCTTGGGCCAGTTCAGGGCCAGTTGGGCGGAGAACCATTCCTGCTCAAGTTTGGTGACCGCTTGTTCTGCGGCCGGAGCGTATCCGCGGTGTTGTTGTATCTGGAATGCGCACAGCGTGCCGCTAAGAAACATGCTTGCGGATAAAGCTGCCGCGATCCTCGAGGTCGGCGTCAACATTTTCATCCTAGCCTCCGCACCATCTGGACTACCGTTGTTGCTCGTAGACGAGTATAGACCCGTATTAGTCCGGCCCCCTTTCCTCAGACGCACTCACGGAAGACGTGGAAAGGGGATACTCCGTAAAGGATTTCTGTCAAGTGGCGAAAAGCTAACTACTCAGCCATTTTTTTGAGCGACACATAAGAGCGCACGTTGTTCTGTGCGGTTTCTTAAAATGGTAAGGAGCGTAATGAAGGCGAGGATATTCTTCGTAAGACAGAATATGGGGACAGGGCACCCAGGCAGATCCGATCCGGTCAACAAAAGCCCCGCCCTGTCGCAAAGGGCGCGACAAGGACGGGGCACCCGTTCTTGCTAACTTAGTTACTTTCCTACGTAAGTCCTCGGAGAGCCTATTCCCGTGCAGCGGTCGAAGCCGATACTACAGAGCGGGTCGCCCTGTTAGATGTCGTTGAAATCGGCTTTGTATTGGATTGGGTTCGCTAACTCGTTGTACATCAGCGTAAGTTCGGCTGTGGACGATGGTTGCTTGCCGCCTGCCGCGTTTACGATTCCTGCGAAGGTTGGTGAGCCCCAGCTTGTTCCGCCTACGGAAATCCAGCCGCCTTGGATGTAAACCGCTGCGCAACAATAATCGGCCGCAACATCGGGATATCCGCGATGCGCTCCCACGATGTGAGAAACTCCGCTCTGATAAGCTGGCCTGGGCTCGTAGGGGCTCAGGTTGCCGCCTCCGGCGCCGGTGTAATAAATCTCGTTCACGAATTTGCCACTGGAGTCACGGTTGAAATACGTTCCGCCAACGGACACAACATTGGGAGAGGATCCGGGGTAGATGCTGACGCCTAGACCGGAATCTCCGGCGGCGGCGAAGTAGACGACGCCTGGCTGTTTGAAATATTTATCCCAGCCGAGTTCCTGACTTACTTCCGGATCGCCCCAACTCATGCTGACGACCCCGCCTCCAGCTTTTGCGACCAACTGTGCGGCGAGTTGCACGGCGGCCCATGTGGGGTCGGTATTGACCTGCACGGATTCCACCAGATAAATTTTGGCTTTGGGAGCCATGGCATGAGCGCATTCGATGTCGAGGGCTTCTTCGACGAGCCAATTCGAATACACAGGCGGCTTGGTCTTACCGGGCCAAGTGACCGTCAAATTTGCCGGGGCAATGCCAAACTGCTTGGAGAATGCCGCGAGATCGGCGGCGGCGGTCGGATAATCGCCTGCATCAACGATGGCAATGGCACCGATGCCGCCGGTGGGTAG
>JAYVEP010000137.1:0-4550 GCA_043749225.1 Acidobacteriaceae bacterium
GCCGACGGAAATGTTTTCTTTCTTGCGCACGGCGTTTTTCAAGATCCGTAGCGCCTCATCGAGCGTGGTGACCATGAAGTCGCAATAGCCCGTCTTGAGTCGCTTCTTGATACGCTCGGGATCAACGTCGATACCGAGAAACGCAGCGCCAGTCATGGTCGCGGCCAGAGGCTGCGCGCCACCCATACCTCCCATGCCGCCGCTCACGATCAGCTTGCCGGAAAGGTCTCCGCCGAAATGTTTTTCTCCAGCCGCGGAAAATGTTTCAAACGTGCCTTCAACAATTCCTTGCGAGCCGATATAAATCCACGAGCCCGCCGTCATCTGGCCGTACATCATCAGGCCAGCGCGTTCCATCTCGTTAAACTTTTCCCAATTGGACCAATGGCCGACGAGGTTTGAATTCGCGATCAGCACCCTCGGCGCATATTCATGCGTCCTGAACATCCCCACTGGCTTGCCGGACTGCACCAGAAGAGTCTCGTCGTTCTCTAGCGCTTGGAGCGAGCGAACCATGGCGTGATAGCACTCCCAATTGCGGGCCGCGCGTCCCGTACCGCCGTAGACTACAAGGTCCTGCGGGCGCTCGGCGACCTCTTCGTCCAGATTGTTCATCAACATGCGCAAAGCTGCTTCCTGCTGCCAACCTTTGCAGGAAAGACTATTGCCGCGCGCGGCGCGAATGGGAGAGTACCCGGCGTGGGGAGTTTCAACAAAAACAGGCATGCGTTAGGGTAGCGCTAGTAAAGGTGGGGAAGCAATGCCCGAAGGCCAAGACCGGCTAAAAATCACTATAGGGCGTGCCGTCGCTGGAGCGCAGGGCACAGTTACTCTTCACCCAGGTGATGCCAGGCTGCGTCTGGTCGGCGGAGAGCAGAACATCTTCCTGCTCCGTCACCCAGTCGCGCTGGTGAGTACAGGGATCGACGGGAATTTCCTTCATGTAACCCGCTTCTTTGAGCTCGTCGAGCGATTGAGGGGCACGCTGCTTATCGAGCGTAAACTCATAAATCAGCTGGCGCATGGTGAAAAGATTTTGCTTCATCACGGAGTCGCGGGCGCGCTGCACGGACGAAGTGTAAGTCGGCACGGCAATACTAAGCAAAATCATGACAATGGCCATTACGATCACCATTTCAATCAAGGTGAAGCCGCTGGCTTGGCTGGCCCTACGTCGTCTTGGGTCGCGTCTTACCATTCTTTGTACTCAGTGCCGTCGAGAGCTTTCTGTTCCGATTTCGTAAACACATCGAACACATTTTGTCCGCCCCAGGAATCCGACTTGGGATCGTCCTGCATGGAACGCATTCCCCATTCGTCTTTTCCCGTCATCGGATCGATGGGAACCCTGCGAAGGAAGCGCAGTTTCTTGCCTCCAACGTCAACTCCCTTGACCAACGTTTCCATGTCTGGAGGATAGCCTTCGCTCCCAACCTTGATCTGGAACTTACCGCCGTCAGCAGCATCTTTGTAGCGGTCGATGGCATCCCGCATTTCCCACAACGCGTGCCGCATTTCCCTTTCCCGCTGCCGCTTAAGGTTCACTTGTACCAGCGGAACCATCAAACTGCTGAGAATCAAAAGGATTGTGGTAGCAGCGATCAGCTCGATCAGCGTAAAGCCCCGCGACTTGGCCGAAGCTACCCGGATTGGGATTGCGCGCAACGCCAGGTTGTTTCGAGTCTTCACGCCCGCACTCCACATTGCGCCAGCACTTTGTCATTCTGAGCGCAGCGAAGAATCCCTTTCGCATCAGCATCCTTGCGGTAAAAGGGATGCTTCGCTGCGCTCAGCATGACAAGAAATCCTGAACAACCTCTATTGCACCGTAATAGCAGCCTGAGCTGGCGAAACCGCAATCGACTGCATACTGGGATCACGCGCTCCGCCTTGCGTAATCGTGACCATGGAGCGGCCGCTAGCCTTCGCAACGAACGTTAGCGTAAACACGATGCCTTGCCCCGCAACACCCGCTGATCCCGGAGGCCGCGTCGCGCTTACTTGAATTGTTCCGGTCGAGGCGTCATCACGATGCACGATGGCGACCGCTTGGCCGTCCTGCGACAGGAATCCGCCGTTTGAAACATTGATGACTTGCAGCGTCTTCGGATCGTAGGAAAGCTGGACTGGCACGGAATAAACATTCTGCGCGCCTGTAATGAGGACGTTCATGGCAAAGGTTGAACCTGCGGCTAGATCTACCGTGGGCGGGTCCATCATAAACGCTGCCGCCGTCGGCGGGTTGACCGCGCCCTGTATTGCGCTAGTTGGAATAGCTGCGTTCGGTGCCGCTGGCACTGGTGTTGGGATCTCTGGCGACGCAACTCCTGGCGGCGTGCTCGCAGGTGCTGTCGTCATGGGCGCAGGCGCGCCCTGCATCGTTGGCGGCTGCATCGCGGTTGGTGCGACCGGAGCCGGCATAGTTAGTACCGGAGCTGCGGGCCTATTCGCGCGCCGTAACCCGATTGCATTACCAGTTCCGACCTCGATCGTGCGTTCGTTCAGGTCGGAGAGTTCCTGTCCGCGAACGATGTGCGGAATCAGCACGAAGACAATTTCGTTTTCACGATGTTCAACGCTGGTCGAGGAAAATAGATACTTTAGCAACGGAATGCTGGAAAGACCAGGCAACCCGCTTACGGCTTTCACATCTTGATTTTCGAAGATCCCACCCAGAATGTTGACTTCGCCTTCCTTCAAGCGAATCTCATTCTCGATCTTGCGCTGACCGATGATGGGTTGGGAAATGCCGCCAATATTGCTCTTGTCGGTCACAGCCGAAACATCGATCATCATCTTCAGGGTTACTTCTCTGCCCGCGTGTACGTGCGGGGTGATGTCGATGTTGACGCCTACATCCAGATATTGGAACTGCGTGTTAACCAGAGGGTTAATGCCGACGCCGCCGATGCCGGGCTGGAACGAGCCAGTCGCCACGGGGACGCGGTCGCCGATCTTGAGCGAGGCTTTTTGACCATCCAGCGCGCGAAGTTGCGGATTCTGGATTAACTTCGTATCGCTATCGCTAAACATCGCCTTCACCGAAGCTTCCGGAATCGTGACCTGGAAATCCGTGGCATTCAGATTGGCGAGGCGGTTCAAATTAATACCTCCGTCACTACTGGTTCCTGTACTGGAACCAGTAGTAGTGCCGGACGTTGTGGTGGTAGTAATGTTGGGCTTCAACTGCACGCTTGCCGATGTGGGCGGGCTGACGCCTAGATCGCGCAACTTGCGTCGACTCACCTGCATGATCGCAATCTCCACGACCACTTCAGGCTTGGACTTATCAATGTCGGAAATAAGTTTTTCCGCCAGCGCAACTTGATCCGGCGTACCTCGCACTACGATCGCATTCTGTGACGGCAACTGCTGAATACGAGGGATTTCCAGAATCTGGCGCAGCGCGTTGACGAGGTCCTGCAACTCGGTCGGAGTCGATACATTGGAAAGATAGAAAGTTTTAATGACGTTGGTTTCGACTTCTTTCCGTTTTGCAGGATTGTCGGAGGCTACAAAAATCGTATTCGGGGTGACCGCGCGCCAAAAAGTCTTCGACTCCAGCGCGACGATGCTGAGCGCATCTTCCAGCGTAACCGAGTTCAACTCAATCTTAATGCGGCGCGATGTGTAGTCCGGGTCGAACAAAACATTCACGCCCGCCAGTTTGCCGATCGTCTCGTAAATCACTTTCGTATCTTCGGTGGACTTGATGGTGATCGGCGTATTGGCAATGGGAGCGAGCTCCAGCGGCCCCGAAGCTTCATTCAATTTCTTGCGCAGTGGACCTACTTCCTTCGCTGCCTGGGGCGGAGTTCCTTGCGCAGCCGCATCCATCATTTTTTGCGTGCGACGGATCTCTTGCGCCCCGATAAAGCTGGACGGATCAATCTCCACAGCAGTCTGGAATTCAGCCATGGCTTCCGCGAACTTGCCGGCATCGCGCAGAATCTGGCCGCGACGCACATGCGAAGCTCCCGCCAGGAAGCGCGTTCGCTCAAAGGCCGAACGATAACGCAGTTCCGTAGGCTTGGCCTCGTAGGCCTGCTTATAAAACTTGAAGGCATCCTCGTAATTCTGGCGTGCCTCGGCGTCCCGGCCCTTCTTAAACGAAGAAGCGGCGCTGTCGCCAGCTAGAACGGGTAAAGCGAGCACCCCAAGAACAAGTAGTGATGCCGCCAGGCGAAACAAACGTCTCATTGTTAATTCCTTCGGTCGAATCCTGGGTAGAAAAAAATCCTGGGTCCAGCAACCTCGGCAAAGATCGCCTGGTGCGGAAAGCGGTTCTCCGGCACGAAGACGATTTGCGAGCGAAAAAATGACTCAGCGGCGTGATTATAGCATTCGGGGGTAACCGCCCCGAAGTGACTGACGTGTTAGCATTTAACTCACAAGTACAGACCCTTTCGTACGCACATGGCCCGTCAGGCATCCCACTCCACGCAACCCGGTAAAGAGAAGAATCCCAAGCGGGAGCCCAAAGCCGCCGGACAGCACGACGCCGCTGTCAATAGGATCGCTTCTCATAACTACTTCTTGCTGGAAAAATT
>JAYVEP010000138.1:0-31753 GCA_043749225.1 Acidobacteriaceae bacterium
CACTAACTTCCTGTCGCGCCAGTATGGCGTTCCGGCGATCAACCTTTCCTACTTCGAAATCGATTCTTCTGTCGTCAAACTCATTCCGTACGAGACCGCGAAGCGTTACCAGATCTTGCCGTTGAGTCGGGTCGGCGCCTCGCTGACGATTGCGATGGTGGATCCCACCAACGTCTTTGCCATGGACGATATCAAGTTCATGACAGGGTTCAATATTGAGCCGGTAGTGGCGTCTGAAAGCTCGATTCTGCAGGGCATCGACAAAGCATACGGCGCAAAGCACGAAGAAGAACTTGAGTCGGTGATGCAGACGATGAACGACAGCGAAGCTGCCGACGTCGAACTGCAGGCGGAAGAAGAAGAAGCGGCACTCGCAGATTTGGAACGTGCAGCGGACGAGGCGCCCGTCGTCAAACTGGTGAACCTGATCCTGACCGACGCCGTAAAGCGCGGAGCCAGCGATATTCACATGGAACCCTACGAAAAGGAATTTCGTGTGCGCTTCCGTATTGACGGGGTTCTGCAAGCGATCATGTCGCCGCCACTGAAGCTGAAGGACGCGATTACGTCCCGTCTCAAGATCATGTCGAAGCTGGACATCAGCGAAAAGCGTCTCCCGCAAGACGGTCGCATCATGCTTAAGATGCAGTTAAGCGGGAAGAAGAAACAGCTCGACTTCCGCGTCAGTACTCTGCCCACATTGTGGGGCGAAAAGATTGTGATGCGACTCCTGGATAAGGAGAATCTGCGCCTCGATATGACGAAACTGGGCTTCGAGCCAGAGTCGCTGGTAAAGTTTGAAAAAGCCATTCTGAAGCCCTACGGCATGGTGCTGGTTACGGGACCGACCGGTTCCGGCAAAACCAACACGCTGTATTCCGCAATTTCACGATTGAACACGCCGGACACCAACATCATGACGGCGGAGGATCCGGTTGAGTTCCAGTTGGGGGGCGTCAACCAGGTGCAAATGAAGGAGCAGATCGGCCTTAACTTCGCGGCCGCCTTGCGCGCCTTCCTGCGCCAAGATCCCAACACGATTCTGGTTGGCGAAATCCGAGACTTTGAAACGGCAGAAATTGCCATCAAAGCCGCTCTCACGGGCCACTTGGTGTTGTCCACACTGCATACCAACGGGGCTCCGGAAACAATCACGCGTCTCATGAACATGGGTATCGAACCATTTCTCGTCGCGACTTCAGTTCACCTTATCTGCGCGCAGCGTCTGATCCGGCGCGTGTGCAAGGAATGCACAGAGCCCATGGAAGTCCCGCAACAAACGCTAGTTGATGAAGGATTTACGCCCGAGGAAGCGAAGACTGCAAAAATCATGAAGGGTCGTGGTTGCGGAGTCTGCAACAACACAGGCTACAAGGGCCGCGTCGGTCTGTATGAAGTCATGGAAGTGGATGATGAGATTCGAGAACTGGTGTTGGTTGGCGCCTCCGCGCTGGAATTAAAAAAGAAGGCAATTCAGCAAGGCATGATCACGCTGCGGCGCAGCGGCATTATCAAAGTTGCGCTCGGCATGACCACACTTGAGGAAGTTGCACGCGAAACGATTCACTAGACACAGGCACGAAAACGGAATTAATCAAGGGGAAGGGTAGAGATAAATATGGCACTCACTCTCAGCGATCTGCTGCGCAGGATGTTGGAGATGGCGGGCAGCGATCTTCACATTACGACCAACTCACCACCACAAATTCGCGTTAGCGGGCACCTGGTTCCGCTGGATTTGCCGCAAATGTCTCCGGCCGAAACCAAGCAACTGGCTTACAGTGTGATGACGGACGCTCAGAAGCATCGCTTTGAAGAGTCTCTAGAACTCGATTTTTCGTTCGGCCTGAAGGGTTTGGCTCGGTTCCGTGCCAACGTCTTCAACCAACGCGGGGCAACCGCTGCGGTCTTCCGTCTGATTCCTTTTGAGATTAAGTCGTTCCAGCAGCTGAACCTGCCACCGATTGTCAGCAAAATGTGCGACAAGCCGCGTGGTCTCGTACTAGTGACCGGACCTACCGGCTCGGGCAAGTCTACGACGCTCGCTGCCATGATCGACAAAATCAACACCGAGCGTCACGACCACATTCTGACCATCGAAGACCCGATCGAATTTGTTCACATGAACAAGAACTGTCTGGTCAACCAGCGCGAGCTGCACGCAGACACCAAAAGCTTTACCGACGCGCTACGAGCCGCTCTGCGTGAAGATCCGGACGTTGTGCTGATCGGCGAAATGCGCGACTTGGAGACGATTGAAGCCGCGTTGCGAATCGCTGAAACCGGTCACTTGACCTTCGGAACGCTGCATACGAATTCCGCAGCGTCAACGATCAATCGTATTATCGATGCCTTTCCCGCGCACCAACAGCCTCAAATCCGCGCTCAGCTTTCGCTCGTGCTGGAAGGAATCATGTGTCAAGCCCTGCTCCCGAAAGCTGACGGCAAGGGTCGCGCCATGATTTTGGAAATTCTGGTGCCGAACCCTGCTGTGCGCAACCTGATTCGCGAAGACAAGATTCACCAGATCTACTCCTCCATGCAATCTGGTCAGGATAAGTACGGCATGCAAACCTTTAACCAGGCATTGGCAACGGCGTATTTCCAAAAACAGATCACGATTGAGACGGCGCTGATCCGGTCGAGCATGCCGGACGAGCTGCAGGAAATGATCAATCGCGGCGCGGGCTTGAAAACACAAGGCACGGCTGCTGCGGCTGCAAAACGCTAAGCTAGATCGAATAGCAAGATTTGAGCAACAGATTTAGGCAACAAGGAGAAGAGCATCATGCCAGTTTTTACCTATTCGGGAAAGAATGCATCGGGTGAGAACGTCAAGGGAAGCCGCGAGGCGCAGAGCAAGGAGAGTCTTGCCCAGACTTTGCGCAAGGAGCGCATTGTCCCTGGCAATATTCGGGAAAAGGGCAAGGAGTTTTCACTCCCCACCTTCGGTTCCGGGTCGGTTAGCAGCAAAGAAATTGCCGTCTTTTTCCGGCAATTTTCCGTCATGATCGACGCCGGTCTTCCCCTAGTGCAGTGTCTGGAAATCTTGGGCTCCAATCAGGAGAACCAGACTTTTCAGAAAACTCTTGCCAGCGTCCGGACCACGGTCGAAGGCGGTTCCACGCTGGCCAACGCCATGCGTCTACACCCCAAGATTTTTGACGATTTGAGCACCAACATGATCGAGGCCGGCGAAACTGGCGGTATCTTGGACATCATTCTGCAACGTATTGCGGCCTACGTCGAAAAGGCCGTCAAGCTAAAATCAGCCGTGACCTCCGCTTTGATTTACCCGGTAGCCGTCGTCGGCATTGCCGTGCTCGTGGTGGGAGCGCTGCTCAAGTTTGTCGTGCCCATCTTTGCCAACTTGTTCGTCGGTCTGGGCGTCGCTCTGCCGTTACCAACCCGTATCACAATTGGGCTGAGTAATTTCGTAGGTCAATTCTGGTGGTTCTTCATCGTCGGCGGCGTCGGGTTGGTATTTGGAGTCAAGCAGATGCGCAAGACTCCGAAGGGCCGATACTTCTTTGACAGTATGCTCCTCAAGCTTCCTATCGTCGGCATATTGCTGAGGAAGATTGCGGTAGCTCGCTTCACGCGGACTCTGGGCACTCTGATTACGTCGGGCGTGCCGATCCTTGAAGGCTTGACCATTACTGCGCGCACGTCGGGTAATGCGGTGTTGGAAGAAGCGCTGCTCAAGGTGCGCAAAGCCATCGAAGAAGGCCGCACCATCGTCGATCCTTTGCGGGAGAGTGGTGTGTTCCCGAACATGGTGACACAGATGATCGGCGTCGGCGAAGCCACGGGTGCCATGGATTCCATGTTGCAGAAAATTGCAGACTTCTACGAAGACGAAGTAGACGCGGCCACCAAGAACATGTTGGCGATGTTGGAACCCGCGATTATCGCGTTCCTCGGCGTGTTCGTCGGCGGAATCGTAATTTCGCTGTACATGCCGCTGTTCGCGATGATCGGCAAACTGGCGGGCTAACACTCTCGAGGGTTTGCAAGCATTTGTTTTCCGGAGGCGGGCCCCATGGCTCGCCTCCGCACCTTACGGCAGACACGAACTAGCGGGCGCGAACCCCGCGAAACGGACAGCAAGGCATGGAACAAATTCTGGAACAGCGGCGCTGGCTGGCATGGCTGGTCAACATCCGTATTATCGTACTCACGTTCCTGCTGGGAATTCAACTCGCAATCGTGAGGCTCACACCCACGACCCTGCCGCTACGCCCGTTCATTGCCGCCATCCTGCTGTGGTATACGCTTTCCCTTTTCTTTCTTCTACTGGCTTCGGTGTGGAAAGACGAGCATGTGCAAGCGAAGCTGCAGGTCTTCACGGATTTGGGCATGGCGACACTGCTTATCTATGTCACGGGCGGCGTCGACAGCGCATACAACTTCCTCTATCCGCTAGTTATCGTTGTAGCTTGCATCGTTTTGCCGAGGGCGTGGGCTTACCTGGCGGCCGCGCTGGGCTTCATCGCTTACGGCACAGTGTTAGAGCTCTGCTATTTCGAGATTTTGCCTTCGTATTCTTCCAGCCACCCAAGTCCGCGCGCGCTGTTGGCCATTATTCTGATCAACCTATTCGCCGATCTTACGATTGCCTATCTGGCGGCTTCCTTGGCACACCGCTTGCGACAATCGGATGCCCGTCTGCGAGAAGCCAGCGGGGAACTCGAGAATTTGCAGGCGTTGCACGAAAACATTATTCAGTCGATCAGCGGCGGCCTTATCACCACCGGGCTGGAGGGTAGAGTGCAGGTAGTGAATACCGCTGCCTGTCGTTTACTGGGACGCGAAGCAGTGGATCTGGTGCAGCAGCCGGTGCAAGCGCTATTTTTGGAGCCTTTGCCGTACGCCCTTGGCGGTTTGGCCCATGGCGAAGTGCGCGCTTGTGCCGCCAACGGTAGGGAACTGGTCCTGGACGTACGCGCTTCGGCCCTGACCGCGCCCGGACGCGGTATCACTGGCTATATTTACGCATTGGATGACCTCACTGAGGTTCGTGGGCTGGAACGCGAAATTCGGGTACGCGAACAGCAGGCTGCCATTGGTCGCCTGGCCGCAGCCATCGCGCATGAAATCCGTAATCCCCTGGCTTCCATTGGCGGCTCGGTAAAATTTCTGCACAGTCTGGCCGCACTCAACGACGAACAGCGCTTGTTGACCGAAATCGTAATGCGGGAATCGGATCGCCTCAACGCAATCGTGACCGATTTTCTCGGCTATTCCCGGGGCCGCCAATTTGAATTTGCTCCCGTCGACTTCCTGCCTCGCTTAGAGGAAGTCTTGGATGAAGTGGAGATCCGCATGGCACGTGCGAATCATCCTCTTACACTGCGCCGCTTTCTCCGCGTACGCAGCGCCTGGACCATGGGAGACGCAGAGCGTCTGCAGCAGGCCTTCCGCAATCTCTGCGAAAATGCGCTGGCTGCAATGCCGGACGGCGGAACGCTCACTGTCACGTTCGACGAAGTAGGAGACTCTTGGCAGATTAGTTTTAGCGATACGGGCGCCACCCTGACCAAGCAGCAGGCCTTGCGGATTTTCGAGCCCTTCCAGAATCAGACCGAAGGCGGCACTGGCCTCGCTCTCGCCATCGTCTATCAAATCGTCCAGGCTCACGACGGAAGAATTGGTGCGGGCACCGGTGAAAACGGCGGTACTTGCTTCCGCATGCAACTGCCTCGCATCGAAGCACGGTTGGATCTAGTCGAAAAGTCGGAAAACATTGTCGCTTTAGCCCGAGCCGCCGCGGCGGGCGCGCCGGAAGGAGGTTCTCATGGGTAACATTCTTGTTGCCGACGACGAACGCTCCATCTGCGAACTTCTCGACATCACGCTGCGCCGCGAAGGCCATCGCGTGGAGACGGTCAACTCAGGCGAAGCCGCAAAGGCGAAAATCGAGTCCGCCATCTACGACGTGATCGTGACCGACATTCGCATGCCCAAGGCCAGCGGGATCGAAGTCTTAAAGTATGCGCACCAGGTTTCTCCTGATTCCGCTGTGATTTTGATTACCGCAGTGGACGATTACGAAGCTGCCATTGAAGCCGTCAAGGCCGGCGGCGCTACCGACTACATCCGCAAAGGGCCGGGGCTGGTGGACGATGTCCGCTTGTCGGTTGGCCGCGCTATGCAGAAGCAAAGCCTGAGCCGCCAAAATTTTGCCCTCAAGCGGGATGCCGCGACGCACAACTCGCTGGATAACATTGTCAGCACAAGCGCAGCGATGGAGACGCTGAAACAGACAATTCGCGCAGTGTCATCCACCGGCAGCACGATCTTGATTCAGGGCGAGAGTGGAACTGGTAAAGAATTGGCCGCGCGCGCGGTTCATCAATGCTCTCCGCGCTCCGGCGAAGCATTCGTTTCCATCAACTGCGGAGCCTTTCCCGAAACCCTGCTGGAAAGCGAACTGTTTGGCTACGTCAAAGGTGCCTTCACCGGCGCGAATCAGAACAAGCGCGGCCTGTTTGAAATGGCCAACGGTGGCACCATCTTCCTGGACGAAATTGGCGAAACTAGCTTGCCCATGCAGGTCAAACTCCTCCGCGTGCTACAAGAGCGCGTCGTGCGGCCCATTGGCGGTACCAGCGAAATCGCCATCGACGTCCGCGTGATCGCCGCTACCAATCGTAATCTGGATCAGATGGTGGACGAAGGCCTGTTCCGCGAAGATCTTTACTACCGCCTGAACGTGATTCCCATCCGCGTTCCGGGTCTGCGCGAGCGACCCGAAGACATTGCTTTGCTGGTGAATCATTTCCTCAAAAAATACGCCCCACCAGCGGGAAAGCAGATTCGCCAGATCCATGCTCCCTGCTTGAAAGAACTTTGCAGCTATCAATGGCCGGGTAACGTCCGCCAGCTTGAAAATACCGTAGAGCGCGCGGTAGCTCTGGAGACCACGGACGAACTGCATACCGAGCTGCCGGTGGAACGCTCGAAAGCGCGAGCCGCAGCAGCTGGCGCGGGTTCCCTAGGTTCCAGCATCTCTGCGGGCAGCATTCCTCCCGAAGGGCTCGATTTGGAAAACCATGTGGCTAAAATCGAGAAGACCCTTTTGCTCGCAGCCCTGGAGCAGGCGGGCGGCGTGCAGACCAAGGCCGCCGACCTCCTGAAAATTTCCTACCGCTCGTACCGCCACTTGGCGAAGAAATACGACTTGTAGACTCTACTGCACGACCTAAGTTGTGATGGACGGCACGTCAGCCAATAGTTCTGATCTCGGCTGGATTGATCTGGGGTGCGCTGATCTCTAGATAAATTATCGGAGTGTAACCGTCGTAACACAAGAACAAACTTGACGGTCTGAAAGCAATTCCAGCCACAGCTCTAGACTATTGAAAAATAGGCCTTTAGAGGCTTTTCCCTTTCAACTGCTGTTTCCATCCCAGCACGCGCGCTTTTGCGCCCTGCGCCTCGGCCTCCGCAATCATGCCTTTCTTTTGATAGAGAACAGACAAGCTGGTGTAGGCCATAACATCGTCGGGATCGAGCTCTATAATCCTCTTCGCGACCGCGATGGCTTCATCCAGACGGTCGAGGTCTTGCAGAGCCCGTGCCAAACCGTGCATCGCGTCGGTGAAGCTGGGGTCGGCGGCGACCGATTCCTGGTATTCGGTAACAGCCTTCTCTTGCAACCCGTCCGCCATGGAGTCCAGGGCTGCAAAATAGTGGTCTTCCGCGATCTTGCGAGGCTCTTCAGGCATGTTGAAGATCAGATTCTAGCACGCGATTTTCGGGGCCGACCCAGCCGTGCAGCGTCGTTGGGGTGCCACGGCGCTATACTGGAAGTGTCCCATGCTCTCCATTCTGCGTTTCTTACTGAACTCGACAAAGGGCCACCGTTTAGCCCCCTGGCGCAGTCCCTATCTCTTGTGGCGGATTGAGACCTATTGCGGGGTCAAGATGCAGAACATTGGGTTCCTGGAGTTCTGGGGGTTCTTCTGGCGCGAGCGGGCGAACCTGTGGCGTTTCCTGGCGTGGACGCGGGAAATGGAGCACTACACTCGGACGGTCCGGCCGGGTCGCACGGAACCTGTTTGATTCCGGCGGGGTGCTGCCCAGGGCACGGGCTAACGGGCTGGAGAGCCTGCGGCGGCCGCGCCTTCTATTCGAATGGCTACTTCAGCGCCTTTGCCCACACTCAGCAGTTTCGCGGCTGATCCGCGATTCGAGCAAATCTCCAGGCAGCCAGTGCTGCCGATGATCCCAAAGAGTTTCCCGGGCGCACCCTGCGCATAATGGCTCAGGATATCGGTGATTTCGTGCTGACCGATGCCGATGCGGAATGGGGGTGCGTTGTCGCCCAAGATGTGTGGCGCGTGTTCGGCTCGTATGTTGGTCAGCAAGTTTCCGAAACGGTCGATTTTCAGGACGATTCCCCGCAACGACCCATCGGGCGCGGTTCTTGGCTTCGGCGCGGCAAAGGTCGCATAGTCGGTGATTTCTTCGCCAAACTTAGCTGGATCCACTCCTTTTGCCAGATTCGCGGCAACTGGCGCGAAAATATCGCGTCCATGAAAAGTTGAGCTTACAGGCTGACGGAAGTAGTGATTGGAGGTAATTTCGCGCACCGAAATGCGGTCGGCGTTTTCGCACACGAAAGACAGGACGCCATTGTCGGGCGCTACAAAATAGTGTTCCCCAACCGTGGCGAGGATCGGTCGACGGTCGCTGCCAACGCCTGGATCGACGACCACCATATGAACCGTTCCAGCAGGGAAATACTGGTACGCCTCCGAGATCATGAGCGCGCCATCAAGCACGTCGAAGGCCTGGACGGCGTGGGAAATGTCCACGATGTTGACTTCAGGAAGTACGTCCAGCAGAACGCCCTTTATGGCGCCAACGAAATGGTCGGCCAATCCGAAATCGGTGGTCAGGGTTACGACGTGCGGGCGCGCCAAGGGAATCCTTTGTGGATAGGTTTTGAGCCAAGCTGATGCGAACGCCTGGTTCAATCAATGTTCAAGCTCAATGTTCAAGCTGGGATGGTCCTGCCGTCAAGGTACTGCGGTAACGGAAATTGCGGAACGGGGTTTGGTGCGCCTCTCGGGTTCTAGGTCGCTTCCGGGGCCAGCAAAATGTGTGTCTCTGGCGATCGCCCCGGCCAGTCTTCTTTCGGCACAATCGGGCCAAGAGTGACCAGAGTTTCAGCGGCAAGTTGATCCTGCATCGCATTCGGGCCTGGGTCGGGGGAGCCTTGCCCGATGCGCAGCATGCCGATGGCTCTATTTCGCCCAGAATGCTTGGCCTGGTAAAGAGCCTGGTCGGCGAAGCCAAGAACTTGCTCGTAGCTCACGGCACCGGGCTGGGAAGGATGCCAGGGAAAAGCAGCCCATCCCACCGAGCAGGTGCGGCGGATACTGGTTCCTGCGCCGTGGAGCAGGAAGGGTTCACTCCCAACGGCATCCAAAACACGTTGAGCAAGAGCTGCAGCCTCGTCGCGGTTCGTGTAGCGCGAGACCACCAGGAATTCCTCTCCACCCCAACGGATGAGCGCGTCGGAATGGCGGATGGCTGTGCTGATGCGGCGCGTAATTTCCACCAGGACTTGGTCGCCAACATCGTGGCCGAAGCGGTCGTTCACTTCTTTAAAGTGGTCGGCATCGACAAAGTAGAAGAGGAGGTCGCGATTGCGGGCGCTGACAGGAGCATTCGGAGAGTAGGCCCGCAGAGCTTGTTGGACATCGCTGGCGATCGAATTGGTAAGGAACCTGCGATTATGCACGCCGGTCAACGAGTCCGTCAGGGACGCTTCCAGCAATTCCTGGTTGGCGTGGGCTAATTCCTTGTCGAGGCGCAATTGCTTGGTGGTTGCAACTACTCCGAGGATTACCAGTGCGGCTAGCGTCAACAGCACGCGGTAGGCGCGGATATTGTCGGGTACGTGCGTGTCAAGAAATGCCCATCCGGCCAGAAGAGGGAGCGTCAATCGCGCAGGGGCCGCGAGGCGGGAAGACCACATCCAATATTTTTCTTGAGCGGGATCGCGGTGTTCTTGCGACGGGCCAAGGTCAAAGCCCACAACGGCGACGACAGCCCATCCCGCTAATCCCACGGCCGTTGGCACGTCGTACCAGCTTCCAGAATAATATTCGTGCCGGTCGATGGCTGCGTTCACTAAGAACGCGCTCACAGCGCCGATCACACTTACAACGCACGCCGTGGCATAGACCTGTCGCCAACGGCCCAGGCTCTGTATCCAAGCCAGCGCAAACCCGACTGCAAGAACGGTTTCCGCGATGAGCGTCAGGAAATTGTAGGGTGGCCCGTAGTTATGCTCATTAAAGGAAACATACTGCCAGGGAATCACGAAGAACAGGTAGAGGTAGAGCCACCAAAGCAGCAGTAGAGTGAAGTCAAGAATGCCGAGGTGCCGGTCCTGCTCGCTAGGTTCCAGGTGCGGGCGCAAAATGATCGCAGCCATGGCTGGAACCAAGGCAACGAAGAAGAGAATGTCTCCGACAAACGGGTTTGGAACCTCCTGCCGCCGGATCACTTCGAAATAGAACCAGAGCACCTGGCCGGTCAATTGCAGCAACTGCATGCCGGCGAGCAGTGACCATGCCGCTCGAGTTCGTCCGGTGTTGTGCCGCGCGTTCCGCAGGCACGCCAAACCTGCTATCCCCATGATCGGTAGGCTGATGAAGTCCGCGAGGAACGTCAAGGCGAAAGAACGGGGCAGCAACGCCGAGGCTAAGCCCAGCGCCACGACGAGCCCAAGAACGCTGCCTAGCAGCGCCTTCGAGGTTTTCCCAAGACGCACTTCAAACCCTATTTCTGACGGACACCTTTACAAGTATGAATGACGATATGCGGGAGAGAAAGTGACTTAAGTAACCCTTGATTGGAGCGCCAATCGCGATTCTATGGCGTTATTCGTATCGCAGAGCCTCAACGGGGTCGAGGCGAGAAGCCTTGAGGGCAGGGAAAAAGCCGGAAACGATCCCCACCATGGCAAGAATCGTAAAAGAGATCAACATAACGCTGTTGGAGGCGCGCAGGAAGATGTCGCCTTCATGATTGACGCTCTTAGCCATCTCGCCGTAGAGAGGCATGGGCGGAATGATCCACGCGAGAAACACGGCGACCGCCATGCCGATGACGCCTCCGACAAATGTCAGGACCAGCGCTTCCAGGAGGAACTGAACCAGAATTTGGCTGCGTCGAGCGCCAAGCGCTTTGCGCAGCCCTATTTCCCGTGTCCGCTCGGTGACGGAAACCAGCATGATATTCATCACGCCAACGCCACCGACTCCCAGCGTGACCATTCCAATGAGACCGAGCAGAACCTGTAGGCCTATGGAGAAGGCGTTAATCATTGCAGCGCCTTCGACGGTGTCCCAGTTCGGCGTTGCCTTTTCGTCTTTTGGATCAAAATGATGGCGGCGGGCCAAGACCTCACGGACGGCAGCCAAGGCTTTCTTGTTTAAATTTGCCGATGTGGGCTGAAAAACGATTTCATCCGGGTCCTTCAAGTTCTTCAAATCCCGCATCAGGTGAAACGGGATAAATGCCTGTTCGTTGTCGGGGCCGTTGTACATGGAATCCTGAATTTTTTTGCGTAACACGCCAATGACTTCAAACTCCAAGCCTCCAATATTTACGCTTTGCCCGGCGGCGGGTGCACCCTGAAACACGCGCTTTGCCGCTTCGCTGCCCATGATTACAACTCGGCGGCGATCTCCGAAGTCGCCCTCGTTGAAGTAACGCCCTTCTTCAATATCGAGGCGGCGCATCTGGCCGTACGGCATCTCGATTCCGCGAGTTGAGATGGAGACTACGCGGGTGCCGACTTTGTAGCCAAAATCCCGATCAATTTCTGCGCTAACGGACTTTACAATCGGCACTTCGTCGCGAATTGCCTGCACATCTTCGTACTCGTACGAAATACTTTTGCCGGCGCGCTGCCCGCCCGCCTGTAAGCTCGTCTGTCCTGGAAATAGAACGATCACCTCATGGCCAACACTATTAAACGCCATGGCCACCGTGCCGCCGAGCCCTTGCCCGTAGGCGAGCAAGAGCACGACCGACGCCAGTCCCCAAACAATGCCGAGCATTGTGAGGATAGACCGCAGCCGGTTGCGCATCAGCGATTGCCAGCCTTGCGAGATGAGTTCTTTCAATAGCATGAGCTGTTTGTTGCCAAGATAAGAGACGATGTCTTAGTCGATATCAACGTTGCCCGACCCGGTGTGAACTTCCACGGGGACACCGCCTCCGCCTACCTTGCCCCGAAGATCATGGCGCCCGATTGTGCCCTGTACCGTCACCGGATGATTGGCGTTGATGTGCCCCGATCCGGTATGCGCATCCAGTTCGAAGCTAGCTTGTTGCGGCAATCGCAGCCGTACCGATCCCGAACCTGTATGAACGACCCAGGGGCCTTCGGGAGAGCCCTCGGCTTCAATATTGCCGCTTCCGGTTTGTGCGTTCAGTGAGCCAGAAACGCCGTGCAGCTCTACATTGCCGGAACCGGCTTCGGCGCGAACTGCGCCTGGGCCAGTCGCTCGCAGTTCAATACCGCCGCTGCCGGTTTCGCCATCGAAGCCGGAGGAGATCTTTTCAGCGCGAATGGAGCCGCTGCCCGTATGCACCTTGGCGCTACCGTGAATATCGTCCAGGACGACATCGCCCGACCCGGTATGGGCACGAACGTTGGCGCCGATGCGACGGAGGTCCAGCGATCCCGATCCAGACTCAGCGTTCAGTTCGCCGCGAGTTCCTTCTACTCGCACGTTGCCAGAACCGGTGTTGGAACGTACTTCTGTTTCTGCCGGGACAACGAGCTCGTAACTGATGGAAATATTTCGGCGGAGTTCTGAGTTCTCAATGTGTCCGACGCGAATGGTGTTGCCATTTTGAATGATCGGCGGGTTTTGTTCCAATTGGCGTACGCGAGATTCGGTGTTCGAATCCGACCCATGGCCGGCGCGGATATGGCCGGAGATATGCACCTGGCCCGAACCTCCCGTAGTGATCGTGATGTTGCCGGATCCAGTCGCAACATCCAGATTCACAGGGCCGCTCACTTGCAGGTCGCGCTGAAAAGACCCTTCGACAGCTGCCATCGCGGACGGAAGCGCTGCGGTCAGGAAAAGCGCTGCCGCGGCGGTGCCACAAAGAACTCGTTTGCGTATCGCGTTCATTATTTTCTCCCTATTCGTATCGAAGTGATTCCACCGGCTCCATTTCAGCCGCCCGCCGCGCCGGGTACATGCCCGCGGTGAAGGTGATAAGAGACAACGTAAGGATGGAGGCGACAACGGCGACCGTCGATATCGCTGGTTTGGGTATGAAGTCGGGCAGCGGCGCTAGCGCCATCAGCAAGCAAAGCCCTACGCCGAATCCAAGCCCAATGCCGCCGCTCACAATGGTTAAGATCGCCGACTCCGCAAAAAACTGTTTCAGGATGTCCGCCTTCGTCGCGCCCATGGCTTTGCGGACGCCAATCTCGCGCGTACGTTCGGTTACTGAAACGAGCATGATGTTCATAACCCCAATACCACCGAGGCATAGCGTCATAATGGCGACGCAGGCGAAGAAGAGTGTGATCACGTCGAAAATTCGCTTAAGCTGTTTCGCGCCATCCATGGTGTCCCAGACAAAGAGTGCGTCCTTATCGATGGGATCGAAGTGATGTACACGACCGAGAACGCGGCGAACCTGCAGGACGGCGTCCTCGTGTTCTTCGGGTGAGCCGACTTCGAATACGATATTCTCCAGCCAGCCGCGGGTCACACCGGGCTTCTCTGGGGGAGGAAAGTCGCGCGCAACTGACGAGTACGGCGCGAATAGCAAATCGTTGTCGGGGCCGTTGTAGTTTGAATTCTGATTCTTTTTGGCCAGCGTTCCAATTACGGTGTAAGGGACGCCTTTGATGGACACCATAGCGCCGATTGCTGGCTGCCCACTAAAGAGTTGGTCTCGCGCCGCCGAGCCAAGTACAACCACGCGAAGCGCCTGCCGTTCATCTTCTTCCGAAATCAAGCGTCCTTCGGAAAGAATTAACGACCGAAAGTTCTGATACGGAGGCCAAATGCCTGAAACGGACCGGCTCGCTTGATTGAACGCGCTAACCTCCGGTACGGTGCGGCGAAGCTCCGGGCTGACATTCTTAACCAGGTGACACTCGGAGCGGATAAGCCGGGCGTCGTCGATGCTGAGCTGAATCTCACGCCCTGCGGCGCGTCCACCCACTTGTGTGCTGGTTCGTCCGCCCCAAACGATGACGAGGTCTTGGCCCAGAGTCTTCATGCGCTCATGCTGATCCGCGCTGAAGCCTTTGCCGAGCCCGACCAGGATGATGACCGACGCAATTCCCCACACAATCCCAAACATGGTGAGGAAGCTACGCATTTTGTGGGCGCGAAAGGTAGAGAAGGTCTGGCGTAGGGTTTCTGTAAGATTCATGGCCAGCGCTCCTCAATCGTTTCTTGCTCAACTTCGAGTTTCTACTGCAAGACCACCTGATCGTTTTCCTTCAAACTGCTTTCCAGCAGTTCAGTCTTCGCGCCGTTGGAAATGCCGATCTTCACCGAGACCTTGCGCTTGCCGTCCTTACCCTTCGGGTCCGGTACCTCAACCGACGCCTTCTTATCTTTGTCGTAGATGATGGCTCCTTCTGGAATTTGCAGCACACCTTTGTGTTCTTCCAGAATCACTTCGGCGTTGGCGGTCATGTTGGCTTTGAGTTCTCCGCCGGGGTTGTTGATGGATGCGCGCACTTCAAACGTGGTCACGTTATCTTTTTCGACGCCCATTGGAGATATCTTTGTAACCTTGCCGGTAAAAGTCTTGTCCTTGAAGGACTCCACTTTAATGCGGGCGGGTTGGCCAAGATAAACTTTGCCGATATCGCTCTCGTCCACTTTGCCCTTTACGTAGACTTCGCTGATGTCTCCCAGCGTCATCACGAGCGTGGCCGAGGAACCGAGTACGAGAATCGAACTCACGGCGTCACCGACTTCCACATCACGGGAAAGAACGATGCCGTCAATCGGGGAAACAATTGTCGTATAAGCGAGTTGTTCGGTCAGCTGTTTCAAATTCGCGCGATCCTGCTCCACTTGCGCCTGGGCCTGCCCAACTTTGGCATTGCCGACAATCAGCAGGGCTTTGGAAACATTTTGTTTGTTGAGCGCTAATTCGTAATTCTTTTGCGCTTCATCGAGCGCCGAAACGGAAACTACGCCTTCCTTCGCCATATTTTGCGCACGGTCGTAGGCGCGCTTAAGCAGAGGGACGTCTGGGCCCTCGGCATCAACTTTGGCGCGCTGCAAATCCGCCGCCGCTGCCTTCATGTTGGCTTCTGAAGCCTGCAACTGCGCTTGTGCCTGGGAGACGCGGGCAAGGATTTCTTCCCGATCAAGTTCGGCGAGGACCTGCCCAACCTTTACTTTATCGCCGGCATCCACGCGCAACTTTTTCACAATGCCGCTGGCTTTGGACTTCAACTCAACCTTGGTGATGGGCTGCACCTTGCCGGTGGCGACGACGCTTTTGGCGAGATCTTGGCGCTCCACTTTTGCGAGTTTAGAAGGGTCAATCTTAGTGTTGCCGCTCGACGCGTAGAGGGCCAAGGCAGCGCCGATGACCACAACTGCGGCCAAAATGCCGATAATCAACCACTTGCGGCTCTTCTTTTTCCCGTTGCCGTTGCTCACTGGAATTCTCCTCTTGCTTCAATCGGATGCTATTGGTAGGTACGAGAACGTCCTTAAATTAGTTCCGCTCGATGTTGCAATGTTTCGCGCCGTGGTCGTGCTGTGCAAACTCGTGGTCTGCAAGGCTTTAGACCGCGAAAATCCAAAAAAGGTAGCAACTGGCTTTGGAATGATAAAATTGCTCCCTCATGGTCACCTTTGCGCTGCTGCGGGTGTTCCTTATTTTACTGCTCGTGGCGGCGAACGCGTTTTTCGCGGCAGCCGAGTTTTCGCTGGTCAGCATTCGCGAGACTCGCATTCTCCAGCTGATTGAGGCGCGTCGCATCGGCGCGCGCACCGTTCTCCGTCTGCACCAGAATCTGGACGGCGTAGTGAATGGCGTGCAATTCGGCATCACTCTGACTAGCTTGACGCTGGGCTGGGTCGGGGAACCCATCCTGGCGCATATGGTCGAGGCTGCGCTCGCAAGGGTGCCCCACTCGGTGGTTAGCGTTCATGCCATTGCTGTTGGAGTTGCCTTCGCTCTCATTACCTATCTTCATGTGTTGCTGGGCGAGTTGGTGCCCAAAACTGTTGCCCTGCAGCAAGCGGAACGCGTTGCATTGGCCGTTGCGGCGCCTATGGAAGTTTTCTTGACGCTCGCCAGCCCTTTCCTTTTCTTTATGCGAAGGTCGGCGAATGTAGTCTTGCGTTTGTTCGGCTCGCGCGAAATCCGCAAAGGCGCGGTTCATTCTTCGGATGAGCTGAAGCTGATTGTCACCGCCAGCCGCCGCTTTGGGCAGATCCCAGAATTCCAGGAAGAGATGATTCACCGCACTCTAGAGCTGGATACTCTTACCGCGCGAGAAGTCATGGTTCCTCGGCCTGATATTTTTTCGTTGCCTGCCGACCAATTGCTCGATGACGCTCTAAAGCGTGTGAGCGAGGAGCATCATTCTCGGATTCCTGTTTACGACCCGCAGCGGGGCACGGAGCATATTGTTGGCGTCCTTTACGCTCGCGATTTGATGCGATGGATGCGGTTGAAGGTGAGCCTGCCGCCGGGGCATTCCGCTGCCGCGCGATTAAGCCAGATGACCGTCAGCCGCCTGATGCGTAATGTGCTGGTGGTGCCAGAAACCAAGATTCTGGCTGAGCTGTTGATGGAGTTCCAGGAACGGAAGCGTCACCTGGCTGTCGTCGTGGATGAATTCGGCTCTACCGCGGGAGTGATTACGGTAGAAGATATTGTCGCCCAACTCGTCGGACACATTCAGGATGAGTTCGATACCTTGGCGGAAGAGCCTGTTATCGAGGACAGCGGATCGCTAATATTGGAGGGCGCTACCGGAATACGTGAACTGGAATCGGAGTATGAAGTCCGGCTGCCACGCGACGCAGGTTTCGAAACGCTGGCTGGTTTTGTAATGGCGCAGATGCAACGCATCCCGCGCCGGGGCGATCACTTCGACTTCGAAGGCCGCCGCTTTACCGTCGAGCAAATGGAAGCCTACCGCATTGAGAAGGTAAAGATTGAAAAGCAGGATGCCGCTGAGATGCAGCAGGCTGGAGATTAGCTCGTGTAGGACGAGCATTCCTGCTCGTGGCTTTTGACGTTCAAATATGTTTCGCTATCTCATCCAACGCGTCCTCTACACCCTCCCGGTTATCTGGCTGGTGGTTTCTGTTGTCTTTTTGCTGATCCATCTCGTCCCCGGCGACCCCATTCAGCAAATGCTGGGAGAAGGCGTTGCGGGTGCCGACCTCGCTGCCGCACGACATGCCTATGGGCTCGATGTTCCGTTAGGTCAGCAATATTGGAACTACTGGAAAGGCGTGCTGCACGGCGATCTTGGTCATTCCATTCGCTACGGGCAGAGTGTCGGTTCGTTGATTGCCCTGCGCTATCCCTTTACGCTGCAACTAACGCTGGCAGCTCTCGCGATTGCGATTCTGCTAGCTGTTCCTGCGGGCGTCCGCTCGGCCCAGCGACGCAATCGGTGGGATGACCGCTTGCTCAGCGTCGTCAGCCTGTTTGGATTGTCGTTCCCAGGTTTCGCTCTCGGCCCTATCTTGATTATCGTGTTTTCCATCTGGCTGGGATGGCTTCCTGTTTCCGGATCAGGAACATCGTCTCATATTGTGCTGCCAGCCATCACAATGGGAGGAGCATTGGCGGCAATCTTAACGCGCATGGTCCGCACCTCCATGTTAGAGGAGCTGAGTCAAGATTACATTCGCACAGCCCGCGCCAAAGGCCTCTCCGAGCGGGCGGTTGTCTATCGCCATGCGCTGCGCAATGCCATGATTCCCGTCATCACAGTTCTCGGTCTCCAATTCGGAGCGCTTCTAGCTGGTGCCATCGTCACCGAAACGATCTTCTCCTGGCCCGGCGTGGGCCGACTCGCCATTCAGGCGATCTCCAGCCGTGACTACTACCTGGTGCAGGGCTGCGTGCTCGCGATTGGCACGACCTATGTGGCCGTGAATTTCCTGACCGATCTGGTTTGTTCGGCGCTGAATCCGAGGATTCGGCAGTGATTCTTGCAGGCGGGGTATAATCCTGGTCTTAAATTTGCAGTGAATACTTTCTTCACCTCGGGGGGACCTATGAAGATTGTTGCGTTGATTGCACGGATTCTGCTGGGCCTGGTGTTCTTCGTCCCTGGTGTGGCTATCTTGCTGAAGCTTGTGCCCATGCAGGCCATGCCTGGTGTTGCTGGAGTCTTTATTGGCGTAATGATTTCCACAAAGTACATCTATGTCATCAAGTGCATCGAAGCGTTGGGCGGTGCCTTGCTGCTCTTGAACCGTTACGTAGCTCTGGGTCTGGTGCTCCTCGGGCCGATCATTGTGAATATATTCCTCTTCCACGCCCTGATGGCCCCGAGTGGTTTGCCGATTGCGATCCTCCTCGCATTGCTTTGGGGAATTCAGTTCTGGTCGCACAAAAAAGCCTTTGCGGGTGTTCTGGCTTCCAACGGATAGCGTTTCTTCGGTGCAGTGTCTCTAAATGGCGAATTCCACTACCACAACATTTCGTCTGGCCCGCCGCAACCCCCTGGCTGCGGCGGGTGCAACGTTGGTCGCAGTGTTCGTCGTGTTCGCGATCTTCGCGCCGTGGATCGCGCCGCGAAGTCCATCTCATATCGACTTAGCGGGCCGCCTGGCGTCTGCCTCCGCTGAGCACTGGTTTGGGACTGACGAACTGGGCCGCGACATTCTTTCCCGTATTATCTTTGGCGCCCGCATCTCGCTCATGGTCGGCTCCAGCGTCGTGTCTCTGTCGCTGCTGCTGGGGCTCATCGTAGGTTCGATTGCTGGGTTCTACGGAGGCATCGCCGACCGCATCATCAATATCGTAGTGATGAATGCGTTCCTGTCGTTCCCTGGAATTCTTTTGGCGATTGCTTTCGTTGCGTTTCGTGGTCCAGGAATGTTCAATCTGGTGCTGGCGCTTTCTCTGGGTGGATGGATTGGCTATGCGCGTCTCGTTCGCGCACAGGTGCTTGCGGTTCGAGAAAGAGAATTTGTGGAGGCGGCTCGAGCGCTTGGAGGAAGTGACTTCCGAATTCTTGTACACCATATTCTGCCCAACATCCTGCAACCGGTAATTGTTCAAACTGCGATTGGGATGGCGGGAGCAATCCTGGCTGAGGCTACGATGAGCTTTCTCGGACTTGGCGTGCCACCTCCAACTGCGAGTTGGGGATCGATGCTGAACGATGCGCGTTCGCATTTGTTCGATGCTCCGCACTTGGTGTTCTTTCCTGCTGCGGCGGTGATGCTCGCTGTACTTTCCTTTAACTTCATCGGCGATGCCCTGCGCGATGTGCTCGATCCGAGATCGCGCATCGAAGCTGGACTGTAGGGCAATGACGTAGCCACAGGCACCTCGCCTGTGCGTTCCTCCGCTAACTCCTTGACTCCAAGTTGTACCCGCTAGAAAGCCTGGGTGCGCCTTGAAAGACTTGTCCAGCAACGCGTGCGTCTCGTCCGTCATGTGCGGACGCTTGCCGAGAAACTAGACAAGGTGGATAATCTTCTGGCGGAAATTTAGGCGCGACGGGCTTTGCCGAATAGAACTAAAACGCGTTTGTCATTCTGAGCGCCAGCGAAGAATCCCCTGCAACCTGGCTAAATTCGAGCGGCTGAGAGACAGCGCCGCAAATAAAACGTTGTTGTTCCGAGCAGCCCTGTGAGAATGCCTCTCGATGGCATCGCCACATAAGCTTTGCAGGGGATTTTTCGCTGGCGCTCAGAATGACATTCTTATTTCCCAAGTAAGGGGCTCCCACTCTGCCAACTGAAAATGAAGAGAGCGAAGTAGTAAAACTGGAAAAGGACATTCGGAGCGGAGAGCGCTGGCTCATTGGGATCAACGCGACTAGCGTAATCCTAAGTGCAGTAATCGCGCTCATCTATTTCGGACAATTGAACGAGATGCGAAAGGCCACAGAAGCCTCCGTCAAGGCCGCCAATGCTGCTACTAGCGCGGCCAAAACGTCCGCCAGCCAACTGGAATTGACTGAGCGTCCATGGCTAAGCGCGGACATAACCCTCAATGGGCCGCTCTCCTAAAATGTCAACGGAGCCAACATTCCCGTTATTATCAGCCTGAAAAATAGCGGGAATTCTCCAGCGCTGTCCACCTCTATATCCCCCCGCGTACTTGTCGGTTCTCAGCAGACTGCAAATGCAGGGGACTATCGCGAACAGCTTTGCCAAGATTCGACGCAGGCCATCCTCAAGAATCCTCAGTTTGGACAGACTGTTTTCCCGGGCACCGGCCAATATGTGCAGTCCTTTGATGTGGGTCTGAGTAAAGGCCAAATAGACAGCCATTCGGCGGTGAAGGAGTTCCCCAGCTCCAAATTCCCTAAAGACTTATTTCTCGCGGCTTCGATAGTGGTCTGTATTGCGTATCGACCTAGTTTCAATGATACTTCCGTCTATCACACCTCTTACATCGCCGACATTCGCAAGAGAAGAGGCAGCCCCCTTTTCAAGATCGGAGAAAAGATTAAGCAAGGGGAACTGATGCTAATTTTTCGCCCGCTGGATGCAATCAGAGCTGACTAACTGTCCTGTCACGGAGATCAGTAGCTAAAGAAAGTAACGTGTGTCTCGGATATAGACACTCTATTTGAGCAGTGAACACCAGTTTCCGATACTTACTCTCCCCAATCCAGCTCCAGCGTGCGCGCGGTCGTGTCAATCGGTTGGAGCTCGACAATGTCCTCTGTCACAGGTGCCCCAAGCTCGCTGAACTTTCTCGCGCTGACCATCACGCGGCCTTCCAGCGACCCCACAGCCTTGTTGTAGGCCTCAACGGCGCGGTCGAGACCTTTACCGACAGCCTCAAAGTGGCTAGCCAGCGTTCGCAGACGGTCATGCAGGTCTTTCCCTAGAGCGCTAATTTGCTGCGCGTTGCGGGCGATGGTCTCCTGCCGCCATCCATAGGCGACGGCCCGCAACAGAGCAATCAGTGTGGTGGGAGAAGCCACAATCACGTTTTGATTGACACCTTGCTCGATCAATCCCGGATCCTGTTCCAAAGCTGCGCTAAAAAACGTCTCGCCGGGCAGGAACATCACGACAAATTCCGGCGTGTTCTCAAACTGTTCCCAATAGCCTTTCGCGCTAAGCTGCTCCATGTGCTTGCGGACTTGCAGTGCGTGCAATTCCAGTTTCGTGCGCCGAATCTCTTCAGTGGGGGCCTCCAGCGCGTCCAGGTAGGCCTGCAGCGGCGTTTTGGCGTCGACGACGACGACTTTCCCACCCGGCAGCTTCACGACCACGTCTGGACGCAAACGTCTGTCGTCAACCGTGACCGTCTGCTGCTCCATGAAGTCGCAGTAAGAGAGCATTCCCGCCATCTCGACTACGCGACGTAACTGAATTTCTCCCCAGCGTCCACGAACCGCTGGTGCGCGTAACGCCTTCACCAGATTCCCGGTCTCGCCGCGCAAGCGCTCTTGCGTGTCAATGAGTGATGCAACCTGCTGCTTGAGCTCTCCGTAGGCCTGATTGCGCGCTTCTTCGAGTTGTCGAACCTGCGCGTCTACCTTACCTAGCGATTCGCTGATGGGCGCGACAAGCTGCTCGACGGCCTGCTTCCGCAACTCGAGATCACCCTTGGCGTCAGACTGAAATTTTCCCAGCGTCGATTTCGCTTGCTCTAGAAATGAAGAATTGTTATTGCGCAATGCATCCGCCGCGAGCGCTCCAAAAGCCTCCCGAAATTCCTGCTTCGCCTGTGCAACCACAGCAAGATTCTTCTCCTGCGCCGCGCGTTCAAGCTCCAATGCTGTTTCCAGAGAGGCGATCCTTGCCTTCGCTGCGGACTTCTCATCGCTGACTGATTTGAGTTCCTGGCGAACGGACGTCAGCTCCTGTTCCCGAGCTTGCACCAGGTCTTCAAACACCCGCGATCGCGAGCGGTAGGCCAGGAAGGCAATCAGGAATCCGAACACACAGCCAATCACTGTCGGGAGAAGGGCATTAATCATAGGGAATGGTCTTGATTTTAGCAGGCGCACTTAGGGAGGATGGGGGCAAATCTCCGGTTTTTCTGAGGCCTAAGCAGGCCAAGGGCCAATTGTTTTCTTGAACCTCCCTCTTTTCTGCTGTAGACTGCCCGATCTCTTCTAACTCCACTGTTTTCATCCGATTAAACGTAACCAGTGGTGAGGTATCGGTCGTAACATGCGGCTCGGGCTAACCCGCCATATGCTGCATGTACTAACCGAACCTATTCGCGATGGCACGAATTGGGTACTGAACTTGGGGTACTGAACTAAAGAAGCTATTCATGAGAGTCCTGACTGCTATTTTCGCGCTCGTGCTAGCTGGTAATCCCGCCCTTGCTTGTGACCGGGTGGAAGCGTTTCCGACCTCCTCAATCCGGTCTCTGCAGCCATCTGACTCCTCCGCAACCAGCCAGTTTGACACTGGCGCGGCGGAGGAGATTCTGCGATTGGTCAACGATGCGCGCGCCCAAGCCGGCCAGCCGGCACTTGCGATGGATGGCAACTTGAATTTGGCCGCGCAAGTTCACGCCATGGAGTTAAAGCAACACGGCTCGCTTTCTCATCAGTTCCCCGGAGAGCCGGCGCTGTCATCGCGTCTGGCGGAAAGCGACTTGCACTTTGATCAAGCGGGCGAGAATGTGGCTCTCGATTATTCTGCCACTCATGCGCACCAGACGCTGATGGCGTCCGACGAGCATCGTCAGAATCTGCTGAATGCAGATTTCAATGCGGTAGGAATTGCCGTCGTGTGGGATCGTTGCCAGATGTATTTAGTCCAGGATTTTGCGCGACGAGTGCCGTCGTTCAACGCGCGCCGAGTGGAAGATATTGTTGCCGAAAGAGTCGCGGCTCTTCGCAATCAGACGCAACTGCCTCAGCTGACGCGGCTTCACGGTGCCAGCCTGACGGATGCGGCCTGCGATAGGGCCAAAGCTGGAGATTTCCGCGGTGGCGATCTGCCGGCTCCGAATGCGCGCTACGTCGTGAGCTACTCCGACAGCCAGCCAACCGCTTTGCCAGTAAGTGCGAGTAAGGTGATTGGCAACCGCCAGATGCGGAACTTTTCGGTGGGTGCCTGCTACAGACGTTCGGAAAAGCATCCCAGCGGCACCTATTTCGTGACCATGATGTTTTACTAAAAGATGTCTTGCTAACCCTTTCTGTCGGCCTGCTTACCCGCTCTGCTGCACGCCTCGCGTCAATCCTCAAGCTGCTGTGTTAGATTGCCGTAGGTCCCAACCTGCAAGTGGAATCCTCCCCCAAAGTTCGTGTCGGCGTCGCTGGCTGGTCTTACAAGGACTGGGAAGGCGTGGTGTATTCCTACGGCATGCCCCGCCGCAAGCAGCATCCGCTGGAGATTCTGGCGCAATGCTTCGATCTGGTGGAGATCAATACTTCTTTTTACGGGCATATTCGTCCCGAATTGGCGAAGCTTTGGTGCCACAAGGTTGCTGGCGTAAATCCGGAATTTCGCTTCACGGCCAAGCTCAATCGCGCGTTCACGCATTCGCCGTTACCGGATTCCGAGCCTATGTCGGCCGCTAATCTTCGCGCGACCGACGAAGACGAAGCTTACGCCAAAGAGGGCCTCAACGTGATCGCCGAGAAAGGATTGCTGGGGGCGCTTCTCATTCAATTTCCGTTTTCGTTCAAGAATACGCCGCTGAATCGCGAGTACCTGGAATGGCTTTTGCGCGAGTTTATTGAGTACCCACGAGCGGTGGAAGTTCGGCATGAGAGTTGGGACAATCCCGAAACGCTGGCTATGTTTACCCAGCACAACGTGGCGTTTTGCAATATCGATCAGCCGCTGCTTGGGCGCTCTCTAGGGCCGACCGAGCATGTGACCTCGGGAATTGGTTACGTGCGATTGCATGGACGCAATTACAAAGATTGGTTTACGGCCGAGAACGTCGAAGACCGTTACAACTATCTCTACCGGGAAGCGGAGTTGGTGGAGTGGAAAGAGAAGATTGAAACGCTCGGTCGCTCGGCGGAAACTGTCTACGTGGTGACCAACAATCACTTTGAAGGTCGCGCTGCGGTGAATGCGCTGCAGTTGAAGAATCTGCTGACCGGGGTAAGGGTGAAAGCGCCGGAGACTCTGCTGGACCACTATCCGGGGCTGCGCAAGATCGCGGAGCCGCTGGAAGAAGAATACGAAGGGCGATTGTTCGCGGGATAGAACGTCATTTTCAAAACAGTCAAGTATGTTTGTCATTCTGAGCGTAGTGAAGAATCCCTTTAGTGGCGGGAGCCTTGGCGGTAAAAGGGATGCTTCACTCCGTTCAGCATGACAATCTTTCTTAGGGTGGATTAGCTATTCTTTCGGGTTCACCCGATAGTTCCACCAGCCTGTGGCCGCTTGTTCGAACTCGCGAAAAGAATTTCCTGCTGCGGGTTCGGCAACCACGGGACGCTCCTGGGTGGCGCGCAATGCTTCTTCCAACACGTGGTGTGTTGGAGCCAGATGGCAGGCCGGATCGGTTGCTGCAGCGTCTCCCATGACTAAGAAAGCCTGGCAGCGGCATCCGCCGAAATCGAGGGTTCGGCGGTCGCAACTGCGGCAAGGCTCCTGCATCCATTCCTCGCCGCGAAACTTCTGGAAGGCTGGCGACTCTTTCCATATCCAGTCGAGAGCGTGATCTTTCACGTTGTCGAAGGTCATTCCTGGAATTACGCCGGCAGCGTGACAGGGAAGCACTCGCCCTGCCGGATCAATCAGTAGCAATTGACGTCCCCAGCCACCCATGCAGGCCTTTGGGTAGCGCGCGTAGTAGTCCGGCACAACGGAGTCGACACGAATCTTTCCGGCCGTCCGCTTCTGCGCTTCGGCGACGATGGGTAGCGCCTTATCCACCTGCTCTTTCGTTGGCATCAGCGTGGCGCGATTCTGCAAAGCCCAGCCGTAGTACTGCGTGTGCGCGATCTCCATGCGGTCAGGATTGAGTGTCTCGATAAAGCGAATCATCTCATCGAGATGGTCGAGATTCTGCCGATGGACGACCAGATTCACCGTGAAAGCAATCTTCTGTTGGCGGATCATTCGCGAGAGTTCCACTTTGCGAACGTGCGCTTTGGTGCCCGCAATCCAGTCAGCGCTGTCTTCGCTCGAGTCCTGGAAACTCAGCTGAATGTGATCGAGGCTGGCGGCGATCAACTCCTGCAGTCGCGCTTCCGTCATGCCGAGGCCGGAGGTAATCAGATTTGTATACAAGCCCGCCTTGTGCGCGCCAGCGACCAGTTGCGTAAGGTCTGGCCGAGCCAGCGGTTCACCGCCCGTCAGATGAAGATGCAACACTCCGAGCTTCGCCGCTTGCTGGAAAACTCGCAGCCAGTCTTCCGTGGGCAATTCAGACTTAGCCGCCGTCATCTGTAGCGGATTCGAGCAATACACGCAATGCAACGGGCAACGATGCGTGACTTCGGCGATGAGCGCTAGTGGATTCGGCATTTAGTAATCCACAATCCGCTTTTCGTGCAGTTTCTCCAAATACGCTTCTGCATCTTCCCGAATGCGCGTTGGCGAAACCAGAATGTATTGCTTCTGCAATTCTTCGACTACCTGCTGAAACGTTTTCTGACCATCACACAATCGTAGAATTGCTTTGCCTGTTCCTTGCACGCGGATCGCACCTTCTGGAAACAGAACCGTGCTTTCGATGTTGATGTCGTCTTCGTGATGCCCTTCGTGATCGGGGGATGGCGGTTCCTCCAATTCTTGCGGATTCGCCCAACGGCATCCCACGGCGAGGTGCGGCTTGCTGGAATCTTGTGGCCGTCCCATACTATTTGGCCTCAATTCGGAACGCACCAGGAGGCGGCCAGCCTGGCTGCACATAAGCAAAGTAGAGTGCGTCCAACTGTGCCCACAGGATGTCGCATTTATCGCGCAGAGCCTGAATGGCCGATTCCTGCTGGGCCCGCGTCTTCGCGTTTTCCCGCACGTAGTTGATGGCGAAGGCCGCGTCTTCGGGAGCCTGCGTCAACCGTGCTTCGAAATAATCCAGCCCGCCTGAAAGCCACGGATAGTGCTGCCGCATTGTTTCCATTCGTAAGCTGATCAGATCTTTGGAGAACAACTCGGTCAGCGACGACGCTACTGCCTCTAGAAAAGTCCTGTTACGCACGATGTTCAGATATTCATTCACGGCATAGCGCGTAGCCGGCAGAACTTCGTCTCCGCGTTCAACCCGCGCTGGATCGACTCCCGAAGCTTCCGCCAACTTGATCCAGCGCTGGATGCCGCCCGTGCTGGTAGCGTCTCCGTCGTGATCCACAATCCGTTTGCGCCAAGCCTTCCGGAATTCCTTGTCCCAGCTGCGCGAAAGAATAATCGCATCTTTGATTGGAATTACGCTCTGGTAGTAATAGCGATTCAACGCCCACGCTTGCAATTGGCCACGGCTAAGTTTGCCTTCATGCATCATCAGGTGAAATGGGTGCTGGTGGTGATAACGCTCGGGCCCAATAGCGAGAAGTTTGGCGCGCAGTTCGTCGAAAGACAGCATCGGTGAGTCTGGATTAGGAGAGTTCATAAAATGAGCAATGTGGAATTTTGCAACGTGTAATTTTGTAAATTAAAAGCTGTTGATTCAAAAATTACCAAATTACACATTACCAAATTACACATCCATTCCGTCCTCCGCGATTTCCCATCCAGCGTCGCGCACCGCTCGATACTCCGCGCCCGCTTCGTCCAGCATGGGATTCGTGTTGTTGATATGAATAAAAATCTTGCGGGGCGTCGTCAGATGCGCCAGTAGCCACAGGGACCCGTCGATCCCGCCTACGGGAATATGCCCCATCTGTTGCGCTTTCGCCCCACTGCTTTCCACGCCAATCAGTTCGTCGTCGCTCCAAAACGTGCCGTCGAACAGCAGCACATCAACAGAATCCAATAGATGCAGCAGCGTTTCGTCGACCTTTCCGACGGCAGACATATAAGCCAGCCGCTTGCCGTTTCCTTCAATCACTAACCCCAGCACAGCGTCTTCGGGAGTCAGTTGTTTGCTCCGTGCAGCCTGCACATAAGGAGGATATCGCGTTCCCAGACTCACCGGAGTGCATGTAAGCCCGGAGTCTTCTCCCGAGGCGGAGGTCAGTCGCTCTAGTCGATCCAATTCCATCGCAGACCACTCCACCTGCTTCGGAATCCGATTCAGCATTCCAAAGAACGAATTGTCTTCCCGGAGAATCTTCAGCACCGAGCCTGTTCCAAAAACACGCAGCGGCTGCAATTCCCTGAGCAACAGCAGTCCAAGCACGTGATCCAGGTCCGCGCTCTCCAGCACAGCACCCGCAATAGGCGACTGCCGAATCCCGTCCCTCGGATGCAACTCAGGCGTGGCCTCAATCTGCGCTCGAAGGTCGGGAGATGCGCCCAGCAGAAACCAAGCCTTCCCGTCCCCGCTCACCGCAACCTGCGCCTGGAATCGGGCCTTCCCCGCAAAAGTCCCCGCCCGCACCGCCCGGCAATTCGGACAGGCGCAGTTCCACTGCGGAAACCCACCGCCTGCCGCCGAACCTAGAATCTTGATTTGCATAATTCTTCCGAGCCCAGACCAATCAACGTAGACAGAACCATACTCTCCAGTGAACAACATTCGCGGAAATCCCACAACCATCTCGTCGCACACGAGCTACTTCTAGGGAATATTAAGAGATCGGATAGGTAAACTAAAAGTGCGAGGCCGTCGATTTGCGAAAGAACAATATAGCCTGGACGATCTCTCTGGTCGCAGTGGCTGTCTATTTACGGTTCTGGAATCTTGGCGCCAAGAGCCTTTGGGCAGACGAAGCAATCAGCGCCGCGTTGGCAACAGCAACCAGGGCGGATTTCTGGCGCATCGTTTCACATCGTGAAGCCAACATGATGTTCTACTACGTGGTTTTGCGAATGTGGAATTTGGTGGGCGGCAGCGAATTCGCATTGCGAAGCCTCTCCGTTGCGGCAGGCCTCCTGTCCGTGCCTCTGCTCTATGGGGTCGGGCGACAAGTTTTCGACGAACGCACGGGCAGGATCGCGGCACTGCTAATTGCGCTGAGCCCGTTGCATGTCGCGTATTCCCAGGAAGCAAGGAGCTACAGTTTCCTCATTTTCTTCAGCATCTTGCTGACATTCCTGCTGCTCAAGTGTTGCGAAAAGAATGCCACATCGTGGTTCTTCTATGCTGTCACTTCTGTGATTGGTCTCTACTCGCATGTGATGTTCGGATTGACGCTGATCGGCCATGCAGCGGCAGTGGGATTTTCGTCCGAACTGAGAACTCGATATCGAAACTTCCTCTGGGCGCTAGGGTCTGTGGCAGTCCTGTCATTTCCGCTTGCTTACAGCGTATTCACGCAGGGCTCCCATCTTGGATGGGTCAAGGAATCACCGACACGGCTTTTGGCAGAGTTCTTCAGCGGGCTAGCTGGCCCCAGCGGGAACGCGCTCCTGCTGGCGTATGGGTTGCTGATCGCCTGCAATCTTCTTCTCACCAATAAAGGTTCGTCGACTTGGGGCTCGCGTGTTCTGTGGGCGTCGTTCCTGATTCCTCTAGTGCTCGCGTGGGCGGTTTCCGGGCGTATTCCGTTCCTAGTGCCAAGGTATCTGTGCGCTTGCCTCCCCCCGTTTCTACTTTTGGCCGCCCGCGGCGTAGCATTGCTGCCAAACAGGCTGTGGTTCTTGCCTGGATTAGGGATCCTGGTCAGCCTCTCTCTGCAGCAGGATTTCCTGTACCAACGCCTTCGCGCAGATGTTTCCTATAGCGACGACTGGAGAGGTGCGGTGCACTCCCTGATGCTGCGCACCGAACCGGGCGACTCGTTGCTCTTTCCATACGCGTTTGAACGGGTTCCCGTGCAGTATTACCTCAATCGCGAGGCAGCCGCAGGTCGGAAGGACTTAGAAGTTCTATTCCCCACCGGCAGTGTTCCACAACTTCTTTCAGCGGAGATGCCGGAACTGGGGGCGGAACGGCTCGAAAGCCTGGCTTCGCGCACGGGGCATGTCTGGACCCTGTCGGCCATCGCGCCGAACGAGCACATCCGGCGCGTCAACCTTGGGTTTCAAAGGCACTGTATTCAGGATGTCGAGGAAGGCTTCGGCTCCGTGCGCTTGGAGAGGATGCTCTGCAAGCCCGAAATCAGATAATGAAAAATTAACACGGTTCGCGGCAAGCGCCGGCACCCCTCGGGGGTGCCGTCTCGTTTTTGGAGCAAGAGTGCCACCCGCGTGCAGGGTTCTAATGTGGATAAGGGAGCCTACGAGCAGTAGTTCAATTTGCAAACTAGCTGTCGAAACACCGAGAGGGAAACTAATTCGGGCTTGGCCGCCCGATTAGTTTCCCTCTCGTATGCTTTAGTTGTTCGAACGGCCCAACCGGGACGATCCCGGATGGGCTGTTCGTTTAGTTTCTTACTTGGTCAACTTCAGTCCGTACATGCCGAACAGCTCTTTTACGCTGAGCCCGTAGATCGTGGACAGCGAATAGAGGCGGTAGACGCTCGGTGTGCTGAGGTCGTTTTCCAGCATGTGCAGGCGGCTAGGGACCATTTCGAATCCCCGGTGCCCGTGTTTGGACGCAATGGCCCGGCTTTCCGCATGCACATCGCGCATGGTTAGCCCGCGACCTTCTCTTATTTCACGCAGCTTGGGACCGGCTCCTGAAGCTTTGGACCCTTTGCTGCTCTTGCTAGCTTTGTGTTTCACAGATTCCCCTCCGTAGATTCACAACGGCAAAGCAGTACAGCTTTTACAGATGTTACTAATGTAACGTTCTATTAATCGCACAAGAGGGCGTGCCAAGTCTAGAAATTTCGGAGTTTTTCCACTTGATTCTGCTGTGACCCGCAAATTGGGGTTCGCGAGCCAGAATATCTTAGCTAAAACGATTTCGTTTGAGGAATAACGTTCCCGTGGGCTGCGCTATTTCAGCAGCAGATTCTGGAACACTATTGTCTCTCGGCTCAAACTGCACCCCTAATAAACAAATTTGGGACGCTTTTTCAACAGCCCGACAACTAAGTTGTGGAAATCGTGAAGTTCACCGTGATCCGCGCTGCCGTTTCAACCGCTTCACCTTGTTGATAATAAGGCTTGAATCGCCATTGCCGCACCGCTTCCATGGCGGCGTTCGCCAGAATCGTAGGGCCACTCACAATCTTCAAGTTCTGAATCGTGCCGTCGCGCCCGATCAACGCGTCCAGAACCACCGCGCCCTGCACCTTCATCTCTCTCGCCAACAGCGGGTAGTTCGGATCTACCGGATGTGCAAGCACTTGCAGTGCCTCAGGGGATATACGCACATGCTCCGCTGCCCCCGGGCCAGCCTGGGAGGACGCTGCCCGACCTTCGGTTCCGTTACTCGTGTCCACGCGGACGGCATTGGGCACCTTAGGCTGCAGCGGAATCGGTCGGCCCCCCGCGTACACCTCAACATCCAGCGGAGGGAGCGCCCTGCGGCTCACACTGGGCGTATACGTGTCCGCCTGAGTGTTTTCCGCACCCCGCTTCCGAGTCTTGCTGACAGGCTTGTTCTTACCATGCGGTGCTGCTGCTGCGCTGCTGCCTGAAGCAGACGGAACGTTCGCGGAGGTTACAGGTGGATTTTGCGGCTCCGGCGAGGTTGCTTGCGCCTGGGGCTCTACCGGTTCTGACGGAAGCAGGTACGCGCGATTCTTAATTGCGACTACACAGATTGCCCCTATCAGGCACAACAATGCAAGGATAAGGCGCTTCCGTTGACGATGCTCCGGGCCGAGCTCAGGGCCCGGACCAAGCCCCGCGCCAGGAGGCATGGGCGTAAGGTCTTGCTGTGAATTGGTGGAAACTTGCACGCGTCCTCCGCGGAGGGTCTACTACCGAGCCACTGTGTTGATAGTATGCCCTGAAATCGGTTTCTAGCCAACGATATAGAACTCGTGGGCCCGGCACTCCTGTTGCCTGTCTAGGGTCATCCCAACGATTTTTCCGTGAATTTCCCGGTCGGCATTTGTAAGATGAGATACGCGAAGACCGGAACCTCGGAGTCCCCAATCCACCAGGGCGTCGTTGACCTGCGCCAGTAAGTACCTTTGTAATCTCCAATCGTCTTGACCGAGAAAGAGTTCGTGCGTACTCTTAAGGGTGGAATGTTTCCGTCTCGGAGTTTACGTGTTCATTTGCAATAGAATTGGCTGGAAAAATTTGCGCGCGCACGCGTGCGGGTTACTTCTACTGTTACCTCCGGTTGCCGTTGTCGCGCAGGACACGGCGGGAGCAATGTTGACGGCGCACGGCGACGTAGCAGTCAACGGCCGTCCGGTAGCGAATTCCCAAGCAATTCTTCCAGGAGATCTGGCGGTAACTCAAAAAGACGGCGGCGGTAACCTCACACAGGGTGGCACCAACGCTATGCTCGGGACCGACACAGCTCTTCGTTACGAAACCGCCTATGCGGTTCTCGAGCGCGGCGGCGTGAGTGTTAACACGCAACGCGGTTTCGCGATTCAAGCAGGCTGCTGGACGGTCAAGCCGCAGCAATGGGATGCGTGGACGGATTTTGCGGTAAGTTACGCTGAAGG
>JAYVEP010000139.1:0-11483 GCA_043749225.1 Acidobacteriaceae bacterium
AAAGCTCATCTGGAAACAGAGAAACCGTTGCGCGAGATGGAAATGACATCGGACGAGAAGAAGCTCATTCGCGGATTCATGTTCCTAAGTGAGAAACCACTTTTGTATGTGCTCAACATCAGTGAGAGCTCACATTTAGGGACGGACCTGGAAGCTGCTGTCGTCAAATACAAGCTGGAAGAAGTTGCTTCCCGTCCGAACGCCGGGGCCACCGCAATTTGCGGAAAGGTTGAAGCGGAGCTATCCGAGATGAGTGACGCCGATGCTGCCGATTTCCTCTCCAGCTACGGTCTGACAGAAAGCGGCCTGGCTCGACTCGTGCGCACTTCGTACAAGCTTTTGGGCTTGATGTCGTTTTTTACCGTCGGTGAAGATGAATGCCGCGCTTGGACCATTCCAATCAACAGTCGCGCTGCGGCTGCGGCTGGCGCCATTCATTCCGATCTGGAAAAGCATTTCATTCGCGCGGAAACAATTGCCTGGGACGTGTTGCTGGAGGCTGGCTCGGAAGCCAATGCCCGCGCCAAGGGCATTCTTCGTTTGGAAGGCAAGGATTATATCGCCAAGGACGGCGAGGTTATGCATTTCCGGCATAGCGGGTGAGATGGAGTTGCGAGTCCTGCTTCCGAGAACAAGAAGCAGCAGATTCCTCACGATGGAGCCGTTCGGAATGACAAACTTGAGAACCTTTAACAAGGGTTCAATGAAATAACTTGTCCAGCCCAAACACCATCGCGACGCCTGCGAAGACTACAAGTGCCATCCTAACTCCTGGCTCGCGATTGACTTCTGGAATGAGATCGGAAGCTGCAACATAGATCGTCACGCCAGCAGCTAAGGGCAGTCCCGCAGAGACGTGGTGCCGAAATATTCCCATGGTGAGGACTCCGGCCATCGTTGCTATGCCCAGCAGCACCGAGGCAAACCAGGCGAATTTTCGGCTGCGTCCGCTAGCCAACATGACCGACGCGATCGTAAAGCCTTCAGGAATCTTGTGGAGAAAAACCGCAAAGAAAATCAGCCAGCCCAGCCAGTGTGAAACGATAAACCCGGACGCAATGGCGATCCCGTCGAAGAACGTGTGAACCAGTAACCCGAGAAGGACGGAATACCCTTTGTGCGTGTGGAGAAAATGTTCACCGTGGATCTCTTCGCCAAAATGGAAGTGCGGAGTGACCGTGTGCTCGAAGAAGTGGACGAGTAAATACCCCAGCAGGATGAGAAAAGCTCCGCTGCGGCCATGCAGTTCCAGGCTCTCGGGAATCATTTCAAGCATTGCGGTGGCCAGCATAAAACCCGCGCCCAGAGCGACGAAATATCGCAGGTAGGCTCGCTCCCAATGGCGCTGCACAATGATCGCGCCGCCAAACACGTTGGCGAGCGCGGCCGTCAAGCCCAACAATAGACTGATCAGGATCGGGTTCATGGGAAGTTGCAAGACCGGGTGCCGGGTTGCGAGTCTACATCAACGGCACATGTTGCGTTACTGGAATAGCTCTACTCCACCACGTGTTTCGCCGTATAGCCTTCGCGAGCGACGAGGTTGATTTTGACGTCTTTGCCGTGCTGGTCCCTAACTTTGAGAAGACCGCCATCGGGAGCCACCAGTTCAACTTTGAGCTTGCGGTAGGTGCCGTCCATCTTCGTATTGGTTGGGCGGTAGCCTAGAGAATATTCATTGCGAATTGAATTTCCGATGGAGTGAAAGATTTCCGGTAGCTCGCCTTCGAAGCGCGGGAAGAAGGCTTGTCCACCGGTCATCCGCGCGAAGGTGTTCATCTGGTTGTCCGCCTGCAGGAAGTCCAAATTCTGAATGGGTCCAACCGCTCCACGAGAATCCAACCTTTCTCGAATCGCCCTGCCAACGCTCACAGGATAAATCGTTATGTCCTTGGTTGCTTTTACTTTCTTCAAAATCTGGTCATAGTTGAGTTTGCTGAACGTATCGCGCCCCGACGCCAGCAAGATAATGTACTTGTGGCCTTCAGTCCCATCAATCCGGTCGATGGTGTCGTACAAGGCGTCAAACAGATTCCGTTCGGAAAACCCTGGAATTCGCAAACTATTCAGAGCGCCTTGCACTGCACTCTTGTCTTGAGTAAAGTCCACCAGGATATGTGGCCTCATATCGAAGGACACTACGGCAATCCAGTCGTCTTTCTTCAACTGGCTAGCGAAGGTATACGCCGAATTCAACGCATAACGCAGGTAGTAATAGTTTCCGGACGCAAACTCAACTAGCAGCACAGCCGTGATGGGCACTTCAGCTTGACTTATGTTAGTAACTTTTTGCTCAACCCCATCTTCGTATATACGGAAGTTGTTCTGCTTTAGTCCAGGAATGAACTGGCCATCCTTCGTGGTCACGAGCACGTCCACGTTGACGAGCGGCACATCTACGCGGATGGAGTAGTCCGGCATACCCTCAATCTTCTTTGGCTTGGTCGGTGGCGGCGCGGGAGCTTCTTCCTTCTTCTTCGGAACCACATACGGGCCGACATCTCCGCCGGGGCCACCAGCTTCGGAGGGAGGCGCAGTTTCTGGCTTTTGCCCGGACTGCTGGCCCGTTGCCCGATCGGCCTTTTGATCAGGCTGCGAAGTCGGCGGGGAGGCCGGTTCCTGCGCGTTCACAACCTGTGACCACGTGCACAACAAGCACAAACTCCCAAGAACTATTGCACACGAAACTCGGGCTAAAAACCGTTGGATCAAGCACTTCTGTGTCATCGGAGCCTCTAAAATTCCTATGCTAGTATAGATGCAAATCGCCCCTCCAGGGCTTGCCCTGGAAACGGCTCCTTCCCGGGACCGGAAGTTCATTCCGCGGACCTTTAGCAGGACGGGCCCGGGCGAAGGTAGATTGGGTGTGTTACTTCATGTGTCCCAAACGGAAGTCAGGTAGTTTTCCCGCCGCCCTGGTTGTGCTTTCATTGTTGATTTTGTTGTGTTTACCTGCGACCGGACAAGGACTGCCTCCCAGATCAGCCAGCTTCAAAACCATCCCTCTGGAGCAGATTGAGACTGGCATGCACGGCACGGCCTACACCGTTTTCGAGGGCACGTTGCCGGAGCCCATGGAGTTTGAAGTCCTTGGCATTCTGCATAATGTGAATGGGCCGAAAGGCAGCATCATCCTGATTCGCCTGCACGGCCAAAAAGTGGAATACACGGGCGTGGTCGCGGGAATGAGCGGCAGTCCTGCGTACATTGATGGCAAGTTGGCGGGAGCGCTGGCTTTTCGGATTGGTGAATTCTCCAAGGAACCCATCGCCGGGGTGACGCCGATTGGCGAAATGCTGGAGATCAACCAGTTGGATAAGTCGCCGGGCAGCGAAAGTTCATCTGCGGCGGCTAGTTCCGGTGCTTCGACAAGGACATCGGGACCGGGCGGTTCCTTTGCCGGATCGACTTCAGCAGGCTCCCTGCAAGATTTCGCTTCCGCGCTCAAGCCGATCGAAACTCCTTTGGTCTTCAGTGGTTTTGACGAAGAAGCAGTCCGAAGCTTTGGCAAGCAGTTCTCCGCAGCAGGAATCTTTCCGGTGATGGGAGCGGGCTCGGTTAGCGGCAGCAAACAGCCAGAGCCGCTGATTCCTGGTTCCGCTGTCAGCGCGCTGCTGGTTCGCGGCGACATGGATATCGCTGCGACCTGCACAGTCACCTATGCCGATGCCGACCGGCTGCTCGCATGCGGTCATCCGCTGATGCAATTCGGCAGTACGGATTTGCCCATGAGCAAAGCTCGCGTGCTGGCGACGCTTCCCTCTCCCGCGAACGCTTTCAAGATTGTGGATACTACCGAACCCGCCGGAGCTTTCGTGCAAGATCGTCACGCTGGAATCATGGGAGTGTTCGGTCGCGACGCGAAGATGATTCCGGTTACGTTGACTGTCCACGGCGGCGCCATGGATAAAGTTTTCCACTACGAGGTTCTCAACAATCCGCGCATCAGCCCCGTCGCTATGATGGCCACAACGTTCAATGCTTTACACGGCCTGAACGAATACGGCGAGCAAGTTACTTATCGCATGAGCGGACACATTGGAGTGAACGGCTATCCCGACGTGGACCTGAAGAACACATTCACTGCCACGGACAGCGGGCAGCCCGCTGCCGCGCAGGCTGCGCTTTCGGTCGGAGATCGCTTTGGGCGCATCTTCGATAACGCTTACAGCACGCCGGACATTCAATCGGTAGAAATGGAATTTAATCTGGTGCGTGAGCGTCGCTGGGCCGTGCTGGAAGCCGCCCACACGGATCTGACCGAAGTTCGTCCCGGCCAGGACATCGTGATCGAGTCTGTTCTGCGACCCTATCGTGGAGACCGCATCCTAAGCCGCATTCCTGTACACGTGCCGACATCGGTTTCCAAAGGGCCTCTGCGAATCCTCGTCAGCGATGGCGCTACGTTGGACCACTCGCGACGTGGCCCGCCCCAGTTCGGCCGACGCCTCGATCTGGCATCGACTATTTCACAGCTCAACAAAGAGCATCCGGACAACCGCCTGTATGTTTCACTAATGGAATCTGATCCCTCGGCGCTGATCGGAGATAAAGTGATGCCCAGTCTTCCGCTTTCCGTCATCAACGTGATGGACGGCATGCGTGGCACGCAGGAGATGGTCGTTCTGGGTGAATCATCCGTGAATGAGGCGTCGACTGAGTTCGACTATGTCGTTTCGGGCGCGCAGGTGCTAACCGTTACGATCAAGTGAAGCTTTTAGCCGTTAGCGATTGGCTGCATCCGCTAAGATTCCAGGTCAGATCAATACCCTATTTTTCCGCGAGGCTATACATTGTCGAGTTCAATCCGCGCCCTGATGCTTCTACTTGCGACCGCAACACTTCTTGTCACCTCGAGGCTGGTTTTCGCCGAAGGCACGCGAACCTGGGAGCAATCCAAATTTGACGATCTCAGTAAGGGCACGGCAAAAGGGGTCGCCATCCGCAGCGCCGGAGGCCTTGAACTTGCTCCTGCGCTGAAGTCTGTTTTTGTGACGCCCTCGACCTACATCTGGTCGATCGCCGCCGATGGAGCGGGTACTGTCTTCGCAGCCACAGGAGCTCCCGCACGCATCTATCGCATCACGCCAGACGGCAGCGCGACCATCATTTTTGAGCCCAAAGAATTGCAGGTTCAGGTGATTCTTGTCGCAAAATCTGGGATCCTCTACGCTGCCACCGCGCCCGATGGCAAGGTCTACAAAATCGAACGCAAGGCTGGCGGGTCTGCAATCGCGTCTTCAGATACAAAGCCGGATGCCAAGGCCGAAAAGCAAGGTGCGAAGTTGCCAGTCGATGCAAGTTGGACCGGTTCTGTGTTTTTCGATCCAGGAACGCGCTACATTTGGGATCTAGCTCTCGATGCCCGTGGCAACCTCTTCGTAGCCACGGGGGATGGGGGAGAGATCTTCAAAGTCACTCCTTCCGGCGCACACTCCAGTTTTTTCAAAAGCGACGAAACCCACATTCGCAAGCTGGCTTTCGACAATAAAGGAAACTTGATTGCTGGCTCCGACGGCAGCGGCCTCATCTACCGCATCTCGCCTGCCGGGGAGGCCTTTGTTCTCTACAGCACCGCTAAGAAAGAGATGACCGCGCTCGCGGTGGATAAAGACGGTGCCATTTACGCCGCTGGAGTCGGCGAAAAGCGCGCTGCTGCCTCAACGCCAAGCGCGGGGTTTACCGGAGTTTTCGGCGGTTCCGGCGGCACGCCGGGAATGAGCAACTCGCCGGTAGCGCAGGCCGGCCTAACCCTCGGAGGTCCAACCTCGCCTATGTCTGGAGCTCAGTTCCCATTCCCCGGCCTCGGTGCGGGCGGAGGCTCCGAGGTCTATCGCATTGCGACCGATGGCTCGCCGCTGAAGATATGGTCCTCACGCGAAGATATCGTCTACGCGCTGGCGTTCGACCAGCATGGGCGTCTGCTGGCTGGAACCGGCAATCGCGGCCACGTGTTCGCGCTCGATGGCGGCGGTGAAACTGGAAGCGCGATCGCATTTTCCGACGACAAATATAGCGACTTGCTTAAGGCTACGGCCACACAGGTGACGGCTTTTGCGCAAGCTCCGGGCGGCGGGCTCTACGCCGCCACCAGCAATTTGGGAAAGCTCTTCCTGCTGGGCGCCGCACCGGAAAGCGAAGGTTCTTTCGAAAGCGACATCTTCGACGCACACAATTTTTCCCGTTGGGGTCGCATAGAAGCCCACAACAGAGGAAACATTGAACTCTTTGCCCGTAGCGGCAATGTCGACAACCCCGACCGCAATTGGAGCCCCTGGAAGCATCTGGATGCAAGCGGCGTGATCGACGCGCCACCTGCACGCTTCATGCAATGGAAGGCTGTTCTTCATTCTGGAACGCAGCCGCCGGTTCTGGAAAGCGTCCTAGTCAACTATTTGCCCAAGAATGTCGCTCCGCAGATTGACGAGATCAGCGTTCAGCTTGGCGTACGATATCAACCCCTGCCCAAGCCTGCCAACGCGGACCTCAATCTCAACAGCAATCTAGGGCAGCCGCACTTTGAGCCTACGCCCCCGACGGTGCGCGATCCCGATTCCGTCGGCGTCAAGTGGACCGCGCACGACGACAATGACGACCAGCTCTCCTACAAGCTCTATTACCGAGGCGATGGCGAATCGCGCTGGCTGCTGTTGAAAGATAATCTCCCCGACAAGTTTTATTCCTTCGAGGCCAGCCTGCTGCCCGATGATGGCTATACATTCAAGGTCGTAGCGTCGGACGCGCCATCACACTCGCCGGGCGAGTCACTTTCCGTGGAGAAAGAGAGTCTGCGCGTCGAGATCGACACCACGCCGCCCAGCATCGAAAGCCTGACGGCGAAGGAGACCAACGGCGAACTTCATATAACGTTTAGCGCCGTCGATAAATTCTCTCCTATCAAACGCGCGGAATATTCCATCGATGCTGGAGACTGGCAGTTCATGGAGCCGGCTAGCAAGCTCTCAGATGCGAAAACTGAGAGCTACGACTTCCGCATACCACTCGGCAGCGCGGCAGTTTCCGCGGCGATCGCGGGGAAATCTTCCGCAAAGAAGAGCTCCGTGAACGATGGCCCCGTCGAGCACGTAGTCGTAGTCCGCGTCTACGACCGTTACGATAATTTGGGGACAGCCAAGTCCGTGGTGCGAGGGAAATAGCTCGTGTGGCACGAACACTCTTGTCCGCGAGGGCTGAGTCGAAAGCTGACAGCCGATAGCCGATAGCTCGCTCTTGCTAAAATAGACACAGCATGTTTGAGAATCTAACCAGCAAGCTTCAGCGCGCCTTTAAGAACCTTCGTGGCCAGGGCGCGCTCACCGAAGAAAATATTCAGGAGCCCATGCGCGAAATCCGCATGGCGCTGCTGGAAGCCGACGTCAACGTCAAAGTCGTCAAGCAACTGCTCGACCAGATTCAGGTCAAAGTCCTAGGCCAGCAGGTCCCGGGATCACTCTCGCCCGGCGAGCAGGTCGTCAAGATCATGCACGACGAACTGATCGAGATCCTTGGTCGCGACACCGCTCGCATCAAATTCGCCTCCCAGCCGCCGACGGTCGTGCTCATGGCCGGACTGCAAGGTTCCGGTAAGACGACTACTTCCGGCAAGCTGGCCAACTGGTTCAAGACCGGCGGCCACCGCCCGCTGCTCGTCTCCGTCGACGTGTACCGCCCCGCCGCGCGCCAGCAGTTGAAAGTTGTCGCCGACGCGGTCAAAGCGAGAATCTACGAAGGCAAAGCCGACGAGGCCAACACCGCCACCGTCGAGCGCCTGGTGAAAGAAGCTCGCCGCGAGGCCATCAACACTGGCTGTGACGTGCTCATCGTCGATACCGCTGGACGTCTGCACATTGACGACCAGCTCATGGACGAAATGCAGTCGCTCAAGAGCATCCTGAATCCGCAGGAAATCCTGTTCGTCGCCGATGCCATGACCGGGCAGGATGCCGTCCGCTCCGCCGATGAGTTTCACAAGAAGCTGGCACTCACCGGAATCATCCTCACCAAGATGGATGGTGATGCTCGCGGCGGCGCGGCGCTCTCGATTCGGAACGTTACGGGGCAGCCCATCAAGTTCATCGGCGTCGGCGAAAAGTACGATGCACTCGAACCTTTCCATCCGGACCGCATCGTCTCGCGCATTCTCGGCATGGGCGACTTGGCGACGCTGATTGAAAAAGCTGGCCAGAATGTCGATCAGAAAAAGGCGCAAGAACTCGCCACGAAGGCTCTTAGCGGCGATGGCTTTTCGCTGGGAGACTTCCGCGAACAGTTGCGCCAGGTGAGAAAGATGGGCTCGCTGAAAAGCTTGATCGGCATGTTACCCAGTGTCGGCCCGTTCGCGGGCATGCAAAAACACGCCGACAGCATTGACGAAAAACAAATCAATCGCGTGGAAGCCATCATCGGATCGATGACGGACTACGAGCGCGACCACCACGAAGTCATCAACGGCAACCGCCGCAAGCGCATCGCTCGAGGCAGCGGCACCAACGTGCAGGAAGTCAACAACCTCCTTCGCCAATACGCGCAAATGCGGAAGATGTTTAAGCAAATGGGCAAGCCCAGCTTCGCGCGCAGGATGGCCGGGATGAAAATGCCGGGGATGTGAGGAGGGCAGTTGTCAGTGGTTAGCCAGTCCCCAGTGCGTTAATTTCCAAAGAAGAAAATGTCATTCTGACCCTGAGCGCCCTTTGCGAAGGGGAAGGCGCCCCATCAGACTCGTGACACCAGACTGTCGCAAGGCATTCTCACCCGGGATACTCCCTTGCGATAGACTGAAGGCCGACAGTTGATAGCCGATAGCCGCACTTATGAAATGGCGTTCCCTGCAAGAATCCGCCGCCGCTGCCGACAAGCGCCCTCTCCGCGAACAATTCGCTGAACGCCGAGCGCTGATCGAAAAACTGGTTCCCCCTGAATTGACGGCCGTTCACAGACAAGTGGTCGAAGACCTGCGGAAATCGGGCATCGTCGAACGCTCGCTCCAACCCGGCGCTAAGGCACCAGACTTCACGCTTCCGGACCAAAACGGTAAACTCGTTTCATCCACAGAACTCCTGCAACACCGCCGCCTGATCCTCTGCTTCATCCGCGGACGCTGGGACCCCTTCTGCTGCGGCCAGATGGAAGCCATGAACGAACTCCTCCCCAGCTTCGAGCAAGCGGGAGCGGCGGTCGTCGCCATCTCTCCTCAAACGGTCAAGCATTCTTACTTCATGCACGACCAGCACAAGTTGCGCTTCCCTCTTCTCAGCGACACAGGCAACCAGGTGGCGCGCCAGTTCGGTATCGTCTACCGCGTGCCGAACACCCCGCCGACCGACCAGCAAGATATCTACCGCCGCGTCTTCATCAACCTCCCCAACACCAACGGAGACACCTCCTGGGAGCTGCCCATCCCCGCCACCTACATCGTCGACCGTGACGGGACAATTCTCTACGCAGCGGCCAACCCGGATTATGCCGAGCGACCGGAGCCGGGGGAGATTTTGGAACGGCTTAGGGCGTAGGCCAGATCGAGACAAGCCGCGATTCTCGCCACAACGGATAGAAAAGAAATATCCCATGGAAGACAGCCGGGGCTTTGATAAAGTCTTGGGCCGCTTCCATGACTGCTCTTTCGAGACCTTCGAACGGCGATAACATGGCTTGGATGGCCGTCTGATAGGGCTTGTTATGTCCGAAAGTCTCTGGCTCGGTATATGCAAGCAAATACAATTTGTTCAAGTTGTACCTGGCAAGATGCTCCCTTTTGTGGGATTTGCCATAATCCGCAACTTTCTTATTGATCGTAGTCCGTAACGCCTGGATTGACGTTGCAGGGTCGTAGATTCCACCGTCAGATTCAAAAGCTATCCGTGATCGCTCACGCGGTGACGAATCAGGCTCGGCGAGACCGAAAAACGTTATGTCGACAATGTACTTGCGCAAGGTTGGGTAGCGGTCGAAGTCGTGCGCGCAATAATCAAACCTACGACGCTGGTGGATCGGTCGCCAATCATTCTTCTTAAGAGTCTCCCAGCAACCATCAATTTCCGAAACCTGGGTATGAAACTCATCACAAAATATTGAGTGGTCTCCTGGCGCCATTTTCTCGCCCCAACGCGGCGTAACAATGGCCGAAGAGAGATTCTTGGGAAGAGAATAGCTTTCCCAGTCTAGTATCTCCTGTAGTTCCACCCGCTTGTGCTCTCGTTCTATTGCATCTTCTGCATCGAATCTGTTGACCCAAGAGGTAAGCTCTAAACCGATTTTCTGCCCGTCTGTAGACTCACCCAAAAAATCCGGCGGATCATCTTCTGCCAGACGAAAAGAGATTCCATCCATAAAGTCTGGGAAATCCCTCAGGAGCCTCTCTAGAACCGCTTTTTCCCTATCCCGCTTTTCATTCCTGCCCATAAAAGCAACGTATCACGGACTCCCAAAAAATAGGGATTCCTCCTCCCCACTATGCTAAAGTCAGCCCATGACCCTCCATATCGAACTCCGGCCTGAAATCGAAGCCCGCCTCGCCAGCGAAGCCCAAGCCCGTGGCGTCGCTTTGGAAACCTACGTCGTCCGTTTGGTGGAAGAGAATCTGGCGTCGCACCCGGTGCCTTCAGAAGAGCACCGCAAGGCCGCAGAAGAACTGCTGGGTTTCGCAAAAAAGCACGGGGCGCGCCTCAACGGGTTGAAGCTCAAAGACTTGATTCATGAGGGACACAATTACTGATGCCCTTCGTGCTCGATGCTTCGATGACGATGAGTTGGTGCTTCGCCGACGAAAGTTCGCCGTCTACGCAAGGCGTACTCCGGCAAATCAAAGAAACCTATGTGGAAGTGCCCGCTGTTTGGCCGTTAGAAATTGCCAACGTGTTGGCCATGGGAGAGCGCCGACGACGTCTGACACGCGTGATGGCGGACGAATCCCTGCAGCTGATTTCACGTCTTGATATTCGAGTTCAAGGGCCACAGCCTTCGCATTTACTATTGGCGCTAGCACGACGATATAGTCTCTCGGCGTACGATGCTACTTATCTCGAATTATCCCAGCGCAGGAATCTCGCGATCGCGACCTTGGATGAAAATCTGAAGAGAGCGGCACAAGCGGCAGGCATTTTGTTGCTCGGGTAGGCACGGATCATGCCCAAAAAGGGATTTCAGCACGGGCGGGGACGCCCGTGCTTCCATTGGATTTCGAAAAATCCGGTCGGTCCCAACCGCGGGCGGCTGGGGGCTAGAGGCGCAAAGAACTACGGCTTCTTTTTCTTCGGCTTCTTGGTCTCGCGTTTTGGTGCGTTTTTGTTTCCCATAACTTGAGTCTCCCACAGGTTGCGGAACTTTGCCAGACGTAGGAATCATAAAGCGCACCTAGCTTCTAGCACCTAGCTTCTAGCCAAATTCCGCCACCTGTTGATGCAACGAGAAAATGTCGTATTAACTGCAACGAGACTTTGTCGCCCCGTAGCATTTAAGTAACGGCCGCCAGGGCGGGGCGGCCGGAG
>JAYVEP010000140.1:0-11437 GCA_043749225.1 Acidobacteriaceae bacterium
ACCTCTCCGGCCGCCCCGCCCTGGCGGCCGTTACTTAAATGCTACGGGGCGACAAAGTCTCGTTGCAGTTAATACGACATTTTCTCGTTGCATCAACAGCCAACGCCACGCGGCTCGAATGTGCTAAAACCTTTAAGAAAGCTCTTCGAATGGGCTGCCGCTATCCGCTGCCACATGAGTCGCCAGGAACTGCTTGATTCCATGAGAATCGAACGAATACGTGACGCGCTCTTGCTGATCGGCGGCCTGCTGGTTGCAGGATTGACCGTGGACGCCCAGCGGCAGGAATCTGCCCAGAGTTTCTACCAATCTCCCGGCACGAAGAAAATGGCGGCACTGCTGGAGAAGATTTATCTCGAGCAACCTTGGCAAACCGATCCCAACAAGAGCGATGAACGCGCGCAGAGCCTGCAAGCCGACCTCGCCGCGAAACCTAGCCTGCGGGATGAATTCAAACTGCGGGTGGCTCTTGCGGAAAATCTGTTACGCGCTGGCGACAGCGCCGGGGCGGTTGAGCAGTTAGAGAAGACTCGCGCGCTGGCTTCCGAAAACGGCATCGTATTAGCCCCATTTTTCGAGAAGCAGGTCCGAGACATGCTGGCCATCGCGTATATGCGTCTTGGCGAGCAGCAAAACTGCGTCCAGGATCACGGGCAGGAATCCTGCGTGTTTCCGATTCACGGTTCGGGCGTTCACAAGCTGCAGCGCGGCGCGCTTGGAGCTGTCCGCGAATTGACCGCTGCTTTGGAAAAAGATCCCGGCGATCTCAAATCGCGCTGGCTGCTCAACATCGCGTACATGACGCTAGGCCGCTACCCCGCCGATGTTCCGCCGAAATGGCTCATCCCGGCTTCGCGCTTCGAGTCGGAAGACGACCCGGGCCGCTTTCTCGACATCGCGCCTTCGGTCGGCGTCTCCGTCACAGGCCATTCAGGCGGCGCGATTCTGGAAGACTTTGACGGCGACGGTTTGCTCGACCTCATGGTCTCCTCTTCCGGACCGCGCGACCAATTGCATTTTTTTCACAACAACGGCGATGGCACTTTCTCCGATCGCACCCGGGAAGCCGGACTCACCGGCGAAACTGGCGGGCTCAACATCATCGCTGCGGACTTCGACAACGACGGACATCCGGACGTGCTCGTCCTGCGCGGCGGATGGTGGGGGCAGAACGGGAAATATCCCCTGTCCTTACTTCGGAACAACGGCGATGGCACATTCGACGACGTAACGGAGAAAGCGGGATTGCTGTCCCTACATCCGACGCAAACCGCCGCCTGGGCGGACTTTGACAACGACGGCTGGCTCGATCTTTTTGTCGGGCATGAATCGAACACAACCGAAAGCCATCCTTCGCAGCTCTTCCACAACAATCACGACGGCACGTTTACGGAAGTCGGCACGCCGAACGGGCTAGCGCACATGGGCTACGTCAAGGGCGTGGCGTGGGGCGACTTCAATAATGACGGACGCCCCGACCTCTACGTTTCCATCAAAGGGGTACCGAATCGTCTATTCCGAAATGACGGGCCGGCAGACCCGAAGAACCCCCGCCCTGATCACTGGAAGTTCACCGACGTCACGGCCCAAGCCGGAGTGGCGGAGCCTCTGCAAAGTTTCGCGACATGGTTCTTCGACTATGACAACGACGGCTGGGCCGATTTGTTCGTGACCGGTTTCTATGTGGATACGCTGAACGACATTGGCGCATTTGAAATTGGGCTTCCGAACAAAGCGGAAACTCCCCGGCTTTACCACAACAACCACGACGGTACTTTTACCGATATAACCAAGCTGGCTGGCCTCGACCGGGCTCTCCTAACCATGGGCGCGAACTTCGGCGACCTCGACAATGATGGCTGGCTCGACGTCTACCTCGGCACCGGGGACGTGCCTTATGAAGCCCTACTGCCGAATAGAATGTTTCGCAATAAGAACGGTCAGTATTTTCAGGATGTGACCACCTCCGGCGGCTTCGGCCACCTCCAAAAAGGCCACGGCATCGCCTTCGGAGATATCGACAACGACGGCGACGAAGACATTTTCGAAAAAATGGGCGGCGCGTTTCCGGGCGACTCCTATCAGAGCGTACTCTACGAAAACCCCGGCAACGGCAATCATTGGGTCACGCTGGACCTCGAGGGCGTGAAAACAAATCGCTCGGCGTTCGGCGCGCGCATCCAGGTGACGCTGACAACGTCGGCGGGCAAACGCCACATCTACCGCACCGTCGGCTACGGATCAAGTTTCGGGGGAAATCCCCTGCGCCAGCATATTGGCCTGGGGCAAGCGCAAAACATCGCGGAGATCGAAGTCTCCTGGCCAACCTCGAAACTGGTGCAGACGTTTCGCAATATAGCTGTCGATCACGCCTTCCACTTGCGCGAAGGAGCAGCCGCTCTGGAGCCGCTGCAATGGAAGAGCTTCACCTTGCGTAGAAACGCTACCGAAGCGATGCATCACTAACCAAACCAGCCCCCAGCGTGATATCTTTCAACAACATCTCGGGTGATTCCATTGGGGAGGAACAATGATGAAATTGCACCGTACCGCTTTTCTGACCCTGTTCGTAGCGCTTGCAACGATCACGCTTTCCTCAACCGCGGTCGCTCAACAATCTTCCGGCGCCAGCGCCAGTAACGCGCCCGGCCTCGCTCCGATTCTCAACTACATTTCCTCCGGCTGGGGTACCCTGACCCGCTCCATGACCTCCTGCGACAGCCTCGTGGACTCGAAGATCAGAGCGGCACCGGTGCTCTACCTGCCCGCCGACTTCCCTGTTCCTGCGGCGGTACAGAAGCTCCACTCAGAGTGCGGTGTCCAGATCGAGCATTTGCCCGCCGCGATCCATGGGCCCGGCAGCATCGATACGCGTGCGTTCCATCCACACGGTCTTCTGTATCTGGAAAACAAATACGTGGTACCCGGCGGCCGCTTCAATGAGATGTACGGCTGGGACAGCTACTTCATAATCCGCGGCCTCGTTCGGGATGGCCGGGTTGATCTTGCACGCGGCATGATTGACAACTTCTTCTTTGAGATTGAGCACTACGGTTCCGTACTGAACGCGAACCGCACGTATTTTTTCAGCCGGGCTCAACCGCCATTTCTCAGCTCCATGGTCATGGCCGTTTCTGGGGCACAGCAGCAGGCAGGCCACGAAGACCGGGCGTGGATAGAAAAAGCCTACAACTACCTGAGTCGAGATTACGATCTTTGGACTCACGAGCCGCATCTGGCCGGCAATACTGGTCTTTCACGCTATTACGATTTCGGCCATGGTCCGCCCGCAGAGGGATTGCAGGATGAAAGCGGTTTTTATCGCAAGGTCGCCGAATACTTCATTCTCCATCCAGAACACGCAGCAGGAATGCTGGTGGAAAAGGCGGCCGACGCGAAAACATCTGACTCCAAATCTCCCGTCCTCGGCGCAAGTTATTCGGTACAAGTGTGCGATCAGCCCACAACTATGGCTCGGCCCGAGTGCGAACCCGCGCGCTCTGTCAGTCTGAGCGAGGATTACTACAAGGGCGACCGCGCCATGCGCGAATCTGGATTCGACATTTCCTTCCGCTTCGGCCCTTACAGCGCGGCCACGCATCACTACGCGCCGGTGTGCCTGAACAGTCTCCTATATAAGACCGAACGGGATATGGAGCAGATTAGCTTGCATCTCGGACGAAAAGCTGACACAGCACTCTGGAAGAAGCGCGCGGAGCAGCGGAGGGAGGCCATGCAGAAATACTTCTGGAACGAAAAAGCGGGGCTTTTCTTCGACTACGACTTCGAGCACTCCCAGCAGTCCAGCTATCGCTACGCCACCACTTTCTATCCTTTGTGGTCTGGGATCGCAACACCCGAGCAGGCCAAAGCATTGGCCAGAAATCTAAAGATATTCGAACGCCCCGGAGGCCTCGCCATGAGTCCCGAGGAAACCGGCGTCCAGTGGGACTATCCCTACGCATGGGCCCCCCTGCAGTTGCTGACCGTGGAAGGGTTGCGGCGTTATGGCCTCAGCGGGGATGCCAATCGCCTCTCGTATGAGTTCCTTTCGAACGTGGCGGAGAACTTCCGCCGAGACGGCACCATCCGCGAGAAGTACAACGCAGTCACTCGGTCATCGGAAATTCGCGTCGGCGCCGGCTACCAGGCGAACGTGATCGGATTTGGCTGGACCAACGGGGTATTCCTGGAGCTGTTGCACCAACTTCCCGAGAGTTCCGTCGAACACCTTGCCAAGGAACAGGACGTTGCAGCGACGAAGTGCGTAGGGGCTGCGCTGTCGACCGGAACCTCTGAACCGCCCGAGTGCGCGTCTTCGCACGCCCACAGCAGTCGCCGCAAGGGGCATTCCCAAGTTGGCCCGCCCCCCGAGCAATCTGGAACTGCGCCTTTTTCCGATGACAAAAATTGGCAGGTCGCGCTCCGCGTAACCTTCGCCACGCCACTGTCCTTAGGTTACTAGGCGTTCTTTCCGCTTGAAAACACGGCAATTAGAAACGACTGCGTCCTTACCACGGTAACTTCACGGATTGGCGCGGCAAGTGCAATGATTTAGCCCGAAAGGTCGCGAAAACGACCAAGATTTCAAAGCCTAACTAGAGAGAGAAGAGGGGACAAATTTCAATGAAGAAACAGAAGGGGTTTTCACTGATCGAACTGCTGATCGTGGTCGCGATCATTCTGATCATCGCCGCGATTGCCATTCCGAACCTGCTGCGCGCTCGTATGGCGGCCAATGAGTCGTCCGCTGCCGCTGGAGTCCGCACGATCAACACTGCTCAGTATTCTTACCAGGCCAAGTTTCCGGCCATTGGTTACGCGGCTAACCTGACCGCCCTCGGTACCCCCGCGGGCGCTGGTTGCGTTCCTGACCCCAACGGCATCGCTGGCGATTGCCAGATCGATAACGTGCTGACGCTCGGCGTCAAGGGTGGATACACGTACACCACCACCGTAACCGTCGCCGCTGCGATCAACACCGGATACACGGTCGCTGCCGCTCCTACGACTCCGAACCAGACCGGCTCGAAGTGGTTCTGTTCGTACGCAGACGCGGTTGTGCGCGGCAGAACGACAGCCGTCACCGCTGCGGCTTGCGACGGCACCATCCCGCAGATCTAAGCTGGACGGACCGTACGAAGTTGAAGCAAGTAAGGGGAGCACCGGGCAACCGGTGCTCCCCTTACGCTTTTGCGGCATCCTCGCTTCCTTAGCTACTCCGTCAGTGCTGCTTTGTCCTCAACCATCTTTTGGCTTTCCCCGGATGCCTTGAAGCAACCGTCAAAACTTGTCAATTTCATGAGTGTAAGCGCCCGCGTGGCCAGGCTCAGTGAGGACGGCAAAGCATTGAATATCATAAAGGTTAATAGTTATGACCAAAGTTCATAAAGTACTTCCCAAAACGGGCTTTGAAGTGCGGATTTAGTCCTGAAACCGAACTCACCGCGTATCGAAGGATCAAGAACTCGATGAAGAAACAGAAGGGTTTTCACTGATCGAACTGCTGATCGTGGTCGCGATCATTCTGATCATCGCCGCGATTGCCATTCCCAACCTACTGCGCGCTCGTATGGCCGCCGACGAAGCTGGTGCGGCTGCCGCTATCCGCACCGTCAATACTGCTCAGTATTCTTACCAGGCCAAGTTCCCGGCCATTGGCTAGGCTGCTAACCTGACTGCCCTGGGCACCGCCGTGGTTGTGCGCGGCAGAACGACAGCCGTCACCGCTGCGGCTTGCGACGGCACCATCCCGCAGATCTAAGCGGCACAAAAGCGGCGCAATTAGGGACGCATAAACGAGGGAGCACCGGCAATCCGGCCTCCCTCATCGTTTTTCAACTTACACCATCTATAGCTCACCCTGCCGCATGTTCTCGTATAAATTAGCCTTGAGGCTTGCGAGGCTCCTCACCAAAACGACAATTTTTGTCATCTCTAACCCATTAGCCCATTGAGCCGCGACCAGATATTCAAGGAGGTCCTGGGAGCGGCTGTAACTCCTTGATTCTCAACGAAAATCGTTTGCACCCGGTGGGTAGTTCCGCACCTGGAGAAATGGCCCGCTGAGTGCAACAGAGTGAGCGGGATTGAGACGCTTTTTCGCGCAAGCCTCTCTTGGGGAAAACAAGAAAATGATCAAGGGCAACCAACACGGATTTTCGTTGATCGAATTGCTGATTGTGGTGGCGATCATCTTGATTATTGCCGCCATCGCGATCCCCAATTTGCTGCAGGCGCGAATTGCCGCGAACGAAGGAGCAGCAGCCAGCACCATACGTCAGATCGTGACGGCCCAGATCACCTACTACTCCGCCTACCCGTCGGTAGGGTATGCGGCCTCGATGGCCAACCTCAGCGGGCCATCCCCATGCCCCGCGCCCAGCGCAGCGGCTTCCTGCATGTTGGACAGTGCTGTTACAAACGCGGTTCCGGGGGGTCCTGGCAAGCAAGGATACCAATTTCAAACTACGGGAATTGCCAGTGCCGGACTCAACACGACTTTTGTGGCGGGCGGGACGCCTATATCACTCAACGGCTCGGGAAATCGCAACTTCTGCGCTGCCACCGACGGAGCAATCCACATCTTGAATGGTGGCGGTGGCCTGCCTGTAACGACGGTCCCAGCTTGCCAGGCTTACCCGATCGCGCCATAGCAAATCGCAAACACAGCCAGTTCTCCTTAGGCACTCCATTACCTTCGTTACCAACCAACCCTCTTGCCTTCCAATTTCGACTGCATATAATTTTTCCAGCAACAACAAAAAAACGAAGAGTGTAACCGCAATGTCCGCTATTGAAATTCTGGGAATTGAAAAGACCTACTCCGTGGGATTTTGGCGCAAGCGTCCCAAGTGCGCGCTGAAGCCTCTTCACCTGAAGGTGGAGGAAGGCGAGGTGTTTGGATTTCTTGGACCCAACGGCGCTGGCAAAACCACAACCCTCAAACTGTTAATGGGGCTGATGTACCCCACCGCGGGAACCGCCAAAATTCTCGGCATGGAAATTGGCGATCCGCGCATGACCGCGCAGATAGGTTTTTTGCCCGAACAGCCCTATTTCTACGACTACCTCACCGCCAGCGAGTTGCTGAATTACTACGGCAGACTCTCCGGCATACCCGCGAAGGAGTTGCCGCGGCGCATCTCTGCCGTTCTCGAGCGTGTCGGCCTGTCTTCCAACGGTGACGTGCAACTAAGAAAATTTTCCAAGGGCATGCTCCAACGCGCGGGAATCGCGCAAGCCATCCTGCACGATCCCAAAGTGGTGTTTCTGGATGAGCCGATGTCCGGACTGGATCCCATGGGGCGCCGTGAAGTGCGCGACCTGATGGCTCAGCTCAAGCAGGAAGGCAAGACGGTCTTTTTCTCCACCCACATCCTCTCCGATGCTGAAGCCTTGTGCGACCGCGTCGGCGTGATCTATCAAGGCGAGATGAGGGGCGTTGGCTCCGTCGCCGAACTTACCGCTAAAGTTCAGGGCAAGACGGAACTAGTCTGGCAAGGCGCCGTACCCGCTTCCTTGAAAGCGCTGGGCGCGGATACCAAGGTCACCGGAGATACCGCCCGCGCCGTCGTTGACGAGGCGCAGCTCGATGCCACAATCGATACCCTGCGCCGCGAGCGGTGCCGCCTGATCTCCGTAAATCCTGTACGTGGAACACTGGAAGAATATTTCCTGCAACAAATGAATTCTCCGGGCGCTGGCGAATCGAAAGCTGAGGCATCGAGTGAAGTCGCGACCGGCAAAGGAGCCTCCGCGTGAACACCCGAATCACCGCCATCGCCTCCAACACCTTCCGCGAAGCCGTCCGCGACCGCGTCCTGTACAACCTGATTGGCTTCGCGGTGCTGATGGCTGGCGCCGCCATTCTGGTGGGCCAGATTTCCGTCGACATCGAAAAACTGGTCGTCATCAACCTGGGCCTCACCGCCGTTTCCCTATTCGGCGTGATCATCGCCATCTTCATCGGCATCGGCCTGGTGTCCAAAGAAATCGACAAGCGCACGCTGTACACCGTGCTGTCGCGACCGGTGCGGCGCTGGGAATTTATCCTGGGCAAGTTTTTTGGCTTGGCAGGCACGCTCGCCGTCAATACCATTTGCATGGCCGCTGGCGTTTTTCTAGCCATGCTGTACGTAACGCACAAACTCCAGGCGTCGGATTCTTCGGTGCTGGCAGCACTGTACTTCATCGTGCTGCAGTTCCTGATCGTCACGGCGTTGGCGCTGCTGTTCTCTTCGTTTTCCTCCCCGCTGCTTTCCGCCTTATTCACGTTTGCCCTTTTCGTGATCGGCAGCTTTTCAGGAGATCTGCGAGATTTCGCCGCCGTAGAAACAGGGTCGCGTCACTGGCTGGCCGTGGCCGCCTACCGCATCATTCCTAATTTCTCGGGTCTCAACGTCATCAGTATGGTGGCTCACGGAGAGCCGGTTGCCCGCCAGCTAATTTTCGCCAATACCGCCTACACATTGTTTTACGCGGGCATGGTTCTTTGTGGCGCGATCCTCATCTTCGAGCGCCGGAATCTCAAATGAGACCCTCCCGCTCCGTCACGCTGATCGCCGCTTGCCTGCTGGTTGCCTGCTTGAGCCTGTCCGCACTCTTGGGCCGCACGGTGACTGCGATGCGTCCTCGCGCCAGCATTGACGATGTTCTTTATCTGAAATCCTCCAAGATGCTGCGCTGGATGAGCCTGGGCTACACCGGACTCATGGCTGACATTTATTGGACGCGCGCGGTGCAATACTTCGGCGCCCGCCACTTTGTGGGAGCGGCGCATTTCGAGCAACTCGCGCCTTTGCTCGACATCACCACCGACCTCGACCCCAAACTCACCGTAGCCTACCAGTACGGAGCCAGCTTTCTGGCGCCGCAACCGCCCGGCGGCGCCGGACTACCCGATCAGGCTGTTGCGATTGTGGAAAAAGGCATTCGCGCTAATCCGGACAACTGGCGTCTCTACCAGTCTCTCGGCTTCATTCACTATTTGGATCGCAAGGATTACGAAGCGGCTCGGCAAGCGTTCCAGCGTGGCTCGAAAGTGCCGAACGCACATCCGTCGCTGCAGCTCCTCGCCGGGAGGATGGCGGAAAAAACTGGCAACACCGAGACCGCCCGCATCATCTGGATGTCAGCCTATGACACCACGGAAAGCTCCGCCGTCAAGGAAAACGCCGGCAACCACCTGATTTCCATCCAAGCGATGGAAGACATCGCCGGCCTGGAAAAAATCGTCGGCCTCTACCGTACGCAGACGGGACATCTACCCGCCAGCTTCCGCGACATGGCCGTAGCCAACCTGCTGCCGGGTATTCCTCAGGACCCGTATCAGCAACCGTATGTTCTGAACGCAGACGGTCGCGTTTGGGTCCGCCACCCTGAAAAGTATAAGTTTCTGGAACACGTGAATCCCGAGGGATCTGCACAGTCGGCGAACGCTAAGTAACGTGTCTACATCCGTCGAAATAGCAGTCCATCTGCTGAGTTCCACAACTTAAACAGTGATTCTCCCACCCTTCAAAAGACGAAGGATGGGCCACCCTTTGTGTTGGTTGTGTCGAGGAGATCAGAAACCTGGGCCACCCGCCCCGGCGATCAGGAGGATCAGCGTGACCTCCATGCCGATCGCGAAAATGCTGATCAGCGAGCGGACGGGGCGGTGGATGAGACAGGAGATAACGAGTCGATTCATTGGCTTTTTAGCGCTGCGACGAGGCCTCTACGAAAGCGACGTTTTACGAAAGTACGGTTTACGCGGCTTCCGCGAGGCCCATCTTTTCTGAAGCCATGGCGGTTCCCTTCACACGCGCGGCAATTTTCTGGAATGCGATGTCGCGAGCGACATCCGGAGAGCCGTGCTTGGGTTTCACATCAATGCTGAACGGCGAAAAGCCGCAGTCGTCGGTCGATCCCAGACGCTCTTTGGGAATGTATTGAGAGGCCAGCATAAGATCGGCGCAGACTTCCTCCGCCGTTTCGACGCGCGGGTTGAGGGGATCGATTACGCCGATAAAACAGACCTGTGGCACACTGTTCGCATCGGCCCGGCTATATTGGCCGCAGAGCTTGTAAATACGTTCTTTGTCCTTCTCGCTCGCGAGCTGGATCAAGAAGTAGCCAGCATTCATCTTAAACATGCTGGGAAGCAACTCCGCGTAGTCGACTTCGGCGCTGTGAGTGGAGTCGCAGTCGCCGCCGGGGCAGGTGTGAATGCCAATGTTCTTGCGCTCGGCGGGCGAGAAGCGGTCGATCACTCGGTTGTTGAGTTCGATGAAGTGATCGAGCATGCCGCGGCCAGTCCAAGGGTTTTTGGGATCGTTCTTGCAAGCGAGCCGCCCTTCGGTGAAGTCGATGGAGACGCGAGTAGCGCCAGCGGCAAAGCACTTACGAATGTCTTTTTCGCATTCGTTGCATAAATCCGTGAGAAATTGCTCGCGCGTATAACCCTTGATTTCTCCATCGAGGGGATAAAGCAAAGCCAGCATGGAGGGCGCGATCACCGCCTGCTTCAGCGGCTTTGAGGCCATCTTCATTGCCTGGACGAGGTAGTCGGCGGCGAAGGTCTTATAGCGGAAGGGTCCGCCGGTCAGGCGTGGTAGTTGGCGATGATGGCCATCGGTGAAGATGGCGAAGTATTGGCCGTCGCCAGCCAGGTTTTCGGCCAGGCCTGTGCCCGCCAAAGTATCCGCAATCGGATACGTCGCAAAGCTGGAGGCGCGCTGCTCTCCGTCCGAAACAATAGGAGCCCCAGTGGCTTCCATGCGGCGAATCGAGTCGAGGCAAGCGGCATCTTGTTCGACGGCGAGCTGCTGCCGCGTAATTTTCCCTGCGTCATAGTCCTTGATGGCGGCCTGAAGCTTCGCGGGGCGGGGGAGAGATCCGACATTTTCCGTGGGAATGGACATTTAAGATTTTCCTCTATTTTCAGGGTGATATTTTAGACCACCCGAGTATAGCCCAATCCGTCGGGTGGCGAAGTTCAGGGATTCTTGACGATTCGCAAAAGCCAAAACTGGCACGCCTTACTCCGCGCTGGGCGCCTTCGCCGACGTTGCACCCAATAATACGGGGACAGGAACGTGTGAAGAAATTCAATTTTCGATTTCGGCCGATTTTTCGGGGGGTCCAAAATGTATCCGAATATCGCAAACGCCGTTTGTAGGGCATTTAAACGATTAGTTTTTCGGACCAAAACTAGTGGAGCTTCTGGCACCTAATTTCTTCACATGTTCCTGTCCCAGGTTTCGCATCCCAGGTTTCACTTCAAACGCTTCCCGGTTTTTTTCTCGGGAGTAACTGGGCTTCTCCGGGAGCTTCCGCGTGGCGTGGCATTCGCACGAGCCGCCGCCAATCCCGCACGCAACCCTGTCTGCACTGCTTTGGCGTACCCGCCGCGATTCATAGCAGCCATGGCGGTCTCCGCTATACCACCTGG
>JAYVEP010000141.1:0-11433 GCA_043749225.1 Acidobacteriaceae bacterium
CCAAGGCATGCTCTCTCTTCTACAAGCCTCAGTCCCTCGAGCCAAAGTGTTACCTATGTCCCCGGTCTGTTTTGTTACCCATGTCCCCGGTCCGTACCGCTAAGAGCAGCGGACAAGAGTGTCCGCTCTACATGGTCAAAAGCGGGCGAGCAGGAATGCTCACCCTACACAACCTGCACACACAACCTGGCTATTCTTACCGCCAACCTCTCGTTGTCATCACACGAACTTCGTTTTCGATAGCGGAAGCTCTCTTACGCGCTTGCCTGTTGCGGCAAACAGCCCATTGCACAAAGCTGGGGCAAAGGGTGGGACGCCGGGCTCACCCACACCTGCCGGTGGCGCGTCGCTCTCCACAATGTGTACTTCAGTTTTTCGTGGCGCGTGGTTCATACGCGCAACCTGGAAGTTATTGAAGTTGCTCTGATCGATTACGCCTTTGGTTGCGGTGATCTCACCGTATAGCGCGAGACTGGTTCCGAAGACGGCTGCCCCTTCAAACTGGTTGCGAACATTGTCGGGGCTGACGACCGTTCCGGCATCGACGGCGGTCCACACATTTGGAATATGGATTTGTCCTCTGTTGTCGACTTCTACTTCGACCACGGTGGCAACGTAAGTGAGGAAGCTGCGATGGGCGGCGATGCCCATGCCGCGACCTTTTACTTTCGGCCGCTTGGCCCAGCCGGATTTCTCGACCGCGATGTCGATCACGCGTCGGAGTCGCGCGGTATCGAGCGGATATTTCAGCTTGTCTTCAGCCTCATCCTCTTTGTAGTCGAGATTCACGATGCGGGAAGGACCGATGACATCGAGCAGATACTGCGCCGGATCCTTCTTGGCCAAAGCTGCCAGTTCGTCGACGAAAGAATGAATCGCGAAGGCGTGATAGATGTTGGCGACGCTGCGCAACCAGCCGATGCGAACATGGTAATCGGCGGGACCGTTTTCGGCGCGATGGTTCGGAATGTCGAAAGGAAGATTGTTCCATCCCAAGCCCATCTCATCGTCGGCATACTTGGAGGAAGCGTCGAAAGTGGAGTTAATTGGAGGATACACGGTGCGCTGCAACCAGGCAGTGGGCTTGCCGTCCGGCCCGACAGCGGCCTTGAGATACATCGCAGCGACGGAATGGAAAAAGTCGAAGCGTATGTCATCCTCGCGGGTCCAAACTACTTTGACCGGTTTGCCAAGTTGTTTGGAAAGAATCGCAGCTTCCGCGACTTGATCTGGTTTCGACTTGCGGCCGAAGCCGCCGCCCAGCAGGGTCACATGGCAGGTGACGTCTTCCTTTTTGATGCCGAGCGCGCTGGCGACTGTGTCCTGTACGGCTTGCGGATTCTGCGTCGGAGCCCAAGCGACGACTTTTCCATCGCGATATTCAGCGACCGCGACGGGTGGCTCCATGGAAACGTGAGCTAAGTGCGGAGTGTAGTATTCGGCTTCGACGATCTTGCCGCCTTTTGCAAATTCAGCGTCTACATTACCCACGTTACGCACAACCTTGCAAGGCTGCCGTGAAGTTGATTCGAGCGTTTTGCGGAACTCCGCGGAGTTGTAGGTGGAGTGTGGGCTGGTGTCCCAGTCGATTTTCAGCTTTTTGCGTCCTTGGAATGCGGCCCAGGTATTATCTGCGATGACTGCTACGCCGCCCAGCGGCCGAAATAGATGCGGCGGTTTGACAGTATCAATCGTCAAAGTTTTTTGGACGCCGGCAACTTGCAGCGCGGCTTTATCGTCGTAGCTTTTAATTTTTTGCCCCAAGACGGGTGGGTGCTCAATGGAGGCATAGACCATGCCGGGCATGGTTGCGTCCATGCCAAAGACGGCTTTGCCGGTTACGATGTCCTGCAGGTCGAAGAGCGCATTGCTCTCCTTGCCGATGTAGCGCCATTCGGAACGCGGTTTCAGGACTAACGCTTCCTTCTTCGGAACGGCAAGCTTGGAGGCTGCAGCGGCAAGATCGCCGTAACCTAACTTGCGACCGCTGGCCTTGTGCACAACAAAATGTGGTTCGGTGGAACAATCTTTTGGGGAAACATTCCATTGCGTAGCGGCTGCGGAAATCAGCATGGCGCGTGCGCTGGCGCCTACCTGTCGCATGAGATCGAAGGAACTGCGAACGGAATGAGAGCCGTCTGTATCCTGGTCGCCATACTTCGGATCGCCAACGGCTTGATCGAGCTTGACCTTCGACCAATCGGCGTCGAGTTCGTCAGTGACTACGAGTGGAAGAGCGGTTCGGCTGCCACAGCCCATTTCGGAGCGATGGGCAACGATGGTGACCGTTCCGTCAGATGCGATGGACAGCCACATGTTGGGGTCAAGGGTGGCAGCCGCTTCGCCTTCGGCGGCCCACAAAGGCTCCGGAACGAGGCGCGCACTGAGGACGAAAACACTGGAGGCAAGCACCCCTTGCAAGAATCCGCGGCGGCTGACATTCTCGATAAGCTTCATGCTGTCTCCTTCGCGGCTTGGTGGATCGCTGTGCGAATTCTCTGATAAGTTCCGCAGCGACAGATGTTGCCCGACATGGCGGTGTCGATATCCTGATCGCTGGGATTCTTGTTCTCTTTGAGCAGAGCAATGGCCGTCATGATTTGGCCGGTCTGGCAATATCCACACTGCGGCACACGGGCTTCCATCCATGCCTTCTGCACCGGGTGCATGGGTGCGATGCCTTCAATCGTGGTGATCTCGCTGTCTCCGATTTCTTTCATCGGCGTTGAGCAAGAGCGGATCGGTTGTCCGTTGCGATGCACTGTGCAAGCGCCGCAGAGTGAGATGCCGCAGCCAAACTTTGTGCCCGTGAGTCCGGCTACGTCGCGCAAGAACCAGAGCAACGGCATTTCTGGATCGCCGTCGAAAGTCTTTTCTTTCCCGTTTATTCTCAAGCGCATCAGTGAGCCTCCGGTTGCAAGCAGATTGAACTCGACCATTCTAGCCGAAGTATCGATGAACAAAGTAAATAATGATGTGGGTACACTTTCATTCGTCCAGTTTTTCCACAGGGCGCGCCTATATCCACCGCTGGCCGGCGGCTTAAAATAGAGGCTTCTCATGCCTGACTTCGTTCACCTGCACCTTCACTCCGATTATTCGATGCTGGACGGCGCTAGCGACGTCGACAAGCTGTGCGCGCGGGCCCAAGAGCTCGGCATGTCGTCCGTGGCGATGACGGACCATGGCAACATTTTTGGCGCGGTGCATTTTGTGAATGCAGCCAAGAAGCATGGTCTGAAGCCGATTGTGGGCTGCGAGCTTTATGTCTGCAAGAAGGACGATCACAGGATTTCGCGCACACCTCCTGATGGGGATTCCTACAATCACCTGATTATTTTGGCGGAGAACGACGAAGGGTATCGCAACCTGGTGAAGATCACGTCGGAATCCTCGTTGCATGGTTTTTACTACAAGCCGAGAATCAGCAAGCAGTTTTTGGCGGAGCATAGTCGCGGGCTGATTGGGTTGTCGGCGTGCTTGAAGGGTGAAGTGGCGGAGCGGTTGACGGAAGGGAAGTATGACGCGGCGCGGGCTGCTGCTGCTGGATTGCAGGATATTTTTGGCAAAGGGAATTTCTTTCTCGAGATTCAGGATCAGGGCCTTGAGCAGGAACAGCGCATCGCTGCGGACCTGTACAAGCTGGAAAAAGATATTGAGATTCCTTTAGTTGCCACCAATGACAGCCACTACTTGTGCGAGGACGATTCTCATGCGCAGGATGTGATGCTATGCATCCAGATGGGCAAGTCGATCCACGACACCAACCGGATGAAGTTTGAAGGCACGCAATTCTTTGTGAAGAGCGCGGCTGAGATGGCGATGGTATTTCCGGACGCGCCGCAAGTATTGGAGCGCACCGTCGAGATTGCGGAACGTTGTCACATGAAGCTGGAGAAGTTGGCGCATTCGTTTCCTGAGTTCAATGTGCCTCCTGGATTTACGACTGATAGTTATTTTGAGCACGTGACGCGGCAAGGGTTTGCCAAGCGGCTGGAAGTCTTGCGTGTGCAAGATTCACAAGGGAAGTTGAAGAACAAGCTTTCGGATTACGAGCTGCGGCTGAAGTGGGAGTTGGAAATCATTCAGCAAATGCAGTATCCGGGCTATTTTTTGATTGTGTGGGATTTTATCCGCTACGCGCGGGAACAGAGTATTCCGGTGGGGCCTGGGCGTGGTTCGGCGGCAGGTTCGCTGGTTTCTTATGCATTGGGAATTACGGATATCGATCCGCTGCAGCATGAATTGCTGTTTGAGCGGTTTCTAAATCCTGAACGTGTGTCCATGCCGGATATCGATATCGACTTCTGCATGAACCGGCGCAGCGAAGTGATTGACTACGTTACCCGCAAGTATGGGCGCGACAACGTAGCGCAAATTATCACATTTGGAACGATGCAGGCAAAGGCGGCGATTAAGGATGTGGGCCGCGCGATGGATATGCCCTACGCCGATGTGGACCGCATCGCAAAGATGATTCCGCAGCAGCTGAATATTACTTTGGAACAGTCGCTGAAGGATTCGCCGCCGTTGCAGCAAGCCTATGAGAGCGATCCGCAGATACGCGAATTGCTGGATACGGCAAGAAAGCTGGAAGGATTGGTGCGCAATTCCGGGGTGCATGCTGCGGGGGTTGTGATCTCTCCCAAGCCGCTTACAGACCTGGTGCCGCTGCATAAAACGAAGAACGACGAAATCGTTGTGGCGTTCGATATGGGCGCGATTGAGAAGCTGGGCTTGCTGAAGATGGACTTCCTCGGCTTGACCACGCTGACGATCCTGGATGACGCGCGCAAGCTGATCAAGCACACGCAAAACGTTGATCTGATATTGGAAGACATAGAACTTTCCGACAAGGTTACTTACGAAAAGGTGTTTCACAAGGGGCTGACTTCCGGGGTGTTTCAGTTTGAATCGGGCGGGATGCGGGATGTGCTGCGGCGTTACCATCCCGATTCGATTGAGCATTTGACGGCGCTCAATGCGCTCTATCGACCTGGCCCGATTCAAGGCGGGATGGTCGATGACTTTATCGAGCGCAAACTTGGTCGCCGCAAGATTGAATATGAATTGCCTGAACTGCAGGAAGTGCTGCAAGAGACTTACGGCGTCATCGTGTATCAGGAACAGGTGATGCAGATCGCGAACAAGCTGGCTGGCTACTCCCTGGGAGAAGCTGATCTGCTGCGGCGGGCGATGGGTAAGAAACAAGCTGAGGAAATGGCGGCCCAGCGTGAGCGCTTCGTGCGCGGTGCGCATGAGCGAGGGTATCCGCCGAAGAAGATTGAAAAGATTTTCGATTTGATGGCGCAGTTTGCAGGGTACGGCTTCAACAAGTCGCACTCGGCCGCGTATGCGCTGTTGGCGTTCCAGACGGCGTATTTGAAGACGCACTTTCCCGTCGAGTTCATGGCAGCGCTGCTAACGTCGGTGACCGGCAGTACGGACGATGTTGTGAAGTACATCAACGAATGTCGCGAGATGGGGATTCCGGTTGAGCCTCCCGATATCAACGTAAGCGATGCGAATTTCACTCCGCACGGGGAAGCGATTCGATTTGGTTTGGCGGCGGTGAAAAACGTTGGACACAACGCGATTGATTCGATTGTTGCTGCGCGCAAGAAACTGGGAAAGTTCAAATCGATTTTCGAATTTTGCGAGAACGTTGATTTGCGTCTGCTCAACAAGCGCATTCTGGAATCGCTGGTGAAGAGCGGCGCCATGGATGGGTTCGGCCGCCGGGCGCAAGTTATGGCCGCGCTGGATAAGGCGATCGAGCAATCGCAGAAAGCGCAGCGCGACGCGGAATCCGGGCAGCACGGGCTGTTTGGCGTGTTCGAGGAGGAGACGCCTGGCGCGGTTGAACGGCTGCCGAATACTCCCGATTGGGATGAGCACACGCGGCTGACTTATGAAAAGGAGATTCTCGGCTTCTTCATCACAGGCCATCCGCTCGAAAAATACAAAGACAAACTCGCGGACTTCAACGCGAAGACTACGGCTGAAGTCTTGGAGATGAAGAGCACCGGGCGGGATGGGGCCGAGATTTTGATCGGCGGAGTTCTTACCGGAATTCGTCCCGCGAAATCGAAGAAAGGAGACATGTATGCGCAAGGCGCGCTGGAAGACATGCACGGCAAGATCGAGTTGGTTGTATTTCCGGAAGCGTACAAGCGGCTATCAGAAAAGTTGAAGCTCAACGTGCCAGTGTTGGTGAAGGCGGGCGTGCGGGCTGATGAAGGCGCGAATCCAAAACTTACGCCAAGCGAGATTACACCACTGGAAGAGGCCAAGCCTCCGCTGCCACGCTCGTTACGTATTCGAGTGCCGTTGGAAACCGTAACGGAAGCCACGGTTGATGCCTTGCATACACTCTTTGTTGAGCGCAAGGGGCCAGCAAAAGTGTTGTTTGACGTGGAGCGTCAGGGTGACTTCATGGTAGTCCTGGAGGCGGAAGGCTATAATGTGTTGCCGGACCGGTCGTTTCTGGCGAAGGTCGAGGAGTTATGTGGGCGCGGAAGTGTGCGCGTAATTGATTGACAATCCACGCATGAGTTTGTCCGTTACACTCGGGAATGAAGGGTACTCAAGAACTGCCGGACTGCACACGGCGGTGGTGGCGCAGGAGTTTCTATTCTCGATGGTGGAGTCGCATTGGAAGTTGTCTCAGAACGGCCACGGCGTAAAAATGGAATCGGTGAATAAAGCACAAGACGAGTTGCAACGAATTGAACAGCAGATTGGGAAGCTGGAAGCGCAACCTGTCTCGGCTGGGCCGGAAAGCAGCCAGCAGCAAGCCGTTCAGCAGCAGGTAAAGGAATTGCAGCAGCGAGTTTCCGCGTTGCGGCGCCAGATCGATTCGCAACTCGACGCTTGGCAGCGGACCGAACTCGCGCGTCATCCACAGCGACCGTATTTGCTCGATTACATTGAGCGAGTTTTTACCGAGTGGAGCGAGATCCACGGCGACCGTAGCTTTGCCGACGACCCTTCCATAATTTGTGGGATGGCGCGGTTTCATGGCGAAGAAGTTCTAGTTCTCGGCCATCAAAAGGCTCGTGATACGAAGCAAAAGGTGTATCGAAATTTTGGCATGCCGAACCCGGAAGGGTATCGGAAGGCGCTGCGGGCCATGCAGTTTGCCAATAAGTTTGGCCGTCCGATCTTCACTTTTGTCGACACGCCGGGCGCGTATCCGGGGATTGGCGCCGAGGAGCGTGGCCAGGGCGAAGCGATTGCTCGGAACCTCCGCGAAATGGCGAAGCTGCGCGTTCCAATTGTCGCAACGATTACCGGCGAAGGTGGGAGTGGCGGAGCGCTGGCGATTGCTGTTGCCGACCGCGTTCTCATGATGGAAAATTCGGTCTACTCCGTGATTTCGCCGGAAGGGTGTGCGTCCATTATGTGGAGAGATCCTAGCAAGCGCGACGTAGCGGCACAAGCGATGCGGATCACCGCCAAAGACCTGGTCGAGATGAATTGTGTCGACGGCGTTGTGCAAGAGCCGGAAGGCGGGGCTCACCGCGATCACGAAGCAGCTGCTGCGTTTCTCAGTGCCGCGTTAATGGCGCATCTTGCCGAGTTGAAAGCTTTGCCTTTGGAGCAGATGTTGGAACAGCGCTATCGGAAATTCCGAACGATAGGGCAGTTCTTTCGGGTGGAAGGCTAGGGATCGCCGCGCTGCTTACCGTGTCCGATTGTATAAATTTCCCTCGCCGGCGCCCTTCCGCTGGTCTTGAGAACCTCCACCTGCCGTATAATTAAACGTTCGCTTAAATCAGTGTTGGGCCCAACGGTCCGCGCGGTCTGGAGCCTTACGTCCGAAATGGCCACCCCCGATATTGCTGTGCATAGTGATGAGAAGCAGGGGAAAAGCCATGTCGTCAATGACATGAGCATTTCCGTAGCGACCGTGAATGGTTCCGGTTCGCAGAGTTCGAACAGCGTTCTGCTGCGAGCGATTTTTCAGATGGGGGTGCCGGTTTCCGGCAAGAATCTTTTCCCCTCGAACATCGCGGGCCTTCCTACCTGGTTCACCATTCGAGTTAATAAAGACGGCTATGTGGCGCGCAAGAAGGAAATCGATTTTCTTGTTGCGATGAATCCGGAAACTGCGACGGACGATGTAATGTCGCTGGCCCCGGGATCGTCGGTGCTGTTTGACGAGCCGTTGAAGCTCGACGGGCTGCGCAAGGATTTGATTTTCTATTCCGTTCCTTACGACAAAATTTTGGCTACGACTGGCGTGGAAGCGAAGCTGCGCAAACTGGTCAAGAACATGATCTACGTTGGCGTGGTCGCGCAGATTCTTCAGATCGATATGGCGGAGATCGAGATTGCAATCCGGCGCCAATTTGCCAAGAAGGTTAAAGCCGCCGAGCTGAATCTTGCCGCGGCGAAGGTTGGCTTCGAGTATGCGAAAACATCGCTGGCCAAACAGGATCGGTTCCGAATTGAGCGTCTGAACAAGACGGCAGGGAAGATAATAATCGACGGAAATTCCGCAGCCGCGCTGGGCGCGATGTTTGCGGGAGTCACCGTCGTCACGTGGTATCCCATTACTCCTTCGTCGTCGCTGGTGGAAGCTCTGATCGACTACTTGAAGGAATACCGCATCGGACCGGACGGCAAGGCGACGTTCGCCGTGGTGCAGGCGGAAGACGAACTTGCTGCCATCGGCATGGTGCTGGGAGCTGGCTGGGCAGGCGCTCGTTCCATGACCGCAACAGCTGGGCCGGGGATTTCTTTGATGGCGGAGTTTGCGGGATATTCGTATTACGCCGAAGTTCCGGGAGTGATTTGGGATGTGCAACGCGTAGGCCCATCCACCGGGTTGCCAACGCGTACTCAGCAAAGCGATATTCTTTCGACCGCGATGCTATCGCATGGCGACACGAAACATATTTTGCTCTTCCCGGCCTCGGTGGAGGAATGCTTCACCATGGCGGGCGATGCTTTTGATCTGGCAGAACGTTTCCAGACACTGGTGTTTGTGATGTCCGACCTGGATTTGGGCATGAATAACTGGATGTCCGATCCGTTCAAATATCCGGAGAAGCCGTTGGATCGCGGGAAAGTTTTATCCAAGGCGGATTTGGAACGGCTGGGCGGATTCCAGCGCTACCTCGATTCGGATAGCGATGGCATTCCGTACCGCACACTGCCCGGGACGGATGATCCGCGGGCGGCGTATTTTACACGCGGCAGCGGTCACAACGAGAAAGCGCAATACACTGAAAAGCCCGATGACTATGAGCGCAACATGGAACGGCTCAACCGCAAGTTTGAGACAGCGCGGTCGCATGTTCCGCGTCCGGAAGTCACCTTGGCTTCATCTGGGACTTCGAAGCTTGGCATCATCGCCTACGGAACAACGCATTGGGCCATTACCGAGAGCCGAGATCAGCTGCGCAACGAGTATCAGATTGAAACTGACTACCTGCGGCTGCGTGGTTTCCCATTCTCGCGTGAAGTGCATGAATTCGTGAAGCAGCATGACCGCGTGTATGTGGTCGAGCAGAACCGCGATGCCCAAATGGCGAGCTTGCTTAAACTGGACCTGGATGCGAATTTGATTCCACGCTTGCGCAGCATTGCACACTCAGACGGGCTTCCGGCGGATGCTCGCTCGGTCACCGATCACATTATGTCGATGGAGGGAAAATAACATGGCGACCACGACAGCACCTCCCGCTACACCGCTTCCAGAGCCGAAGGTAAACCGCATCGGCCTCAGTGTTCTGGAATATAAAGGCAGCAAGACCACGCTGTGCGCGGGTTGCGGCCACAACGTAATTTCGGAACGCATTATCGAGGCGATGTACGAGATGGGCGTAAAGCCCGAGCGCGTGGCGAAGTTGAGCGGCATTGGATGCTCCTCAAAGACGCCTGCGTATTTCATGAGCCGGTCGTCGAGTTTCAATTCTGTGCATGGACGCATGCCGTCGGTGGCCACCGGCGCGATGCTGGCTAACCGGACCATGCTAGGCATCGGCGTCAGCGGCGATGGTGATACGGCTTCGATTGGCATTGGCCAATTCATTCATCTGATGCGGCGCAACCTCCCGCTGATTTACATCATTGAAGACAACGGTGTGTATGGATTGACCAAGGGCCAATTCTCCGCGACGGCCGATGTAGGATCGAAGTTGAAGAGCGGCGTCATCAACGATCTGCCTCCGATCGATACTTGCGCGTTGGCCGTGCAACTGGGCGCGACGTTTGTTGGCCGGTCGTTCTCTGGCGACAAGAAGCAGCTCAGCGCTATGTTGAAAGCGGCCATCGCCCACAAGGGAACTGTGATGCTGGTTATCGTCTCTCCGTGCGTGACGTTCAACGATCACGATGGATCGACGAAATCCTACAAGTACATGAAGGATCACGAAGAGCCTCTGCACGAAGTCAGCTTCATTCCGCACTTCGAAGAGATCGATGTGGATTATGATCCTGGAACGGCGGTACAAGTCACGATGCATGATGGCTCTCAGCTACGCCTGCGCAAGCTGGAAGAAGACTACGATCCAACGAAGAAGCATCAGGCCGTATTCCGGCTGAACGAGGCGCACGATAAAGGCGAAGTGCTGACTGGAGTGTTCTACGTGAATCCCGAAAAGCCCAGCTTTATCGACATGCTGAATATGACGGAAGACCCGCTGGCCACGCTGCCACAGGATCGAGTGCGACCGCCGAAAGCGGCGTTGGACGCGGCGATGGCGGAGTTGCGGTAGGGCTTTGCCTAAAAGAGATCGTGTGGCGGCGGAGCTTGCTCCGCCGAACGGTCGCCTGTTGTGGAAAGCTTCTAGCTGATATTGAAATTGATTTTGCACTGTTCTATAGTCGTTTGCTTATGGGAAGAGTATGGATCGCAATTACATTCGCGGCAAGCTTGGTTGCAGCTTATGCTCAGGATGCCACGCCTGAAAAATCCAATACCCTATCTGCCGCTAAGAGTGGCAATGGAGCTGTCTGTGTTTTGCCGAACTCATCGGCGCCGCCGACGCGGGTATCGCCTGGCGGAATTTACAATCCAGCTACACTAACCATAGGAATCGACAAAGGCCTTCCGATTCCTTGGCCGCACAAATAGACTGCCAAGATTGAGAATCTCGCCCTCGACGGACACCATCTTGTTGTGCGCTTTTCCGACAAGAAACGAATACAGTCTTTCTGGTTTAGTTTCTCTGATTTCAAAGATCGGAAGCTTTGCGCCGGCTTTGATGGATATCAAGGGGTACAATTCGGAGATAGTCAACTACGTTCTGGTGCAGGTGCAAGTGATAAGTTAAAAACGCTGGCCTATTGTTGACCCAATCATTTCGCTCTTCTCGTCGGTACCACTCCCAACTGCTGCAATTTCTCCCGCGCCTGCGTCGCTTCCGGAGCCCTCGGAAAGCGCTGAATCAACGATTGCAACTCAGCAACAGCGGCATCTTT
>JAYVEP010000142.1:0-11429 GCA_043749225.1 Acidobacteriaceae bacterium
CCTGCTCATCGATAAGGCGCAGTTGCTGAACCTGACTGCTCCCGAAATGACAGTTCTCGTCGGCGGCATGCGGGTGCTGAATGCGAACTCCATGCAGACCAAACACGGAGTCTTCACCGATCAGCCAGAGACGCTGACGAACGATTTCTTCGTCAACCTGCTCAGCATGAGTACGGAGTGGAAAGCCTCCACGACTTTAGAAGGCGTGTTTGAGGGGCATGATCGGTCGAAGGGCGGAGCGAAGACGGGCGAAATCAAGTGGACCGGCACTGGTGTCGACCTAGTCTTCGGTTCCAACTCCCAACTACGGGCCATCGCCGAAGTCTATGCCTGTAACGACTCGAAAGAGGCGTTCGTGAAGGACTTTGTGACTGCTTGGAACAAGGTGATGAATCTTGATCGCTACGACCTAGCTTAGTCTCGGGGGAAGGGGCGTTCCTTTCCGTGTAAACCGATTCAGGGGCTGGCCGGGTGGCCCAGGTTTTTGACCTCTCTCGAACCACCAAGAAAATGGGTGCCCCGTCCTTTGCGGTTTTTGCAAAGGGCGGGGGTCACGCTGTTTGCATCATAGAACATGGGCCAGACCGCGCATCATAAGAGCAGTATAGCCTCAAGAGTGTTAATTCCCAGCCTTGGAAAAAACGCAAGAGTGGGCACCCACCTGGTCATGTCAGCGAGATCAAAAGCTTGGGCCACCCTGCCGGAAGACTCCCTCGCCCATGGCCAGCGCGTGCATCTGATTCTTTACTGCGCCCCGCATTCACACCAGCTTTTGTCGATGCCAGAGCAGTTGCGGCAAATCCCGCTCCGCTACCGACGGCCGCCAGATCTTCAGAAAACGCCCTACTTGCAAAAGATCAAGCAAATGCGCCGCATCCCGCGCGTCCGTCTTCTGCTCGCGCACCACCATCGCGCAAATCTTCGCCGCGTCGCCCATCCACCCTCGTGCCCCAGCTCCGCCGGCAGGCCCTCGAACCAGTGCGTGTACCCGGTGGCTTCGATCCCCGCCGCACCGCGCCCGTCAGCCCAGCATAAAAACGCACTGGCCTCGCCGTGCCCGTGTTCCAAACGGCGCTTTTGTTGCGTTTTCGCTACTGTCGGAAGCCAGCCTCACCGAACTGCTTGAATACGATCGCCCGTAGCGCTGCCGTCCCGGAGCAGTCCCATCGGGTGCCCCGTCCTTGTCGCGCCTTTTTGCGACAGGGCGGGGGGTCACTGGCGTGAGCGAGACTACGCCACACCGTTCGCGCAATGCTCCGCATAAGGCACCAACCCCAAACGCAGTCTGTGGCCTCCCGAGATGAGAACGCCAGCAATCTCGCCTAAAGTTGCGCAAATTCCGCCCTGTTGCACAGAACGCGACAAGGACGGGGCACCCGTTTCCGAAATCATCCCAGCATTGGGACACTGCGGAAACTGTCCCACTCATCGGCCAATTCCGGCGATCCACTGCTAGCCTGCATTGATGCGATCCCTACGAATCACTTTAACTTTGCTGGGCGGACTGACACTCGCCGCCACGGCTCACGCGCGTGCTCATGACTGGAGCGAACTGAGGCGCTTGCCCGGAGGCTCCATGATCTCTGTGCAGGCCGACCATACGCTGCCAGGAGTTCTGATCTACCTGCGCTGATCGCTGAGGAAATCCTTCACGAAGTGCTGGCAGTAATTTCGACCAGATTCCTCTGCCGCGCGACTCTCCGTAGAATCCAGGCCAGCACCAAATACGCCACTACTCCCAGCGGCGGCACCACTAGCGACCACGCTCCTACCGCCTGCACCGCTACGACCCACAAAGCCTTCAGCGCATGCCAGCGATCCGCGCGAAACATTTCCAGCATCTGCGTCAGCGACCAGCCCACCGTCGCTCCGCTGAACATCCGCGCACCCAGCCGCATGAACGGAACGATCAGCACAAGCTGCAGGGGATACACAAAGTAATTCACAATCTGGATGGCTGGCAGATTCAATCCGAATACCGCCGCCGCCAGCGCGCACAGCAGAGTCGTCGATCCCAGCACCGGAAACACTCCCAGAGCCACGCCAAACACCACGCTCATAGCAATCTTTTCTGGCGTGATTCCTTGTGTGAGCAGCGCCAGCACCGGCTGCACGACGCGTTTCTGTAATATTTTCGTCATATCTGTTGCTAGCGTGATGCTACGCACATAACCCGAGTTACATTGACCTTAAGCTTGCAGTTACCGAAGACATCTGGATACCTGTACGCATCGTACTACCTTGTACAATGAAGATTCTTCGTAATTATTTCCGCACTTACAAGTACGCGGATGACAGGCAGGTTGGATTGTGAACAGGAATAAATTGACCGTGAATCAAACAAAAATCGTGCAAGCGGACTCTCTGGAAAATGGTACTTTAGCAACCGATGTTCCCAGAGACGAAGCGAAACGGCAGGAATCCCGTTCCGCTCGCAAGAACTATCGCGTCAGCTCGGTCATTCTATTTTTTCTGCTCCACTTAAGTTGCCTGGCCGTATTTTTCGTGCCCTTCCGCTGGTCGTATGTCGCCATCGCGGCCGGACTCTATTTCCTGCGCATGTTCGGCGTAACCGCGGGCTATCACCGCTATTTCAGTCACCGATCCTATAAGCTTGCTCGCGTTCCGCAATTTCTGATCGCATTTCTTGCCGAAACTTCGGGACAGAAAGGCGTTCTCTGGTGGGCCGCGCATCACCGCGAACATCACCAGTTTTCCGATACGCCTCGCGACGTTCACTCCCCGATTCAAAAAGGTTTTTGGTGGGCCCATATGGGTTGGATCATGTCGGATGACTATGACGATTACGATCCGAACCTGATTCGCGACTACGGCAAGTTCGCCGAACTGCGCTGGCTCGACCGCAACTATTTGGTCCCGCCGTTTTTGCTCGGCGCCGCCGTCATGCTGCTAGGAGGCCTCCCCGTATTCATTTGGGGCTTCGTCGTCTCCACCGTGTTGCTCTATCACGGAACGTTTACGATCAACTCCTTAGCTCACGTTTGGGGCAAGCGCCGTTTCGATACCCACGACGACAGCCGCAACAACTTCGTTCTCGCGCTCATCACTATGGGCGAAGGCTGGCACAACAACCACCACAAATTCATGTATGCCTGCCGCCAGGGCCTGCGCTGGTGGGAAGTAGATTGCACCTTCTATGTTCTGAAAGCGCTGAGCTGGGTTGGCATCACAAAGGAACTACGAAAAGCGCGTCTGGTCGAAGACAAAGCACCCGACAAAGCTGACGCGGCCACAGAACTGGCAGAAAGCCGCTGCCGGATAGCAGTTTGACACAGCCAGTCCCAGCAAAACCCTATGATTCCATCCGATATAGTTTCGGGTCGAGATCCGGTATGTTGAATCCGTACGCAAGCTACACTGGCAATCGCGATCCGAAAACCGTTATCGGCGAAACCGCCGCGCAACTGGCAGCACTCGCGAAGAAGATCGGCCCCCAAGGTCTCGACCGCAAGCCCGCCCCCAATAAGTGGAGCGCACGGGAAATCCTCTGCCACCTCGCCGACGTTGAAACCGTATTTGCATTCCCTCTGCGCCAGACTTTGGCCGAGCCGCATCACGTGATCCAGCCCTTTGATCAAGACAGTTGGGCCAGCCAATACCACGGTTTCACCGCTGAGGCCGCTCTTGATGTTTTTACTGCAGTCCGCAGTTGGAACATCACGCTTATTCAGAACGCCCCAGCTGACGCCTTCTCGAAACCGGTCACCCACCCCGAGCGCGGCCAAATGACTTTTCAGACCATTGCCGAAACCATGGCTGGTCACGACCTGAATCACATCCAACAGTTGGAGAAGATCGCCAGTTAGATCGTAGGGTGTACGCTCTTGGCCGCGTGGTCTGCCATCCGTACTTCCTCGAATCAGGCTTCGTGTTATACTAGTCAGACTAGTCAGTTTTGGAGGGAAATGTTATGCCACCACCGAAAACTGTTGCAACATCAGCACCTCGACCTGCCACCAAGTCAGCCGGAAACCGACCCTGGCAGCTCCAGACCGCCAAGGCACGCTTCAGCGAAGTGTTTCGCCGCGCCCGCTCTGAAGGACCGCAGTGGATCACGCGGCAAGACAAAGAAGCCGTCGTAATGCTTCCCGCCGAAGAATTTGAAAGCCTTCTGGCGCGCGCCAGGCAACCGCGCAGTTTGGTTCAGTTTTTTGCGCAGTCCCCTCTTGCGAAAACACCGATCAACTTGACTCGAACTCCCCACTACGGGCGCAAGATTGATCTCTGAAAGAGTGTACTGTGAGTGGCTTCCTGCTCGATACTAACGTGATCTCGGAACTCGTTAAACCAAGGCCGGAGCCTGCCGTCACCCATTGGGTGGAGTCCGTCGATCAAGAGATCCTTTACCTGAGCGTCCTCACCCTGGGTGAGATTCGCAAGGGCATCGCTTCCCTGCACTCAACAACTCGTCGGGCCTCTCTCGAGGCTTGGCTCGATGCCGATCTCGTTTTACGTTTTGCCGGGCGCATTCTGCTGATCGACCAGGACGTTGCCGACCGCTGGGGACAACTCTCCGCTGCCGCCGTCATCGCCAAGAAGCAGCTTCCTGTCATCGATGGATTGCTGGCCGCGACCGCCATCCAGTACAACCTCACGCTCGTTACTCGCAACACCAAAGACCTCATCGCAACCGGCATCCCGCTCTACAATCCCTGGCTAGCGCCATAAACTCGCTCCATTGCGTATCCTCCCTAGCGGCGACGTTCGCCGTGAACTCGTACCCAGCTCGGTGCAGACCCTCTCCATGAAGGGTTACGGCGCTTTGGAGATTGGCGTTCACCGCTTCTACCATCCGAAAACGAATACCCACCAAACCGCGAAGCAGCGGAGAACGCGATACGGATTCGGAACCCGTACCGCGCTCCCCGTCCTGCTCCTATTTGCAGAACGTTAAGTAAGCGGTGCTAGGGCAACCATCCGGACGGATAGCGCGAGTAGTTCGATCGTCTTATGGGAAGTTCATTCCGACAGGGGAAACTACCGCCCCAGGAACTCCGCCAGCAGCGTATGAAAGTGATACAACCCATTCTCCCGCTTCACCGAATACCGTCCACGGTCATAGGTCGCCGAACTCAACCCACGCTGTACGGATTCACAAAGGAAGATATCTTCCTGCTGTACCTCATCGCTAAACGCAATCGCGCGCTGAATGCGTTCCTTCACTTCGGCTCCGGTCGAATCGTGGAAGAACCACTCGAAGATCGTCAATGTTTTATCGTGCGCCAGCGGGACAATCAGGTTCGTTGAAAAATTATCGGGATAGATGTTCAACATCAAGTTCGGGAATATCCAGAAATAAAGCGCTTCGTTCACTGCCGTCGCTCCCGGCGTATAGAACCGCTCCCCTTCGTCGCCAACCTTCAGCGCGCGCAACGGTGCAAACTGCTGGGAATGATACCGATAGGTCTCCGTCCGATACTGCGTGTAGTCAATCTCGCGCATTAACCCCGGATGCGCAATCGGAATGTGGTACCCCTCCAGATAGTTGTCGACATACACTTTCCAGTTGCACTGAATCACATAGTCACGACGTTCCACCAACCGCGCGCCTCGAAAATGAAAGCCCCGCGCCTGAGTTGGGATCCTTCCCAGCCAGGTAGCCAGCGATTCCGCCTCCGGGTCGAAGTTTACAAAGATCAAATCCTCCCAAGTTTCCAGACGCAGCGGAAACATTCCCATCGTACTGCGATCAAAGAATTCCACTCCATCGATCTCGGGTGTTCCAATCAGCCGCCCGTCCAGCGCATAGCTCCATCCGTGGTATCCGCAGCGCAGCACGTTCTTACAAGCACCCGCACCTGATGCGATCGGACCCGCACGATGCCGGCAAACATTACTGAAACCCCGCAACGTTCCATTCTTATCGCGAACCACCACGATGGGCTCGCCCACGACATCCGCCGTAAAGTAAGACTCCGGATCGGAAATCGTTCGCGCTTTACCATCAACTTCTCCGCAGGGTTGGTTCATTGTGCCCACCAGCTGCCAAGTCTTGCGAAAGATCTTCGCCTTCTCCGTAGCCAGAGCAGCCGGATCAACGTAGTACTTCGATTCAATGGTGTGCGCGCATTCAATCTTCTCGTGCAAATCGATCGTCAGTGGAGTGTTAGGCATGAGAGGAATATTCCAAGAAATAGTCTAAACGTTTGTCAGTCCGTACCGCCCTATCGTGAGGAATTTGCTTCTGCAGTTAGTAGGTTGGCACAGCCGCATCAACGATTCGCGACCAGCGGTCAATTCCGCCGCGCAGCGATTGCGCCTGCTCAAAGCCCTGCTGCCGCAGCCAATGTGTCACGCTCAACGACCGCACGCCGTGATGGCAGATCGCAACAATGTGCTCTTCAGGATCAAGTTCCTGATGCGCCCGCGAAGGAATCTCTCCCATGGGAATCGGCCGACTGCCCTCTATTCGCGCCAGCTGAAATTCCCACGCCTCACGCACATCCAGCAACCGAATGGAGTTCGGCTGACCAAGCTGCACTTTCAATTCTTCCGGAGTAATTTCAAAATCCACGGCGGGAATACCTTTGTCTTTCCAGTAACTGAACGCAACTCAGCTCGCCCTTGCAGTGGGTACATTCCGATATATGAACGAAGCGCTGTACGCCGCTCCCACCACCCAGAGAGCGAAAGAAATCTCTCGCGTCGTCCGCGCCGTCATGGGCTGAACATGCGGCGCAACCGCCATCCAAAGCCCCAGCGCAAAGTTGGCCACCAAGATAGAAAACAGCAGTCGCTCTCGAAAGCAGCGTGTCTCGTTAATCAGGACGATCAGGAACACCACCCAAACCGCGTACGCCAGAACCGACCAGATGTCATCCGGCCAAGTATACTGCTGACCTCGAACTCTCGCGAAACACAACCACGCCAGATACAGGCAACCCAAGGAACTCGACAGAGGCCAAAATCTGGACCCACACAACAGGTGTGGCGTGCGCGAAGAATCCGGTTCGTTCCTGCTACGTTCGTGATGTGCAGCCCGAGCTTCCAAACTTCCTCCCAGTGCTCGTCTCAATTGCACCAGCCAGCGTACAGAATCGTGTTCCTAAAACCAATAGACCGTTCGGGCCACTCTTTGCTCGCAACCGCTCCGCTAGTTCCGAATATTCGCCATCAGGCGCTCAATATCTAACTTCGCGTCGCTCCCCAGAGGCAGCAACGGCAGCCTCGGCGCGCCCCCAAAGTATCCATTCAAGTCCATCGCATACTTGATGCCAGCCGGCCCGCATTCGTTGACCACCTTCTTTGCCGCCTCCAGAATGCGTTCCTGCTTTTCCGCCGCCAGCTTCTCGTCGCCTTCTTTCCAGGCCGTGTAAATTTCAAAACACGCCGTCGGAGCGCACGAAGCAAACCCCAGAATGCCGCCTACAGCACCAGCTTCCAGCGACAGCTTCAATTTCCCTGCCGCACCCCCCAGCACTTGAAAGCCAACTTCCTTCTTCCGCGTCTTAAACCCGGACACCACGCTCACCGCGGAAGAAGATGGAGACGCAGATTTCCCGCCTTCCGCCGCACCAATCGTAACCAGCGCGCCACCTTCATTCGTTTCAGCAGCTTTCAACATCCTGGGCGTGACCGCCGCAAAAGTTTCCGTCACCGTCGCGCTGCGTCGAATGTGCTTGGTCAACTCCACCATCTTCCGCACTTTCTCCACATCCCCACCCGATTCCTTAATGCCTACAATATTCGGATGTTCCGCCAGCTCAGCCACCAATTCCGCCGGAAGATCGTAGCCAGTAAACCCAGGCACGTTGTAGAGCAGAACAGGCAACGGAGACCGATCCGCCACTGTGCGGAAAAACGTCAACATGTTCAGCGGCTTCAACATCTGCGACTTATAAAAATGTGGTGTTCGCACCAACGCAACGTCGTAACCAAGAGTCGCCGCATATTCCGTGAGGCGCAAGGTCTCCTTCGCGGACTCAATGCCTGTCGCGGCAAGCAGAATCTTTTCCGGAGAGATAGCCTCGCGAGCGGTCTTCAAGACATCCCGCCGTTCCTGATCTGAAAGCAAAATTGCCTCGCCAGTCGATCCCTGTACAACAATCCCGACCACAGGAGTCCGCGAATAGCGTTCAACGTTGTGCTCAATTTTTTTGTAGTACACCTCGCCACCCGGATAGAACGGCGTCGTGATCGGAGGAAAAATCCCGTGAAGTAGCATGATGAGTTTTAAAAACCGCAGTACTCTCTATGGCTTGTCATTCCGAAGGGTTTCAGCCCTGAGGAATCTGCTGTTCGCTGGCAACAACCCGACATCTCGCAATCATAAACAGCTCCAAGCCAGCAGCTAGCAGCTAGCAGCTAGGAGCTAGGAGCTTCCTTTCAGCATGTAACGTCTGCAGCGCCGTCACCGTAACCGTCCGCCGCTGCAGCGCCGCAATCCCCTCCGCCGCCGCCCGCGCCGCTGCAATCGTTGTAATTGCAGAAATCCCATGCTGAATCGACGCTCGCCGAATTGCTTTCTCGTCAAACCAAGGGTCCGCGCCTTGCGGAGTGTTGATGATCAGATGAATTTTCTCACCCTTGATGAAATCAACCACGTTGGGACGCCCTTCTTTTACCTTGAACACGCGATCCACCTTCATCCCAGCCCGTTCCAGGGTATCCGCCGTGCCATGCGTCGCCACCAGCGTGAATCCTAGATCGACAAATCGCCGCGCAACTTCCGCCACGCCAGACTTATCATGATCCGCCACGCTAATAAACACGGTGCCCTTGATCGGAAGCGTCTGCCCCGCCGCCAGTTGCGCCTTAGCGAAGGCCTCGCCAAAATTATCCGCCACACCCATCACTTCGCCTGTCGATTTCATTTCTGGACCTAGAACAGTGTCCACGCCAGGAAACTTATTCCACGGAAACACCGGAGACTTCACATAAAAATGACTGCCTGTATCCAGGTCTGTGCCAAGCTTAACATTCTCCGGCAAAAACTCCTTCAACTTCCTGCCCACCATCAGCCGCGAAGCAATTTTCGCCAGCGGAACTCCTGTAGCCTTCGATACAAACGGCACCGTCCGCGACGCCCGCGGATTCACCTCAATCACATACACTTTCGGACCAACGCCATTCCCACCCGAAACGCTCTTCTCGCCAGAAGCACGCGGAATCGCAAACTGAATATTCATCAAACCAATAACTTCCAACGCCCTCGCCAACTTGAACGTATACTCCCGCATCGTGTCTAAAAGGTGCTTCGGAATATCCACCGCAGGCAGCACGCAAGAAGAATCGCCGGAATGAATTCCAGCCTCTTCAATATGTTGCATAATCCCGCCTATGACAACATCTTCGCCATCAGACAACGCATCCACATCAACTTCCAGCGCGTCTTCCAGGAACTTATCGATCAAGATCGGGCGGTCCTGCGAATATTCCACCGCTTCCTTCATATACCGAACAATAGTTTCATCGTCATACGCAATCACCATCGCGCGTCCACCGAGCACGTACGAAGGCCGTACCAACACTGGATAGCCGATCTCCGCCGCCGCCGCTACAGCCTCTTCGACCGACGTGGCCATTGCCCCAGCCGCCTGCGGAAGTTCCAACTCTTCCAACAACTTTCCAAAACGCTTGCGATCTTCCGCCAAGTCGATCGACTCAGGTGATGTTCCAATAATCTGCACGCCAGCCGCCTTCAGTGGAAGCGACAAATTCAGCGGAGTCTGCCCACCGAACTGCACAATCACGCCAACCGACGCTCCAGCCGATGTTTCGTGTTCGTAAATCGCAAGCACATCTTCGAGAGTGAGAGGCTCGAAGTACAACCGGTCACTAGTGTCGTAATCCGTCGACACAGTCTCCGGATTGCAATTCACCATAATGGTTTCGTAACCATCGTCGCGCAGCGCGTAAGCCGCATGGCAACAGCAATAATCAAACTCAATTCCCTGCCCAATACGGTTCGGTCCAGCGCCCAGAATCATCACTTTCTTCTTCGCAGTCGGCGCGGCTTCATCTTCTTCCTCATACGTCGAATACATATAAGGAGTAAAACTCTCAAACTCCGCCGCGCAAGTGTCGACGCGCTTGTAAACAGGCATCACACCGTGCTTCTTGCGCAGGTGCCGAATCTTTTCCAGCGCGCCCTTGTTCGCATCCAGCCGCCAAACTCCGGCCAGCCGCCCATCGGAAATCCCCATGCGCTTGGCGTCCCGCAAAACCTCCGCCGGAATCGACTCCATCGGATGCTTTTCCAGTTCCAACTGCATGTCGTTAATTTCTTTCATTTGCTGCAGGAACCACGGATCGATCCCGGTCATCCGCGCAATCTGCTTCACGGTATAGCCTTGCCGAATTGCATAGCGCAAATAACTCAGCCGTTCGGGATGTGGCGTTACTAATCTCTGCGTCAGAATCTTCGGCTCAATCTTTTCCGCGCCAACCTTCTTGCCCGTATCCTGGGACCGCACGGCTTTGAGCAGCGCTTCCTTAAACGTGCGCCCGATCGCCATCACTTCGCCGACGGACTTCATCTGCGGTCCCAGGCTCTCGTCCGCTCCTGGGAATTTCTCAAACTGCCATTTCGGAATCTTTACTACAACGTAATCGAGAGTCGGCTCAAAGCAGGCAGGAGTTTTCCGTGTAATATCGTTCGGAATTTCATCCAGGGTGTAACCCACCGCCAGCTTCGCAGCGATTTTCGCAATTGGAAATCCAGTGGCCTTTGACGCCAGCGCCGACGACCGCGAAACTCGCGGATTCATCTCAATCACCACCATGCGCCCGTTGTCCGGATTCACTCCAAACTGCACGTTCGACCCGCCGGTCTCCACGCCAATCTCTCGAATCACAGCCAGCGCCGCATCGCGCATAATCTGATATTCGCGATCCGTCAAAGTCTGCGCCGGAGCGACAGTGATCGAGTCCCCGGTGTGCACGCCCATCGGATCGAAATTCTCAATCGAGCAAATAACAATCACGTTATCCGCCAGATCGCGCATCACTTCCAACTCGTACTCTTTCCACCCGAGCACCGATTCTTCAATCAAGCACTCATGCACCGGAGAAAGATCCAACCCACGCGAAAGCACATCCGACAGTTCTTCGCGATTGTAAGCAAATCCTCCGCCACTGCCGCCCAGAGTGAACGAAGGCCGAATGATGACCGGAAACCCAATCTTCCCGGCGAACTCTGTTCCATCTTTCACATTCGCAACAAGGGCGGATTTCGGAACATCCAGCCCAATCTTCTGCATCGCATCTTTGAAGAAGAGCCGGTCTTCCGCCTTCTTGATGGCCTCCACCTTCGCGCCAATCAGCTCAACGTTATATTTCTCCAGAATCCCGCTGTCCGCCAGATCCACCGCCAGATTCAGAGCAGTTTGCCCACCCACAGTCGGCAGCACCGCAAAGCCTTTCCCGCCGCACATCTCCGACTCAACCCGAATAATCTCTTCCAAATA
>JAYVEP010000143.1:0-4432 GCA_043749225.1 Acidobacteriaceae bacterium
CGTTGAAGACTTCCTTCTGTTTCGCCGAAGGAGCGCCGCCGATCACTCCGGTCCAGGTGATGTCATAAAAAACAGAGACTGGCTGGTTCGTTTTCGCCCACATGTCCAGCAAGATAAAATCCCCTTTACGAATCGGAGCGGTCTTCTCGCGCGTGGGAGCATAGTGGGGATTGCCGCTGTTTGCATTTGCGCCCACGATGGGCGGGTTATCGGTAACCAGGTTCTCGCGCTTGAACGCTTCCATGATCCACTGTTGAATTTCGTACTCCGTAGTTCCACCCTTGCTGGTGCGCGCGCCTATTTCCTTGAATGTCGCTTGCATAATCCGGTCAACAGCATCGCGAGCGGTAAAGTGTGAGGCGATCTGTTCTTCGGTCCACGCGGCTTCGAAACGGGAAACCAAATCTCCCGAGCTAACCACCTTCGTGCCAAAACTGCGAATGAGTTCGATGGTCCCGGCATCAACCAGAGAAATAATCGGAATTGAATTATTGGGCGAGTACTGCATGGCTATCGTTTTGTAAGGAGCCAGCATGTTTTTCAAAACTTCGTGCTGCTCCTCCCATGCCGAGTACTGCTGCCTGGCGCCGGGAAGGGAATCCAAGTGGCCGGATTCGATGCGGTGGTTCAATTTGGATGGCTCGCCATCAGCGGGTATGAGGTAATACCAACGCCGGGTCACATGAAGATTGCCCGGCAAGCCAAGCACCCGGTAAGCGATGGGATCGCGATAGTGATGATCATAGAAAAGCCACGCGTCAATGTTGCTTTCGCGAAGGGCAGATTGAATTTCTTTCAAGCGCATGGGCAAGAATTCCATTGTAACAAGTGAGTGGGGTGAAGAGTGGATCGGCACTTTGCCGCTAGACACCAGCCGGCTTAGAGCCCGGCATGATGGTCTTGTCGTAGATCCATAGCAGCAGAGCGGTGGTCACGCCGACCGCAGTCACTGCCCACCAGATGCCGGTGGGATTGTGAGTTACCTCGCCAAAATGACGGACGAGCTTTCCTCCAAACCAGCCGCCGATCAGCGATCCAATTCCAATCGGCAAAAAGGCGAAGCCCATGTACGTGCCTTGCTGCCCGGGCGGCGCCAGTCGCGAGATGTATTCGTAATATCGCGGCGACTGCGTGATCTCACCCAGCGAAACAACCACAAGCGTGAGAATTACCATGGGCACCGTGGGATGCAGAATAAGGATGATCCATGCCAGAGCAGAGATAAGCGTCCCCAACGTGATGGCGCGAAATGCCGGAATCTTTAGTGTGATGAAACTCACCACCATCTGCAGAGAGATAACAGTGAGCGGCCCTGCGACCAACATTAACTCAGTATCGGTCTGCGGATTGATGTAGTCATGCACGTACAGCGGCAGGATGATGAACTCCTGCCAGTACACGATCCAGTAGCCGGAAAATATCAGCAAAAAAAGCATGAACCGGGGATTTGACAGTACGGTAAGGAAGTTTCGTGCCGCCTGCCCAAGGCTCACTGTCTGTAGGTCATCGGAACGCCGCGGCTCCTTAAAAAAGACTAGAACCACAAAAAACATCACAAAAACGCTGAGCGCAGCTACTCGGAACACGTTTTCGACGCTCAGGCGACGATGCACCCACGAGGCAACATAGGGCCCTGCCGCGCCTCCGATATTCACCAGCGTGTAGTAAATGGAATATCCAATCGAACGAACATTTTCCTTCGAGGCTCGAGCCGTAGTGCCTACCACGGCGGGCTTCACTAGCGCGATTCCCAGAGCGGGAAGCATCAATACGAATGCCACTAACACGATCAGCGGCATGGCATCGCGTACAGGCGCAATCCACGTCGATCCTAGTGACCCCAACAGAAAATATGAACAGCTCAATATCAGATAAGCGAGTGAGAGAGCGCGGCGAAACCCCAGCCGGTCAGCAAGTGTCCCGCCGAAGGCAGCCAAAAACCACACCAGCCCACCAAAGAGCCCAGTGAGGCTGCTGGCCTGTTCCACCGGGAATTTCAGGGTTTCATGCAGGTAGCGGGCGAGAGATGCAAAGGCCGCATAGTAGGAGAGCCGTTCAAAAAGTTCACTGACATTCGCTACCCAGAACGGGCGCTCAAATCCAGTTCGTATCTCGCGTAAACGTTGGGAAAAAGCCAAACTTCGCTCCTTTGGTTACTTGGTCTTTTCACGTCCAAGCGCACCGCGGACTTGCTCCGCGCTGATGCCAGTGACTCGAATCCTTTTTAGACGGCCGCTTTCGCCGCTGGTTATCGTAACGGAGGAACGCGGGATTTTAAAATAATCTGCAAAGAATTCAATGACGGCCTGGTTGGCCTTGCATCCCACCGGCGGCGCGGTCACGGCGATCTTCAGGGCATCTCCGAGAAACCCAACGATCGCATTCTTCTTCGCTCGTGGCTGAACTTTAACTTTGAAACTAACTCCCGCGCCTGAGGTTTCAATAGGAATCATCTTGCTGGAACCGACTCCTGAGGCTTGGGACGAGCGCCGAAGATGGCGGTGCCGATTCGAACGCACGTAGAACCTTCTTCGACGGCGACTTCAAAATCGTGCGACATACCCATGGAAAGTTCGTCCATTGAAATGTTCTTGAGTTTGCGGGCTGAGATCTCGTCACGCAATTCGCGCAGCATGCGAAAGTAGGGGCGAGCCTCTTCAGGCGATGGGCCAAATGGCGGGACGGTCATCAGCCCTCGAATTTCAAGGCCAGTTAGTTGCGGAGCTGCTCGGAGAATACTTTCCATCTCATTCGAAATCGGCGCCACGCCGCTCTTGGCCGCCTCCCCACCCACGTTCACTTCAATTAATACCGACAATCGTTTCTTGTGCTTCTCCGCTGCCGCGTTCAGCTTCTCGGCCAAGTGCAGGGAATCGATGCTGTCGATTGCATGAAATAATTCTGCAGCCTTGGCGGCTTTGTTGGATTGCAAATGCCCGATGAGATGCCACTGCGCGCCATGCAGGTCAGAGAGGAAGTCTGACTTATCGGCAAACTCCTGCACCCGGTTTTCCCCGAACAGACGTAGTCCAGCCTGATAGGCTTCGCGAATGCGCTCCGGAGGAATGGTCTTGCTAACAGCCATCAGAGCGATCGCAACAGTCGTTTGCTCGGACTTCTTTGCGGCGCGTTCAATTCGTGCGCGCACTCGGGCAACATTCTCTTCTATCTGCATTCGGTTCGCGCACTGAAAAAGTCGGCACGACGGTGAGTGATTTCAATTCTTATTTGTTTTCATCGAGCGGCTTACGCGCGAAGTGGTAAAGCGTAAAAGCCAGTACCACGAACATGATCACGGAAAGAACGTTGGCAAAGATTCCGCCGGAGAGCAGCGGTATCCTGGCTCCCCAAGCCAACGCATTCTCGGGGATCTTTCCGGTGGCTTCCAAGAGCTTCAGGCCAATCCCAAGCAGCCCAACGATTCCGCCAGCGGCGATTAGTCCACTGGCATAAAGCGAACCCGGGCTGACGTCGCTTTCATGGTGAGCCGCACCGGCTTTGGCTGCACTGCGTTCCACCAGCCAGCGCACTATGCCACCGCAAAAAATCGCCAGCGTGGTTGCGATGGACAAATAAAAACCTACCGCGAATGACAGCGAACGAATTCCCAATAACTCCACGCCGATGACAATGAAGACTCCGAGCAGCACTAATCCCCAAGGAAGTCGCTGATTGAGGATGCCGCTGATCACCGTGGACATGAGTTTGGCTTGCGGAGCCGCGGCTTTTTCACTGCCGATTCCCTGGATCCACTGAACCTCAAGTTGCTTGGTTTGCGGATTGTACAAATACTTGCCATCGGGAATTTCAGAAGATCCCAGCGCATTTACGAGCCAGTACTGTCGCGCGGGCATGGTCGTGCTGGCTTCTTTTTCCTTTTCCCCGGCCACACGGATCTGGTCGCGATCAAAGCTTTGTGACTCGACATTCACACCCGTGGGAAGGTGATCGATGTCGACAACTTTGGCAGGGAATTGTCGGAATTGCTCCAACCCTTTGTTCATGCCGATCAGCGTGAGGCCGATCGCAAACACCGAGACTAAAACTCCGACCAGCAATCCCAGCTGCTGATAGCGAGGCGTCGCACCAACCAGAAATCCTGTCTTCAAATCCTGCGAGGTGTTGCCGGCGTTGGCCGATGCAATACAAACTACGCCGCCGATGGTTAACGCCAAGGCGCCGTACGCGGGCGCTGTCCATCCCAACACTAAGAAGACCGCTGAAGTCGCCATCAGTGTGGCGATGGCCATGCCGGAGATCGGATTCGACGACGTGCCAATGAGGCCGGTGATACGCGACGAGACGGTGACGAAGAGGAATCCAAAGACAACGACAAAAATTGCGGCAGCTAGGTTCGCGATTACGCCTGTGTAGGCTCCGGGAACAGGCTTGAAGGTCAACATTGCCCACATGAAGATCAACACGGCTATAG
>JAYVEP010000144.1:0-4426 GCA_043749225.1 Acidobacteriaceae bacterium
TTTCGAGCGGACTTCCTTCGCTAGGATTTGTTGCGGAGAAGCTGGTCGGCGTTGTTTGACGCTTTAGCCACGGTCAAAAACTGCGGCGAATCCCCAAGTGAAATAGCTTGCCGCACTGCGCGGCTAGTGTCAAGGAGAGTTACGTTAAATTTCCGTCACCTTCGGCGAGAAAGACGCTGGACAGGCGCCTCGCCTGTCCATCGGGCAAGGATAAATACAGAGCGAAGTACTCCTTCGAGGGGTGGCACAGCTGCCTAACGCGCTATAGGCTGACAGAACCTTCCATCAAAGTCCTTGCCCGACCGCGGCCGTGTCGAGTTTCGTCTGCAAAGACGAACGGCCCGGCGTAGAGGCCGGGCCGCATTCCTAATGATGGAGGTGATGAGCATGGACCGTAAGAAGTCCTGGCTCCGCATCGCGGTACTCGTCGATTATCGACTAGTACTGTCGGTCGTGGTGCTAATCGTCGTTGCGCTATTGCTGTTGCGATAGTGCATAGCGCCGCTTGGTGGGTAGGATCCATCAGGCGGCTTTTTCGTTACTCTTCCAAGCTACAACCTACGGCCACTTCTGTCCACATTTTCCGTGCTCCAACCACGAACGACGGTGCGGGGCTATGCGTCGCGCCGAAACTTAGCGCGGACACCCGCCATGAGGCCCAGATAGTAGCTGAGGTTGTGAATGGTGTTGAGCACTTGCGCCAATACTTCGTTGGCCGCATAGAGGTGCCGCAGGTAGGCACGCGAGTACCGTTGACACACCTTGCAGGGACAGTTGGGGTCGAGCGGCGACTCATCTTTGGCGTAACGGGTCTGCTTGATGGAGACCTTCCCCTCCGAAGTGAACAGCAGACCATGGCGCGCGGCGCGAGTGGGAAGCACGCAATCCATCATGTCGATGCCCATGGCGGCGTATTGGACAATTTCCTCAGGAGTCCCTACGCCCATCAAATAACGGGGTTTATCGGCTGGAAGGTGCTGGACGGTGGCCTCGACGACCTCGCGGGTCAGCTCGCGCGGCTCGCCTACGCTGAGGCCTCCAATGGCGTAGCCGGGGAAGCCAATTTCGATGGTCCGCTCAGCCGACTCCTTGCGCATGGCGAGATCCATGCCGCCCTGGACTATGCCGAAGAGAGATTGAGTAGCGCCAGCAGGGGTCACGTAGCGACAGGCGCCTTCGCCTGTCAGCTTTTGACCTTCAACTGACGCCTTCCACGGCACTTCGTGCTTATGCTCCTCAAAATACTTCTTGCTCCGCGCGGCCCAGCGGAGCGTAAGCTCCATGGAATCAAGGGTTCGACGATGGTCGGCGGGGTGCTCGGTGCATTCGTCGAAGGCCATGATGATGTCCGCGCCGAGGCCAATCTGAGCTTCCATCGCGCTTTCTGGGCTGAAAAAGTGGCTGGAGCCATCGAGGTGCGAGCGGAACGTGACGCCCTCTTCCTTTACCTTGCGTAACTCGTTGAGACTAAAGACCTGAAAGCCTCCGGAGTCGGTCAGAATGGGGTGAGGCCACGACATGAAGCCGTGCAGGCCTCCCAGTTGGCGCACGGTTTCGACGCCCGGACGCAGGTAGAGGTGGTAAGTGTTGCCGAGGATGATCTGAGCGCCGAGGTCTTCCAAGAGGTCCTGAGAGATGCCCTTTACTGACGCTAGGGTGCCCACTGGCATGAAGATAGGGGTCTCGACGACTCCGTGTGGGAGGAAGAGCTTGCCGAGGCGCGCAGGGCCAGCGGTGGCTTCGATTTTGAAGTTGATTTGGGAATCGGGAGGCACGGTTGGATTGTAGAGGATTTGTGATTTGGTGATGGTGATTTCCCAAAACGGGAATCCAATCCTGCGAGACTGCGGGTTTCGCAGCCGTTCGCGGGCAAGAGTGTCCGCGCCAAACGATCTAAACGTTATCTTCGACTGGATTGTGAATTTTCAGAAGCAGAATCACGCTTCCGGATGCGATAAAAGATAGTGCGATGAAGGCAAAGCCCGCACTCAGGGCGTGCGTGCGGTCATTGAAGAAGCCGACTGCGTAAGGGCCGAGGATTCCTCCCAGTTGCCCGACCATGTTGATGAGGCCGAAGGTGGCGGCTGCCGCTGACTCGCTGAGGCTCAGAGTGGGGATGGCCCAGAAGGTTGGCTGGTAGGCGTAGAAAAAGCCGCTGCCTAAAAGCAGGAATGCAATGGTCAAGAACGCGTGGTCATGGGTTAGGAACGCGAGTCCGTACATCAGTCCCGCTGCCAGCACCGGGATGGCGGTGTGCCAGCGCCGCTCGGCGGTTTTGTCGGAGTGCCAGCCGTTGATTAGGGTACCCGCCATCCCAATGAGAGCTGGAATTATGAGGAGCGTGGTGACTTCGCGGTTCGGCAAACTGGAAAGGCGCTTGACTACAGTGGGCAGGAAATAGATGCTGCCGAGAAACCCGGAGAGGGCTAAAAACCAGGAGACGATCAGCCCCAGGATCTTCGGGTCTTGGAACGCTTCGAGGATTGTGTGATCTCGACTCTTCTTTTTCGCGTGGAGTTCAGACGCCAGTTTGTTGACCAGCCATTCGCGCTCGTCCGCGGGAAGCCAGCCTGCTTCGTCGGGCCAGTCGGTGAGGTAGAAAATAGTGATGACGCCGAGAATTACTGCGGGAATGCCCTCCGCGATGAAGAGCCAGCGCCAGCCTGCTAGATGCAGCCACTGCACTCCGAGAAGCTGCCCGGCAATGGGCGCTCCGATTAGCGACGCAGTGGGGACAGCTGTGTACAAACAGGCGATGGCACGGCTGCGGTCACGGGCGCAGAACCAGTGCGTCAGGTAAATAATCATGCCGGGGAAAAAGCTGGCTTCGGCGAGGCCCAGGAAAAATCTTGCGGCGTAGAACTGTGTGGCGCTGTGGACGAAGCCGGTGAAGATGGTGACGACGCCCCAGGAGATCATGATGCGCGCAATCCACTTTCGAGCGCTCCAGCGCTCGACGATGAGGGCGCCGGGAATCTCAAACAAGACGTAGCTGACGTAGAAAATGCCGACGCCGAGGCCGTAAACTTTGTCGCTGAAACCGAGGTCGGCGCTCATGCGCAGGTTGGCGAAGGAAACGTTGACGCGATCCATGTAGTTGACGACGTAGACGAGGAAGACGAACGGCAAGAGGCGGGCCGCGACGTGGCGGCGGGCGCGGCGGGCGACTTCGGGGAGGGTTGTTGTTGGCGACGGCATTTCTTTTGGCTTCCGCTTTCTGTCGAAATCGTTCTTCTTTCCGAACCTAAGAGCGGCGAGCAGGAATGCTCGCCCTACACGGGCTTATGCTCGCTTCGCTAGATACATCATTCTGAGTAGCGCGCGTTTTTGTGCAAGGTCGATTATGGTTTCGAGATATTGCTGCTGGCTCTCGAAGCCTGTTGCGCCTTCCAACTGTTGGAGTTCTTGTCGATGAGCCAGTCTTGCCGTGAGTCGTCCAGTGGCAATCTTCAGGAGGCTTGGGGTTCGATCGGCGGTTTCCAGAACGCGAAAACCTGCTTGTTGCAGGACGCGTTCGTTGAAGCCTGCGGGCGCGAACTGCGTATAGCCGTGAAGGGCGCGGTGACGAATTTGCTCGTTGGAAACTGGGCCTGCGATTGCTCCGGCATCGGTGAACAGGAACTTTCCTTCTGGAACCAGAACGCGGGCCACTTCTCGGAAAACCTGCGCGCGGTCGCGGAGGTGAAGGATGACATCCAGCGAAATCACCGCATCGAAAGAGCTTGTGGTGAAAGGCAAGGGATCGTTGAGGTCGGCTTGCTGAAGAACAATGCGAGCCTCTAATCCCTGCGATTTTGCGCGGGCCTCGCCGGAAGCGACTGCCGGACCGCTGAAATCCGCACCGGTGCCGTGAGAACCCGTTTGAGCAACGATGAAAGTCAGCGGTCCGGCGGGGCCACAACCCAGATCAAGAACACGGCTTGCACTCGAAATTTCCAGTCGTGCAATATCCTGTTGGAGCTCGTCGGCGGTGACCCAGGAATGTTGGCCGATATCTTTGCCGTACGCCTCGCTGCGCAGTTGGCGTTGAAGGGGCGAGTCAAACTTTTTGTAGATGCTGTCGTAAGTTTGGCCGCCGGGCTCGGCTGGATCGACGGATTCGATTGGACGGCTCATGGGAAAGCGACTTGCGGGACCTCAAGAAAGTAGCAGATTCCTCACGATGAGGTCGCTCGGAATGACAAATTCGAGGCAAGAAATGGTTTTCAACGACTCCTAAATACGGGTTTCCCAAGATTTCTTCGCGCACCTTTGCATCCTGAATGGTTAGTTTTCCGACCGTGACTGGCAGCTCGAACCGTCACAGGACGACACTTGCGGACAACAGGAACAAAGACCTCGCGGACAAGAGTGTCCGCTCCACATGAGGGTACGGACCGGGGACATGGGTAACAAAACAGACCGGGGACATAGGTAACACTTTGGC
>JAYVEP010000145.1:0-4422 GCA_043749225.1 Acidobacteriaceae bacterium
CATCATTCAAGCCCTGGCTCCTCTTTATCGGGGCAGGATGTTTAGCTTTCTTGCAGAGAACCGCAACGGTTCCGCAGAAGACATCGAACACAACATTGAAACCTTGTGCGGTGAGTTCGAGCGATTGAGACCGTATCTGCTGAAAATGTGGAACGGCGGAGAGTGAGGCAATTATGCGGGATATGATCGTCAGCGAGCTAACTCAGGCCATGCAGGAACTTGCCAGGGGTTTCGCGCACTTCCTGCCCCGTCTTATCGTAATGCTGATCATCGCGTTTGTGGGATGGGTGGTCGCATACATCTTTAAGGTCGTTCTGCGTGCCATTCTGCGATTGACCCGTTTTGACAAGCTTTCAGAAAGCGCTGGCGCCGCCCACTTGCTGACCCAGGCGGCTTTACCATCCTCGACTGAATTGCTAAGCCGGTTCGGCTTCTGGGTTGCCTGGCTGGGCTTCCTTTTGCTGGGCGTGAGCGTCTTGGGGATCGCGGGGCTGCAGGAACACATCTCCAGCTTTTTCCTTTTTCTACCTCGCTTGTTCGTCGCCTTGGTGATTGTTTTCTTCGGGCTGTTGGCGGCAAGCTTCTTTTCCCGAGCCGCGCTGCTGGCAGCGGTGAACGCGAATCTGCCTTCGCCCCGTTTGCTGAGCCTATCTATTCGCACCATCATCATCGTATTCGTGCTCTCGATGGTCTTCGAAGAACTAGGTGTGGGGGAACAGACGATGCTAGTCACCTTCGGGACCGCCTTTGGAGCAGTAATGCTTGGGCTTGCAATCGCATTTGGCTTGGGAGGCAAGCGCTTGGCCCAGAGATTCCTCGAAAGGAGACTCCTTCCCGGAACAAAGGAAGAGAAGGAATACGAACTTCCACCCCTTTAACCAGGGGTGACTTGTTTCCATCGACGGTCGCGGAACACAGCGACGTGCCAGTCCAATTTGAACCGCCCAGCGCGGAACGAAAAGCAATTTCAACTGGAGGTGAAGACTTGCGTTTCGAGCAATTGCTTCCGACTACGATGGCACTTTGGCGAATGATGGTCGGGTTGCGGGCATCAAAAAAAGGCGCCGGAAGTCACCGGCGCCCCTAAAGAGAAAGAGAGAGAAGAGAGAGCCTACTTCGTACCCGACTCCAGCACCGATCCACCCGCCCCGATTTCCCGGCGACTGGCAATCGCCCGGCTCGCCCGAGCCTGTTGAGCAAACGCGCTGGCTGCCGTCCCGTAGCGGTCGACGAAGCCCGGCAACGCCGTACCCTCCGCTTCCTTGGTAAACGTCATCACGCCTTCCGGAGTCACATCAATCCGGACGAAGTCTCCCAGCCGTACCTGCCCCGTCGCCACCAGATTCGCCAGAGGGAAAACCAGATGCCGCTCAATCGCCCGCTTCAGATGGCGGGCCCCATACTTCGCGTCCGTTCCTTCGCGCAGCAGGTAGTCCTTCACCCCTTGCGCGCAGGTAAAGACAAACTGATTGGCGCCCGCAGCCATCAACACACGCTGCTGCACCATCCCAAGTTCTATATCCAGAATCGACCGCATGTCGTCCGGCTTCAGCATCTTAAAGACAACCACCTTGTCGATACGATTCATGAATTCCGGCGAGAACTTCCGTCGCGCCGCTTCCACCGCCGTGCGGTCAATCTTTTCGTCAAAGCGATCATCCATCGCGGTCGCCGCACGCGCGAAGCCGAAGCCTCCCGTGATCAGGTCGTTCATCTCGCTGGCCCCCAGGTTCGAGGTCATCACGATAATGCACTGCGTCATATCCACGCGGCGATTATCACCCAAAGTCAGCGTACCCTTATCCAGAATTCCCAGCAGCAACTGCCACAAAGAATCCGAAGCCTTCTCGATTTCGTCAAACAACAGAATCGACAGCTTCAGCTTCTCCGTGTGCCACTGGTTCAACGCTTCCTGCGTCAATAGAGGATGCGTTTCGCGATGTCCCAAATATCCTGGAGGCGATCCAATCAGCTTCGCAATTTCATGCGAGTGCTGAAACTCCGCGCAATCAATCTTGATGCAAGCTCGAGCGTCGCCAAACAGCGTTTCCGCCATAGACTCCACCACGCGCGTCTTCCCAGACCCAGTAGGACCCAGAAACAACAAATTCCCCACAGGCCGCCCAGGCGCATTCAACCCCGCCAAAAACATCTGATAGATCTCTACTACTTTGTCGATGGCGGCGTCTTGGCCAACGATTTTGCGGCGGAGGGTCGCGTCGAAATCACGCGCTTCCGTGCTGCGACGGTTTGGATCGAGTGCGAGGCTTAAGCCGGTCTTCATAAGCTTCTTGCGGCCGCCGGATTCTGGCGGCCTTGCCTACCTTTCCTTAGAGAGACGGTTGTGAAGCATCCCAGGACTTGTTTCCCCAAGTTGCCTGGTGATGCCTACCTAAATAGCAAACCTTTGGCCATCTCCCAAAGGTTTCAACCGCCATATTTTTCATCACTTTAACCACATTTGCCGGGGTTCGGAGCACGGTTTCCACCGCTTCCACCGCCACGAATGCGAAATAGTTTGCGCTATCCGGGTAACTTCTGGGCGTGTCTGTCCTGCGTCTGATCACATTCGCTCAGACGGACTGCGACTCCGGTAACTAGCATGGTAATCACGCCGACGTTACGCTCGGGTTGAGAGTTGATTTCCTTGTTGAAAGGCTTACCCGTGGGCGCGCATCGCATTGCTGCTTGTCTAATTCTTGGTTTCATCGCTACTTTTTCCCTAGCCGAGACCGCTCCGCTGACCTATACCGCCAAGCGCGGCGACAGCATCCCGTTCGTGGCCCATCATTATCTCTCAAAAACGTCATTTTTGACCTCCGCGGAATTGGGCGACGCCATCCGCCACGCCAACGGCGACCGCAAGGGCATTTCGCTCAAGGTGGGAGAGACGATCACCATCCCCGGCGGGATTAGCGAGCCGATTGTCGAGAAGCCGGTCCCCGTGGCGAAAGATTTTGAGGTTCGCGCGATTTATCTGACCGGATTGATGGCTGGCAGCGCCCATGGCCGCAAAATCATGCGGCGCTGGAAGGAACTGGGCGGCAACGCGATAGTTTTCGACATCAAGGATAGCGACGGCTCGCTCAGCGTTCCGTTCGATCACCCTCTCGCGGGCGCCCAGAAGGGGCACCCCATTCCCGAGCTGCCAAAGTTCACGCGTTACGTACATTCATTGGGCCTGCATGCCATCGCCCGCATCGCAATTTTCCGCGATGAACATCTTGTAAAGACCCATCCCGAGCTAGCTATCCAGTCGCATGCGAACGGCACCGCCTGGCGCGAGAACGGCAAGCTAGTCTGGACCGACCCGTCGCAGCCGAAGGCCCAGGAATATGACATTGCCTTAGCGAAAATGGCTGCCCAGAGTGGCGCCGATGAAATCCAGTTCGACTACGTCCGCTTCCCGGCGGAAGGCAACCAGAAGGATGCTTCATTCTACTTTCAAAAAGTGAATCCCAAGTGGCAGCGTTCTGACGTCATCGCCGACTTCCTGAAACATGCTTATGCCGAACTGCATCCCACCGGCGTTCTGCTTTCGCTCGACGTTTTCGGCGTGATGGCCTGGCAGCGCAACGCGGACCTGGCCCACACTGGGCAAGACATCGTAAAGATGGCGAAGTACTGTGATGTAATTTCGCCCATGATCTATCCCTCGCACTTTTTCGGCATGGATGGCATTGCGCATCCGGGCGACGCTCCCGAACACTTCATTGGCGAATCCATGCAGCGCTTCCGGCTGATCACCAAAGATAGCGGTGTAGTCCTGCGCCCCTGGCTGCAGGCGTTTGGCTGGCGCACAAAGACCTACTCTCCGCAGTACATTCTGACCCAGGTAAGAGTCGCCAAAGAGAAGGGCGGGGTAGGGTTCCTGCTCTGGAATGCCCAGAACAATTACAGCAAGCCCTATGAGGCCATGAGCGAGGTCGCGTCGAACCACAAAGCCTATTTCCGCGGGGATGAGGTGGGCACGGTGAAGGCTGCGGTTGCGATTCCGGCTGCCGCTCCTGCTGTTCCTTCCGCGGCGGCGGGTTTTAAGGCTGTGTCGGTGCCGCAGCATCGGTACTAGGGGTGGGCTTCTTTGCCTCCTAAAGGATGGGCTTAAGGTCGGTCTTCCCGTGCAGGACACGGATGACGTGCAACGCGTTGTCATCCAAAAAGTAGTAAATCCGAATTGCTTCAAATCCTGCCGCCTTGCACAATAGACCCCAATCCTCGGGCTGGTTTCCGCGTCTTTTAAGGTTCGTTCTTGCAGGGGACGTACCACACGGGAGATGGAACCCTGTCCGAGGCTCTTTCGCCCTCTCTACTCTTTCGCGCTCTCTAGAAGGGTTCCTCCCCAGTACGATAGAAGCGTGAATGCAAAGGGCCCAGGCGAACAGCTTAGGCTGTCGTGCGTAAGCCTGATTTCTGGCCGTCTTC
>JAYVEP010000146.1:0-11304 GCA_043749225.1 Acidobacteriaceae bacterium
GCCCGGCGGAGTTCCTCGCGCGAAGCTTCGTCGATGCGCTCGGCTTCCAGCAAACTGCCTAACTGGCCCCCCAGAATTGCGGCTTTGGCAATGGAATCCTCTTCAAAACGCTCAGGGTCTTCCGCGCTGAGGAGAACCAGCGCCCCAGCAACTTCTCCGAAGAGAAGAAAGGGAGCGACCAAGACGGAACGCGCGCCCAGGCGGTCGGCAAAGGCGTCGCGGGCAGTATGGTCGGAAGAGATATCGTCCTGCGAATCGACGTGGCTCCAAGCCAGTGCCTGACGGGTGCGGAGGGCACTTCCGATGAACGCAACCTGGTCACAGGACAGACGCAAGTCGCGAAACGACTGCGCACCGGGGCCGTCCGCCTCCAGTCCGATGAGGTTCCCCGCAGCTTCGCGCCGCCAGATATAAGCGCCGGTGGCTCCGAAGAACTCACGGCTGGCGCGGCAAATCAGGCGTAGCAGGAGCGCCCCGTGCTCAACCTTGGCGGCAGTGGAAATAGAAACCAGCAGCCGCTGGAAGCCCTCGTCGGGAATGCCAGTTCTATTTTGAGACACGGTCGGATTTCCAAGCTGCATACCTGAATGAGGCCAAGCCTTGTAAAAACTAGGAGATACAAGCAAACGTAGCCTTTCATCTCAATTTGAGTCAAGGGGAATTCAGGAGCGGGTGTCAAGGTGTGAAACCCCTTGCTGCACATCCGAATGGGAGGGGCGGCAGTAGGGAAAGATGCGCGCCGGGGCGGAGAGGAGGGAGCAAGGGAATATCGCGACCCGAGATCCGGATTGCGTGGAAAGGGTGACGAAGGTCACCAGGAGGGCGTTGACTGGCATGCAGTAAGCCTTTCATTTACAGCAGCTTACGTGTCTACACCAAGGTAACTTGAGTTTTTGGATTCCAAGGGATGAACTTGAGTCTAGTCAGGCAGTTCCCATCTCTGTGGAGAGGCTCTTTAACCTATGATACGCCGCCAGTTGACGTCTGGTTTTCGAACCCTTTGTGTCTCGATCTTGACCTTCGTAATGTGCCTGCAGCTGGGAATGGCACAGAAACCGCAAGGGGAATTGACCCGGAAGGTGAAATCACAAGTGTCGCCCCTGTATCCGGAGCTGGCGCGCCGGATGAATGTGAGAGGTTCGGTGAAGTTGCTGGTCACGGTGGGGGCAAACGGAAGCGTGAAATCGACGAAGGTAGTGGGCGGACATCCGCTGCTGGTCACGGCTTCCGAAGATGCGATCCGGCGCTGGAAGTTCGAGTCGGCGGCCGAGGAGAGCACGGGCGTCATCGAGTTTAACTTCTCCAACAACTAGCTGAGCAGACAAGGAACACACGCAATGACGATGAGCATCCGCAAAAGGCTGTATAGGAGCTTCGGCGCGATTCTAGCGACCGTTGTCATTCTTTTTATTGTGAACGTGGTTGCATTGCGGCGGGAGCATACGGCACGAGCGGCGGCGGCGCGTTCGGAGCAGGCATCGGCGGCGTCCAGCGAGTTGCGGTCGCAGATGATGCAGAACCGACTCTCTTTGAACAGCTACCTGTTGAGCGGAGACGGGCGCGAGCTCGAAAAGATGAGTGACGGCATCCGCCAGGTTGGAAGCAAGGTGGAGATTGCCAAGGAACTGGCCGGTTCCGACCAGCAAAAAATGGCGCTGGATAAGGTTTTGTCTCTGGAGCAGGCCTGGGCTACCGATTTTGCGGCGACGCTGGCGGCAAAGCGCAAAGATGTGGATTCCGGCAATGTCACAGTTTCCGAGCTACAGATTTTTTATCTGCAAAAAGATCCTGCGAGCTGGCTGAAGAACTCGACGGAATATCTGGACGTGGCGGACCGGGAAACCAAGAAGATTATCGATGAGCGTCGCAATTCGGACGAGGCTATGGCGGCCTGGGTCGTTCTGATCGCACTGGCCAGCACCTTGCTGGCAATCGGGTTTGGTGTCTGGGTCGCCTATCGCACAGCCGAAGCGGTGACTGGCCCGCTGTACAGGCTGATGGCGGCGGCACAGCAGATCGCGGAAACCGGCGATTTGCAGCAAAAGACTGAGATACGGCAGGAAGACGAAGTTGGACAACTGGCGCAATCCTTCGACCAGATGGTGGGATATCTGGGCGAAATGGCCACGGTCTCGCGGGAAATTGCGGGTGGTAATTTGACCGTGGATGTAACGCCGCGCTCGGCGAAAGACACGCTCGGCCAGGGCTTCCTTAGCATGGTGGAGGGGCTGCATGAGATGGTCCGGAGCGTGCGCGATGCGGCTTCGCAGGTGGCCAGCGGATCGTCGCAAGTGGCGTCGGCTTCGGATGAATCGGCCAAGATCAGTCTGGAGGCTTCGGGCGCGATTGACGAAGTGACCAGCACCATGCACGAGATGAGCGTGAACGTGCAAAACATGGTCCAGAGCACGCAGACGCAGGCGTCAAGTGTGAGCGAGACTTCGGCGTCGATCGACCAGATGGTGGCGTCGATCCAGCGGGTAGCCGATACGGCCAAAGTTCTGCTGGATATTTCCAACCGTTCGCGCGAGGAAGTGCATAGCGGAATCACCACGATGGATAAGGCCACGGATGGCCTGAACCGCATCAATCGGACGATTCACGAATCGGGAGAAATCATAGGTGCTCTGGGTCAGCGTGCCGATGATATTGGAAGAATTGTGGAAGTGATCGACGACCTGGCGGAGCAGACGAACTTGCTGGCCTTGAACGCCGCCATTGAAGCCGCGCGCGCCGGAGAGCATGGACTCGGATTTGCGGTGGTGGCCGATGAAGTGCGCAAGCTCGCGGAAAAGTCGGCACAATCGACCAAGGAAATCTCCGAGCTCATTAACAGCATTCAGAAGGAAGCGCGTAAGGCGGTTGAAAACATGGAACGCAGCACCGGAATCGTCAACGAAGGCTTGACGCACGGGGAAGAGCTGAGCACGGCGTTGCGGAAGATTTCGAACGTGGTCACGGAGGTTTACAAGTTCGCGCAGGAAATCGGTGCAGCTACCAACGAACAATCGCATGGCTCGTCGCAGATTGCGCGGGCGACTTCCCGACTGAACGAACTGACGCACGAAATCAGTTCCGCGGTCGAGGAGCAGGCTTCCGGTTCGCAAGCCGTAGTTCGAGCCATGGAACGCATGCGGGAGTTGACGCAGCAGTCCACGTCGGGTTCGTCGGAATTGGCGGCCTCGGCGGAACAGATGTCGAAGATGTCTCGCGACTTGCTGGAATCGATGGATCGCTTCCGTCTGGACGAAGAAGTTTCCAACTACAAGCAGGACGGACGGCGCGGCAACCGCGAACATCGTGCGGCAGCTGCGAGCGGACGGCACTAGCTCGGGAACTCTTTAGGCTACGGCGACCCTTATGGAGAAAGAGCTTCACATTGTCGGTTTCCGCATAGGCCGTGAAACATACGGCGTCCCCATTCATTTGATTCTGGAGATCGTGCGGGTGCCGGAGATAACGGCCGTGCCGGATGCTCCGGAATATATCGAGGGCGTGATCAATCTGCGCGGCAAGATCGTTTCCATCATGGACCTGCGCAAACGCTTTGGAGAGAAGCAGATCACGTCGGGACGGCACAATCGAATTCTGGTGATGGAAGTCCAGGGCAGGCTGGCGGGACTGATCGTGGATGGCGCGTCGGAAGTGATGAAGATTCCAGGCAGTGAGGTCGAGCCTCCACCGGCGGTTTTCTCGGAGAGTGGATTGCAGTGTGTGACGGGCGTCGCGAAGCATGGCGGACGCCTGGTGGTATTGCTCGATATGGCCAAACTGCTGCAGCGGGAAGTGAAGGGACTCCAGAGCAGCGCGGCGCCGGGTGCAGCGGTTGCGCCGGGCAGTGCGGCTGCCGCTGCAATTGGCGGTTCCATCTCCACTCCAATTCCGGGTCCAATTCCGGGCGACCCAGCGGCACCAGCGCGAAGAGCGCTGGCCGCGAAGGCGAAAGGTTAACGCAGGAAAGCGCATGAGTTCAACCGCGGCGGCACCCGCCCCACTGACCGAGTCGGATCTGAAGCTGTTGCAGGCGCTCATTTACCGTGAGTGCGGCATGCACTTCGACGAGCGCCGCACGGCGTTTCTGACCGACCGGCTGCAGCGCCGTCTTAAGGAATCCCAGTTAGGTTCCTTCTACAGCTATTACCGGCACTTGACCGGCGAACAGGGCAAAGAAGAACTGGCGCTCCTGCTGGAAAACCTGACCGTCAACGAGACCAGCTTCTTCCGTAATCGGGCACAGTTGGATCTGTTCCAGAAACACATCTTAGACGAAACGCTGCAACGCAAAGCGGCCTCCGGTGACTACACTCTCCGTATTTGGAGCGCTGGCTGTTCTACCGGGCAGGAGCCTTACACGCTGGCCATGATGGTGTGCGACTCCTTGACGACTTTCAATTTACGTTTTCCGCCGCCCACACGATTTCAATCGACGCGATCCCTCTTGCCTTCGCCGTGGCGGGTGGAAATTCTGGCTTCGGACCTGAACTACAAAGTTCTTCGCGCAGCGCAGGAAGGCTCCTATAACGAGGCTCAGATGGCGCCTGTCGACTATGCCTGCCGTTTGCGATATTTCGATAAGGTCGGCGATCGCTATGCCATTCGCGCGCCCTTGAAAGAGCTGGTACATTTTGACTTTTTCAATCTGAAGACGGAATTCGTGCCGCAACGCAACGACTTCATTTTTTGCCGGAATGTGATGATGTACTTCGACCAGGCCGAGCAGAAGCGGTTGGTGGAGAAGTTCTATAGCTGCCTGAATCCGGGTGGCCACGTGTTTGTCGGTCATGCGGAAAGTCTGCTGGGCCTGACTACTAAATTCACCATGGTGCATCGCGACAGCGGAACCGCTTACCGGCGCGTCGAGGTGGAACTGTGAGTTCGATGTCCGGCGACCGCGGAACGGAACTTCGGCAAATCTTCTACGAGAGCGCGCAGGAAATTCTGCAGTCGCTGAACGAAGAAGCGCTGAAGCTGGAGAAGCATCCTGACGATCTCGAAGCGTTGCGCAGCCTGCGCCGCGCCGTCCACACCTTGAAGGGCGATGCCGCGGCTTGCGGATACAAAGACCTGACCAGCCTAGCTCACCAGTTTGAAGATGTTCTGACTGGCGAAGACCTGACGCGAAGCGCGGCGATTGTGGAAACTGCTTTGACCGCCGCCGATGTGTTCAGCGAAATGATTGAGGCGTACCACAACGAAACCCGTGTGCCGACGGGGGAGCCGTTGCGGAAGTTGATCGCACAACTGGGTTCCGCCGCCGGTCCAAATAAGGCTGCGGGCAAGAAAGCATCCAGCCAGGCGGCTTCGAATAAAAAAACGTCCGGCCTGAAAAAATCCACCGCGGTGGCGAAGTCCCCAGCCGTTAAGACGAAAGTCGTTCGCACAGAAATCGAAACTGTCCCCGGCTGGACCGAGTATGAACTTTTAGCGATTGAAACCGCGCGGCAGAAATCGGTTCCGGTGCAGCATGTCACGCTAGGGCTGGATTCCAACTGCGCCATGCCGGAAGCGGCGCTGCAGATCGTGCGCAACATCCTGGGCAAAATGGGCGAAATTCTAGCATTTTCGCCAGCGGAGGCGCGGCATCTTCGCGTGGCTGGGGACATCGAAACCGCGGTAGCAACTCGGGAAACCCCGGAAATATTGACGCAGAAATGCCGTGTCCCGGGCATTATCGCCAAGATTAATGTCGCGACGCTGGCTGCTCTGAAAAATTCATCACCAGCCCAAGAATCCAACGCCGTTGCCGAAACGCCTGCGGTTGAAACCGAGGCGGAAAAGGCTCGCACATTGCAGCGCGCGGAAGAGAATTCGCGTCCCGTCGCTTCGGAAAATCTTCTCCGCGTCGATTCCGAGCGCATTGACACGGTTCTGAACTTGTTAGGCGAGCTGATTATCGGTCGCTCCATGTTTCAGCAGACGTTGCTGGAATTCGGCAAGCGCTTCCCGAAAGATCCGTTGCGTGCCCGCTTCAGCGACGCTTTTGCTTTCCAGTCGCGGGTGCTGAGCGATCTGCAACGTTCCGTCATGAAGATTCGCATGGTTCCGGTGGAAAACTTATTCCGCCGTTTCCCGCGCCTGGTGCGGGACACGGCGCGCACCTGCAACCGGAACGTAGAACTGGTTTTGGCGGGGCAGGAAACCGATCTCGACAAGGGAATACTCGACGCCCTGGCAGAGCCTGTTTCACATTTGGTACGCAATGCCATCAGCCACGGCTTCGAGAGTGCGGAGGAACGCAAGCGCGCCGGAAAGCCAGAACAAGGGACTCTGCGTCTGGCCGCCTATCACCAGGGCAACCAGGTCGTGATCGAACTTTCCGACGATGGCCGAGGAATTGACTCAACCGCTATTCGCAACAAGGCCATCGCACAAGGGCTGGTCACTTCCGAGGAAGCGCAGCGGATGACGGAAACCGAACTGTTCAAGCTGATTTTCCTGCCGGGCTTCAGCACGGCGGAGCAAATCACGGAAATCTCCGGCCGTGGAGTTGGTCTGGACGTAGTGCAGAATGTTCTGCAGCGGCTGAAAGGGTCGGTCCATGTGGAATCGACTCCCGGACAAGGAACCACGTTCCGCCTGCGTCTTCCGCTGACCTTGGCCATCATCAAAGCCATCCTGTTCCTTGTGGAGCATCGGCTGTATGCAGTGCCCCTGAACGCGGTGGCGGAAATGACGCGCATTCACCAATCCGACGTGCATCTGGTGGATGGGCATGAAGTTTTGCAGTTGCGCAAAGAAGTACTCACGCTGGTGCGGCTCGGGCGTCCGGCGGAAACGGACGGCAGCGCCAAGCTCTTTGTACTGGTTGTCTCGCATGCCGGTCAGAAACTTGGACTGGTTGTCGATGAGCTCTCCGGTCAGGAAGAGTTGGTCATCAAAGCTTTGGACACGAACCTGCTTTCCAGCGATCTGATCAGCGGTGTTTCCATTCTCGGCGATGGCCATGTTGTTCTGATTTTGAATCTAGCGGCCGTGGCCGAACGCCGTAGTCGGGTACGCAATGAACTGGGGAGCGCGCCCTGGGGCCTGCTCTTGCCACAGGCGGAAGCGCGGCAGTTTCAGGAGTTGATTCCTCAAGAGATCAATAGCGTCGCCCGAGCCGCTGCTGCAGCTGGAGGTGAGATGTGAAGCCTCCCATACGAGTTCTTGTCGTCGACGATTCGGCTGTCATGCGGAAACTGATTCCTCAGATGCTGCAGAAGGACGACGAAATTGAAGTTGTGGGCACGGCCATCAATGGAAATTTCGCCTTACGCAAGGTCGCAGAACTGCGTCCCGATGTGATCACGCTGGATTTGGAAATGCCCGGCCTCAACGGCATCGAAACTCTGAAGCAGATCATGCGGAGGCACAAGATTCCAGTCGTGGTGGTGAGTTCCTATAGCACGGAAGGAGCGTCCATCACAATGAAGGCGTTGGCGTTGGGCGCAGTTGATTTTGTTGCCAAGCCAGCCGACCTGCAACCAATTTCCGAAGTGGAACAGGAGTTGATCGCCAAGATCAAAGCGGCGGCGACGAGCAAGCGTGTTTGCGCCATCCCGGAGAGTCCGGTCAAGGTACGAAAACCTGCTTCGTTTTCCAACCAGCCTGCCGCAAAAATAATTGCCATCGGCATCTCGACGGGCGGCCCCAATACGCTGCAGTATCTGCTTTCGCAGCTTCCGGCGGACTTCCCTGGATCCATCGTTATTGTGCAGCACATGCCTGGGAGCTTTACGAAGATGTTTGCCCAGCGGCTGGACGATAGCTGTGCGCTGCGGGTGCGCGAGGCGCAATCGGGAGACTTATTGCTGGCGGGGCGCGTACTCGTCTGCCCCGGCAACCAGCACGTGCGTCTTCGTCAGATGCGTCTGGCGGATGTGGTTTCGCTCTCGAACGATGAGAAAGTAAACGGACACCGACCATCGGTAGACGTGCTGTTTCACTCTTTGGCTAAAAATTTTGGAGCGCGCGCAGTCGCTCTCATCATGACTGGCATGGGCGACGACGGAGCGGAAGGCATGGGAGCGATCAGGGACGCGGGCGGATTAACCATCGCGCAATCAGAAGAATCCTGTGTGGTCTATGGCATGCCGCGAGTTGCCATCCAGCGCGGTTATGCCCAGCGTGTGATCTCGCTGGAAGCTTTGGCCCACACGTTACAGGCTATTTGCGCCCCCGAGCGAGGTTCGTCTACAGGAATGCCAGGAGTGTCCGGAGCCTCCGCAGGAACGCATTCCAGGTAGGCCGTTACTGAAGTAAGTTTCTTTTGTGCACGATTTGCGAGACCTTTATAAAGGAGAGGGGACCATTATGGAGCAGTTTGTGCCATTACGCAGGAAGAAAGACGGGCAACCCGTCCGCTACCTCGTGGTGGACGACTCTGTTTTTGCCCGCAAGAATTTGGGCAAGATGATTGAGACTTTTGGCGGTCAGATCGCCGGCGAAGCAGCCGACGGTTGCGCCGCCATCACCGAATACGAGCGGGCACTTCCCGACCTCGTACTCATGGACATTACGATGCCCCTCATGGAAGGCATTGAAGCGGCCGAAAAGATTTTGCAGAAGCACTCGGACGCTCGCATTGTCATGGTCTCGTCGGTCGGCTACCAGGAAAACATCGTGGCGGCGCTGCAACGCGGAGCGCGCCATTTCGTACAGAAGCCGGTTAAGGCTGATGTGCTTTATGAAGTCGTCAAGTATGTAATGGGAGACGACGCTGTTGTCGCGGCCTTAGCGGACGGTGCGCACGCCTAGTGAAGGATTCCCAATGCAAGGTCGCAGGCAACACCCAATGAAAGCCCGCCCATGAAGATGGAATTGATCCAGCCGTTCATCAACGCCGCTGACGCGGTTCTGGCGCAGAGCTTGCGCTGCCGCACAGCCGTGGGCGACGTCAGCATGACCGATGTTACCTACAAGCGCTGCGGCATCGCAGCGCAGATCGCCTTTACGGGCGACATTGAAGGCCGCATCATTTTCGATCTGGCGCCTGCGACGGCCGCCTATCTGGCTACTTCGCTGAGCGGCACCGAGATCGCCGCCGGAGATGAAATGGCGGGAGAAGCCGTTCTCGAGCTCGCCAACCAGGTGATTGGCAACGCGGTCACCTCTCTCAACAATCAGGGCTTCAACTTCCGCGTATTGCCGCCGCTGGTCTATAGCGCCGAGCAAGGCTTACCCTCGACGCAGGATACCGAAGCTCTTCTCATGTCCTTCGAAACGTGTGGCGGGACGGTCTACATGAACATCGCCATGCGCTACAACTGTCAGGCCAGCCAGAAGACTGCCTCCGCGATCGGCGCGTAAGTTGCAGCCGTCGGCTTTCGGCATCAATCCAATCTTGTCGGCAACTCCAGCCAACCTCAGGCTAACTTCTGGCCGATAGCCGACAGCCTCATCGTCCCGTGATCATAAACATCGGATTCTGGAACGCCGGCGGTTTCGAGCTCAACGGCGAGGGCACAGCCTGCACTTCCGTATTGTCAAAGGTCCGCAAGATATACGTTCCGGCAAAATCGCAGCTCGATACATACACGCGCTCGCTGCCTCCGGAAGCTCCCACCATGAAGCGGAAACGCGCGGTGCCGCACGGAGATGTGACCTCGGCTGACGGGGTCAGGTTAATGGGAGTCTTTACGGTTACAGAGAGCGAATCCACCGGAGTCAGCGTCGGGGTCCAGGTGTTCGGAGCGCCCGCCGTAAACGTCATGCTGAGCGCATAGACTCGCGAGCCGTCCGGCAGGGACGCCACGCCCATCAGGCTGGTGCAATTCGCACTCGGCTGCTGCGAGCAAATCGCCGCGTTCTGTGCAGGAATTTTCAATACATTCTCGAACACTGGCATATTCCCCGGCGCAACCGCCGCGTCATAAATTTCCAGATCGCCTTCTTTATCCGTAAAGTACAAGCGATTCAAGTTCTTGTCATAGGAAATCGAGTCTGCCGTCCCGGGAATTGGCAACGGCGTCGAGTTCAGAACCACGTCCGTATTCGCGTCGATCACTGTAACGCCTGCGGTGCCCAGCACAAACACAGCCGAACTGCCCGGACTCGTCGTCGCCATAAATGGACCCGCACCCACCGACAGCGTCTGCACAATCACGCGGCTCGCCGTGTCGATGACATGCACCACGCTGTTGGCCTTATCCAGCACATACAGCTTGTGGCCATTCGGAATCTCAGCCATCCATTCGGGGTCGCTGTGGAAAGGCAAGTCAATCTGCAGCGTTAGTACTTGCCGAAGTGCGTCGATGACGCCAATGGAAGGCGCAGTCGCATTGGGATCTACTGGCGCCAGGATCACGTACATCTTCGCGGATTCCGTCGAATGCAGGAAGCTCGGCGTGTAGGGGCTGGGCATGGTGATGGTCGTCATGGTCCCCATCGGGCAGATCGACGTGCCGCCACAAAGCTGGGCCGCAGTAATGGTGGAGACCGTGTTCTCCACCGCATTCGCCGTGTAAATCCGATTGTTAGCGCCGCCGGGGAGCAGCGCCGCATGCACTGGACCGCGCCCCAACGCCGCCTGGCCCACGTTCACGTCGCCCGAGACGTCAATCTGCATAATCGACCCGGGACTGTTGACTCCATTGGAGTTATCCGTGCTGATGGTCATGGCGAAGTGGTACAGCTTGGGATCGCCGGGATTGCCCGGAATCTGGATGATCGGCAAACGATAGTTAGCCCCGCAGCTCAGGCAAATCGCCCACAACATCAACGAGATCGAAAACGAAAAATAACGACGGAAATGCATCCCTACCTCACCAGCAAGCTTTCGCGAAAATGGGTTCCCTGAAACAGTTCATTCTAGCGGCTAGCCCCAGCGAATGCCAGCGGCGGAGCCAGAGTTGGGATGCAAGGCTGGGGTAAATGGCTGTACGGGCTTGATTTGGCACTGACTTGATTTGGCGCGGACACTCTTGTCCGCGAGAGGCTGGCAGCGGCAGCGACCCCTAGCCAGTGCGGCAATAAGACTCTTTCGACGTCGGTGTTCGGACAAGAGTGTCCGCGCCACATGCACCCAGAGTGGCGCCGTACGCAATCTGCTTCTGGAATCCGGACCGCCATTCTGCACAATGCCATCACCCTTACCTACGGCATGCGCTCGCGACGAGTGCCAAAACGGGAAAGATCGCTGTACGCTCCCAGGAGGTGTCGCGACCGGCGTGGAATTAAGGTCAATTAGAGTCTGGCGAAGCCTCCAGGAGACTCCTGACGCGTTCCACGGGCACTTGCTTAGGCTCCTGTGGCGCGGACACTCTTGTCCGCGAGGTTTTAGGCAGTTTGAGAAAAAGAGTCCGTAGGTCTGACATCTCGAGGATC
>JAYVEP010000147.1:0-11288 GCA_043749225.1 Acidobacteriaceae bacterium
ATAGCTGAGTTTGTCGCAACTGCCGTTTCTTCTCATCCCAAAACGACACAACGTGTCAAAGTGATGACGAAAAAGGTGCTTAGCACTTTCGTGCTAGGGCTTTCTCACGACCCGCAACCTATCTTGCCGATAACAGTTTAGGAAACCGAAGAGCCTTTTTCTACGTACTGTTAGGTAGGGTGCAGTACGGCACGCGGATTGCATGCAACCAATCAGCAGGTTGGGTAGTCAAATGTGTAAAGCAGGGTCGGAGGTGACCCAAGCATGATGATCGACAGGTTCTCAGTGATGGAAGTGGCGTCGCTTAGGAACGACCTTTTGCAGGGCGGGATGGACTCGCGCGATGCTGCGGAGCTAATGCAGGTATTCCTGATGGGGCGTGGCTACGGCGTCTCCCCGTCGGCAGCGCTCGACTCAGCCTGCCGCGTGGAAGGTTCTGGCTGCTCTATGGCCGTGATTCGCAAGGAACTCGAGAGACTGGCGCTCGTCATGTAAGCGCAGCCGGGCCGGAATTGGCCTGGGCTGGTAGTTTGTAAACAAGTTCACCGCGAAAGTATGTCACCCTTACGCGGCGTTTCAACTAGGTGGCACAAACTGAACGCGAGCCACAACTAAAAACTTACGATCAGGGGTATTGCGAAGCCGGGCGAAACTGTCCGGCTTTTCTGTTTGTAAAAACGCTGTCGGCTCTCGGCTAGTGAGGGATAGATAGCCGGTTTTGGTTTCGCCGATAGCTGATAGCCGAGAGCCGCTCTACTCGTACCTCAAGCTCTCCACCGGGTCCATCTGTGCGGCTCGGGTTGCGGGAACCGTTCCGAAGATAATTCCCACCAGCGATGAAACGATGATCGCGATAATGGCCGACAATCCCGAGATCGGAATGTGGAAGTCGTCAAAGAAGAAGCGCACGGAGAAAGGGATCGCCAGCCCGATGACAATTCCGATAATCCCGCCGACCAAAGAAATCAAGATCGCCTCAGCCAGAAACTGAAAGCGAATTTCCCGGTTGGTGGCACCCAGGGCCTTGCGGATACCAATCTCTCGTATACGCGCGCTGACCGTGGCGAGCATGATGTTCATGATTCCGATTCCGCTGACCAGCAGAACTACGGCAGCAACCAACAACAAGACTAGCGTGAGGGCCGTGGCACTGCGATCGGCTAATTGCAATAACTGCGTGAAGTTTGCGATGTTGTAGACGGACTCGGGGCGGTGCCGCGCCTGGATTACGCTACGGATTTGCGCGGTAACAGGCACCACCATCGAAGGGTCGGCAACGGAAAAATAAATCTGCCGGACGACTGGCGTATCCATGAATGAGCGCGTCACCGAGTATGGAATCGCCATGGTGTTGTCTTGCACCTCGGATTGGCCGAACGTTTCCACACTTTCCTTGAAAGTTCCAATCACGGTAAAAGGCAGCCCGCTGAGCTTGAGGACACGGCCCGGGGCTGCTTCCGGCGAACCATAGAGTTTTCGCGCAAGCTTGTCGGTGATGACACCGACCTTATTGCGAGCTTGATAGTCTTCCTGATCGAAAAAGCGCCCGGAAAGCACCGTTAGATTTCGCACGGCACGGTACTCCGGATAGACGCCTAGCACCAGAATGTCTTGCTGCTTACCGTTACCGACGCTAATGCGTTCATTCAGGTTCATGAACGGCGAAGCCGAAACGACGGCTGGCACCTGGGCGCGAACGGCGTCAATGTCGGCCACAGTGAGCGGATCGGGAGCGGTAGCGGTGATGCGCGGCGCGCCGCCTTCATACTCCGCGAAAACAAGATTCGCGCCGATGGACTGAATCTGATTCAGGATGTACTGCCGACCCGTCATGCCAATCGTGACCACCAAAATCAAGGACGCGGTCCCGATCACCATGCCCAAGGCGGTCAACGCAAAACGGACCTTGTTCTGGCGAAACGTGTCGTAGGAAAAAGACAGAATTTCCCCAAAAGCCAGGGGAGAGCGTCCGGTAAATGGAGTCGTGGTGGAAGTCGCCATAAGGTCTTCTGCTAGATGCTACTCAGGATAGGGTGGGAAGCGCAATTTTGACGGTTTTAATGGGGACAAGCTAGGGCGCAATCCACATTTTGTCATGCTGAGCGGCAGCGAAGCATCCCTTTCGCTGGCAAGACGGCTCCTCGCGAAAGGGATCCCTCGCTGCCCTCGGAATGACAAATCTTCCGTGTACTTCCTCTGTTAGAATTCGGCGGGTAAGCCCTTTCAAAATGGAAAATCCGGTCGAGTCTCAAATTTCTCCGAATCGCACACGGTTCGCGAATTCCCTGAACAGCAAATGGTGCATGGTCCTCGTCGCCCTTGGCATCCGCCTCATCGTGATGGGGTTTCTATATCAGGAGCAGCTTGATCCGGAACGAGATCACTGGCGCTTCGCGTACGAGAATGGAAGACTCGCGCGCTCGATCGCCACTGGCCACGGGTTCAGCAGCCCGCTTTTTGAAGACACCGGACTTACCGCATTCCTCACACCTATCTATCCGTATTTTATTGCGGGCGTTTTCAGAGTCTTCGGAATTTACAGCACTGCTTCGGCATTTGTACTACTGATTTCCAACGCCTTGATTTCGGCGCTGACCTGTTTGCCTATATTTTTCTTCGCACGCAAGACTTTCGGCGATCGGGTGGCTGTGTGGTCCGGCTGGGCATGGGCGTTGTTCCCCTATGCAGTTTATTTTTCCGTGGAGCGAATTTGGGCAACCTGGCTCTCGACCTTGTTGTTGAGCGTCTTGTTCTTGCTCACGCTGCAATTCGAGCGGCCGGTCAGCATAAAAGCCTGGATCGGATACGGCCTGCTTTGGGGATTCACCGCGCTCACCGAACCCATTGTGTTGACGGTGCTCCCGATCATGCTGGGCTGGATCGGCATTCGTCTGCTACAAAAGCGCCAGAGTTGGTCCATTCCTCTGAGCGTAGCTTCGCTCACCATCATTCTTTTTGTGACGCCGTGGTTTCTGCGCAACTACGAGGTGTTCCACCGCTTCGTGCCCTTTCGCGACACCATGGGCCTTGAGTTGATGATTGGCAACAACGGCGATACCTTCCACTGGCGCCCGCGACAAATTGGCCCTTGGCACAACGACGCCGACTGGCAGAAGTTCAAGCAAATGGGCGAGATCGCCTACATGGACGAAAAGAAAGTGCAGGCACTCGAATATATCCGCGAGCACAAGAGTTGGTTTGCCTGGGTTACTGTGCGGAGATTTGCCTACATATGGACGGGCTACTGGAGTCTCGACCCGCGCTACTTGGCGGAAGAGCCGCTGGATCCAGCCAACATTTTCTTTAGTACTTCTCTGACCGTACTTGCGCTGATCGGCCTGCGTCGCGCGTTTCGCGAGCACTTCCCCGTGGCCGCGCTGTATGCGGTAATGCTCTTGGTTTTTCCTGTCGTGTTCTATTTCACGCACGTGGAAGTCTATTACCGGAGGCAGGTCGATCCGCAGATGGTGGTGCTTGCGGTATATGGGGTATTGCCGTGGTTTAGAAGCAAGGCGCTTGCCTCGGCCGGAGAACAGCAGATTCCTCAGGGCTGAAGCCCTTCGGAATGACAAATGCTTAAGTAGTTTCGCGTGGCGAGCTAGTTCAACCGACACACTTTCAGCGCCTTGTTCTCATACTGGCACAGCAAGCCATCCGGACCAGGCTGCTCCACAAGAACCCACGTAACCCCAAACTCTCTTTGTAGACGAAGATAGTCGTCGCGTTGGAATTGCTTCCACCCTGCCTGCGCCTGGACTTGACGTTGCCATTCGTCGGCCATCTTGGGAAACATAGTCACAGCGCCGCTGTCTTTGATGTTATCGGCCAACATGCTGCGCTCGCCCACCGCCCGGAAGCCATGCTGATCTTCCCCCGGCAAAGCCATGTGCTGAGGATCGAGCGCAAAATAAGCGTCCACAGGAGTGTTCTCGCGAGTCCACGCGAACGCTTGCAGCCAGTCGTTTGCGGGGGTCACGCCGGGCCACTCGATGTGAGGCGTCGCCGGAAATAGCTGCCTTTGCGCATAGAACATTCCGGCGCAGAGCGGCAGGAACAGAACGCACCAGCGCCATATTTCCGCTTTGAGAACGTAACGGGCAAGCAAGCCTCCACTGAATACGAACAACAAAATGTACACCAGATGCAGCGCGCGCATAGGTTGCAGCAGGGTAAGTCCGGCAAAGCGTTCGGGGATCGTAATCAGCAGGCCCACGACAAAATAAAAAATGGCAAACCAGATCGAGGTGTTGGCCAGCAACTCAAAGCCTGGAAGGCCTTTTTGTTGAGCAATTTTCCTAAACCACAACAACAAAGCGATCGGGCCAAATATTCCGAGCCACTCATACCATTCCCAGCGCAGGAGGTAGAAATAAGAATGGGCCTGCAAGGCATCCCGGTAAGCGCCTGTCACAGGCTGAAACAACGGCTGCAACAGCCCCAGCGGCACAAGCACCGCAGCCAGCGACACACCGCGATCTCTTCTCAGCCACAGCAGCAGCAAAAAATAGGAAGCGCCAAACACAACCATCAAGGGGTGAATCAACGCGGTGAAAATGCACCACAGGACGGCTCGAACATACCGGCGCTCCACGACAGCAACCAGCGCAAACAAAATTGTAAACGTGGAAATCGAACGCGTATTGAGATACTCATCCAAAATATAAAGCGCGGTGCCCGCCACTGGAATCGTCAGCAGCGCGGCCACAAGAAGCACTCCGCCCCATTGCGCCCGTTCGTCGTTGAAACACAGCTTTCCGATTTTCCAGCACGCCAGCAACAGCAAGAAAATTGACGCCAAATGCCACAGCAGCAAGGCATAATCCAACGGAATGTGCGTGAGCTTGACAGAGGCGGCAATCAGATTCGGAAAAAACGTGCGGCTGGCGTGAGCGGCAAAAAACTGATTGTTGTAGGGATAGAGACTCGGGTTCAGCGCCTTCTTAATGCCAGGAAGATAAATCTCGGCGTCCTCGACGGCGGGGTGATATCCGTGGACCAGAAACGCCGCGGCAGTTGTCAGAAAGAGAAGGGCGACCTGCCGCAGACTCAATCGGCTCGAGTGCAAAGTCCCAACGTCAACCCCGCTAGGAGACACGCGAAGGCACTTCGGAAGGAATTTCGGAAACAGCTTTTTCGCCATCGACGCCCGGAGAGTAGTAGCCGCTGAAGTAGCCAAGATCCAGCCGTCGTCCCTGCGCACTAAAGATGCTAAAACGCAGGATCCCTAACCGTTGCGCCGCGAACTGCATCGAGGTCAGCAGCACGCCCAGTCCATACTTCACGCTGCGACCAAAATTAATCGACGACGCTTCCGGAAAATACTTGGTCGGACAGGAAACTTCTCCAAGTCGGAATCCGAAGTAAACACACTGCGCCAGCATCTGATTGTCAAAAACAAAGTCATCGGAATTTTCCAGTAGCGGAAGATCGGTCAATACCTTGCGGCTGAACGCTCTGTAGCCCGTGTGATACTCGGACAGCTTCGCACCTAGAAGTGTGTTTTCAAAAAGCGTCAGAAACCGATTGGCGATGTACTTCCACAGAGGCATCCCACCTTGCCGCGCCTGCCCTCCGATGATGCGCGATCCCAAAACCACATCGTAGACGTCATACGCAATCATGCTGGCCATCGCTGTGGCAAGCAGCGGCGTGTATTGATAATCGGGATGCACCATGATGACGACATCCGCGCCCGCTGCGAGGGCTTCGCGATAGCAAGTCTGCTGGTTGCGTCCGTAGCCGTAGTTGCGATCATGCACAAAAACTTGCAGGCCAAGTTTCTTGGCTACTTCGACCGTATCGTCCTTGCTGTGGTCGTCGACCAGAATACGAATGTCGACCAAATCGGGGAGTTCCCGAACCGTGGCCTCCAACGTTTTAGCCGCGTTGTAAGCGGGAAGAACGACTGCGATGCGTTTGCCGTTGAGCATGGGGGATGGCCGCTGGCCTAGGCTGGCATAAGGCCCTTCTAATGATACCGTGGGTGACGTAATTGGGACAGGATTTATCGTTCCACTCTCCGGCCTCACCCGCTGTTGACAGCCCGCTTCCGCGTCCCTACACTGCGGGTATGGAAGTCCATCTGAGGCCTGATATTCAGGCAAAGCTGGACCGTCTGGCATCCGACACCGGACGCGCAAAAAACGACTTCGTGCAGGATGCAATGTTCAGATATTTTGACGAGTTGGCAAGCGTGCGGGAAATGCGCGACAGCCGTTACGACGACCTCAAAAACGGCAAGGTCAAGCCGATTCCCGGCAAGGATGTTGAGGCACATTTCGGGGCCAAAAGAGCCGCACATCGCTCCCGACGCTCATGATCGGGTACGACTTCCACCCGGAAGCCCGCACCGACCTCGACGAAATATGGGATTTCATTGCGTAAGAGAGCGCCGATGCCGCGGACCGCGTGATCAGCGATATTCTTGCCGCCGTTCGGACGCTCCTGCCATTTCCTGACCAAGGGCACAAGCGTGCAGACCTGACCTCGCGCCCTCTGCGCTTTGGGCTTGTGCGGGATTACCTCATTGCCTACGCGCCGGACGAGAAACCCTTGTGGGTAGTTGCTGTTATTCACGGCAGCCGTAGCCCACGAGTCATAGCTGCGATTCTCAGGGGTAGGGATTGATTCGCGTTGCGAATCAGACGCGAGGTAACTTGGAGAAAGGAGATTTGGGGACTGATAGCAAGTACGCCCGCTTCCCTGACAACCTCGCTCGCGGAGTTATAACGCCCGGATTCCACTTTGGCGCTGAGGTACTGCTCGATCTCGGGTGTAAGGGAAACATTCATGGATTGGCTCCTGCCCAACCGTGGCTCCATTGACAGAGATTGTCAATCTTTGTTCGTTCTGACAATCGATAGAATTGCAGACTACGCCGCTCGCCGCATTCGCATGGGCGGCTTCTCTGCATTCTCCGCGCGAATCATCACCGGCAGACCACACGCGATTTCCAGCAGGTGTTTCGCAATTGCAATCTGAGGCAAAGTGGAAGGGTCTTCGGAGTAACCCGTCACAATCAGCAGAATCGTCTCTGCCGTCTTCTCCACCCTTAATGACCGCACGGCGCGAGTGTGTCCTGCATCCAGCGCGTTCGCAAGGCGCAAAATCGCTGCCTGCAACAAAAATCTGCGACGTTTCGCAGCCGGAATTCGCTGGTAGCTTTCATGCTCGGGTCGCGGAATCGCCCCGCGATGATAGCGTGTGAGCGCCGCAACCTCAGCCCACTCTTCCGCGGTCCAGCCGGGCGGCGGGGCGACCTGCATCAACATGCGGTAGGAACGCTTGTGGTGACCATGCGCGGCCTTGCTCCGAGCAGCACTGCGACCTGCGCGGAAGTGGCCGACATCCTGCAAAATGGCCGCGAGTTCCAGGATTCCGCGTTGTTCTCTTTCTGGATCGCGAAGGACGCCCGCCTTCGACAAGCCATCGTAAAGCTGTAGCGCCAGGCTGGTTACGTGGCGTACGTGCACCAGATTCGAACCGGAAAACTTCGCCAAAGTCTGAGCCGTGGTCGTTAGAGCCTTGTGCTGGGCAGGCCCCTGTGGTAATTCCGCACGCCAGGCAAGCCACAAAGAATCGGGGCCTACCATTTTTTCGCGATAATCTTGCAGTCGCCGCGCGCGTTCTTCCCGGATGCGGGTGCGCCAGTGCGAGATGACTTCCCCGTCTCCTGAATTTGCCGCGGAGCTCAGATCAGAACTGCGCTCTGGAGGGACCTCAGGCTTGGCCTCAAAGCCACACGCCCGGATGTGTCCCCAGAGCACGTCGAAATCGTGAATCTCGCCCAGCGAATCCTGCAGAGCCTTCAGATCCTTGCCCCAGCGCTCGTGGTGCTCCGGCAGGAAATTTTCTACCGTGTAGCGCAAGCGCTTAATGCCGATGCGAAGCGTGTGCCACGACGCCTGACTGCGGTTGCGCAATGCGAGCCGCTGAAGTTCTCGCGCCTCGTGCCACCGTTGCAGAGCCAGGTATTGAAACGCGGCTCCACCTAGCGGCACGCGGGCGGCGCGGCCTGCCAAATGGTCGGCCCACTTGCGCCACTGCCCATGATCCATACGGCCCAGCGTGGTTTGCGCTTCACGCTTCAGGCTTTCTTCCCGCTCGGCCAAAGAGTGGTCCAGAACCTGCGCCAAAGGATCGCCAGGAGGCGCAAGTTGTTGAATCCATTCGCGCATCACCTGCACGTCGCGAAGATCGCCGAGGCTACGGAAAACGCGCCCACCCGCCCGTTTCATCGCGCGCCAGGCCGGATCGGGGTCAACGTGCCGAAAACCATCCGCCATGGAGCGGCATCGACGAATTGCCACACGAAGATCGTGGACGGGGCCGGACGCAAATCCTGATTCAGCGCGCCTGGCTTCCTCCAGCACGCGCTCCATCCAGTGCCGGAAGCCGAGACGTGGCGGAGCGGCGGCGGAATTCGACTGCGTTGTCATTTCCAGCTTCATTATGAACCGCAGAGACGATTGCGAACAACTTCGATGGCCGACCGAGCGCGAACGTGGATCGCGGACCAATTTGGGAAGTCAGTGTCGCCGCGGAACGCGAAGTGGAATCTGCGAAAAGAAAGCACGTCAGACGGAAGTCCCCGCGCGGCGATCAAAAGAAGAGGCTGAATGACCTATTCCCTTCTGTGTGAACAGCTTGTGAGGTCTCTCGCCTATCCGGTTGCAAATTTTCGCAGGTGGCTAGCGCCCAAACGCATTGGCGGGATAGATGCAATGTCCGACTCGTATCTCGAAAGCTTCCGGAGGCGTTTGTGAACGAAATCAATTTGGTTTTGCGCAATAAACGGGTGCAACTAGCGGAACTCACGCTGGAGATTCAAGGACTTGAGGCGGCGGCAATCGCGCTGCGCCCAGTAGCTCATCTGTTGTACACGGAGGAAGAGGCGCCAAACGCTGCTCCTGCGTCGCAGATTTCCATCACCGAAAATAGCCCGGCCGAAACCGCCAAGGCGCGTCCGTCCGAGTCGTCCAGAATCAGGCGGTGGGTCTAGAGTCCGGCAGAGATCTGGCAGAGTCCTCTGACAAGTCTTGGGTTTCCGAATATCCCTGTCGTGAGCTATCAGGCTCAGCCAGCAGCGCTTGCCTTGTCGCGCTCAGGATGGCCCTACAAGGGCCTGGAAGGCCGCTTGTTGCGGCTCTGGCTAACGGACGACGAAATTGCCTCAGAAGCGCTGGGATCTGATATTGACAAGGATGTCAAGCCGTGATCTTGATACCTCAAAATGTGCAAATCTCGCAGACGCATGCGGGAGGTGCGGCGGCGCGGAAGCGCGAAATCTGACCATGGAAATCGACTTAACCGACTTATTATCAACTGGTTGAGAATGAAGAGGAGGTATTGACGCGGAAAACCGGTGCCGAATTCCCGGCTCGGCGATTTTGCCGTTCCACAGTATTTTCCACAGCTTGGAGACTTGCAGGGCACGGATCTACCTGCTTGGGCCACTGCGTTCGACGAGCTGGTATTTCGGCTCGGCCGACCAGAACTACGCACGCCAAGCGGCCTTGGCAACGGTACTACTGTTCGTAGCCGCCCTGCGCCTCGCGAGACATGTTCTCAAAGCGCGTGGAGCGTTTGATGAAGGCTAAATCGACCTTGCCGATGGGGCCGTTACGCTGTTTGGCGATGATGATTTCGGCCTTGCCTTCGAGGTCGGGGTCGTCCTGCTTATAGACCTCTTCGCGGAAGATAAAGGCGACCAGGTCGGCGTCCTGCTCAATCGAGCCAGACTCGCGCAGATCAGAGAGCTGGGGACGGTGGTCGCCGCCGCGGCTCTCGGGGGCGCGGCTGAGCTGGGAGAGGGCAATCACGGGCACGCGCAGCTCTTTGGCGATGGCTTTGAGTCCTCGGGAAATCGCCGATACTTCCTGCGTTCTGTTTTCGTACCGACGGCCCGGGTTCGCCGACATCAGCTGGAGATAGTCCACGATGAGCAGGTCCAGACGCCCTTGTTGCTGCTGGAGGCGGCGGGCCTTGGCGCGCATTTCGCTCAGCGAGATGCCGGGCGTGTCGTCGATAAAGATTGGCGCCGGACCGAGTTGATCGAGCGCGCGAGTAACTTTTTCCAGGTCTTCTTTCCAGAGTGATCCGGTGCGCCATTTGTGCGAATCGACACGCGACCACGAACAGAGCAAGCGCCCGAGCAGGGCTTCGCGTGACATTTCCAGGGAGAAGACACCGACTACTTTGCCGTCGAGAATCGCAACGTTTTCCGCGATGTTCATGGCAAAAGCGGTTTTTCCCATAGACGGGCGCGCGGCGATGATAACGAGATCCGCAGGCTGAAAACCGCTGGTCATTTCATCCAGGATTTCGTAGTGAGTTTCGAGTCCGGTGATGCGCTGGCCGCGTTGCAGCAAAGCGTCGACCGATCCGAAGCTGTCGCGAATAATTTCCTGGATGCCGGTAAAGCCGCGGCCAATGCGCTGTTCCGAAATCTCAAAAATGGCGGATTCCGCCGCGTCGAGAATTTCTTCTGCGGGATCGGCTTGTTCGGAAGCGCGTGCGACTGCCGTATTTGCCGCGTGAATCAGATTTCGCAGCATGGCCTTGTCGCGAACGATTTTTACGTAATGCTCAATGCTGGGGCGGTCGGGGATGCCATCGAGGAGGGCAGACAAATACGCCATGTCGCCGACAGACTGCAGCTCGCGATGGCGATCGAGTTCTTCGGCCAGCGTAACTAAATCAATTGGCCGCGACGACTCTGCCAAGTCCATCATGCGCGTGTATACGCGGCGATGGGCGTCGAGCGAGAAGTCCTCTGCGCGAAGATGCTCGGCGGCTTCGTTGTAGGCGAAGTTGTCGAGCAGGATGGCGCCTAAAATCGAACGCTCGGCGTCGATGTTGGCGGGGAGACTGCTGATCGCGTTGTAATTGGAGGTGGCCACGTGAATTTCGTAAGTACGAAGACAGCGTAGATCGATTCTAAACCTTACGCGCTAGTGCGAGATGTGCTCAGAAAGTGACAGAACATTTCTTTTCTGGGGCTAGAAAAAGGCTACGGCCCGGGCCAGCCGCCCGGGCCGCAGGAAACGAAGTCGGTCCCTCCGGGCCCCTATCCGCCTGAGGTGGCTTGCGCCACGCGGCGTTGCGCAGGACTTGCATCCTGCGTCACCGGCTGCGGTCGAGTGAGTTCCCTTTGCAGGGAGACTCTGCCAAGGCAATCTCGAATGCGAACACTCGATGCGCCTTCCGCAGTCACCCTCGAAGGGACTGCGTGTCTCGTCCGCCGCGCGATGTTGTCCAAGGGCTCAGGACATTCCTCGCTTCGTCTG
>JAYVEP010000148.1:0-11210 GCA_043749225.1 Acidobacteriaceae bacterium
TGAGGCGCGCGGTCTCCGCAAGTCTTTTGGAACAACCATCGCGTTGGACGGTATTGATTTGCAGGTCGACGAAGGCCGCATCTTAGGCCTCATTGGACCCAACGGTGCTGGCAAGAGCACCGCACTCAATGCCATTCTCGGCCTCACAGAATATGAGGGAGAACTGAAAGTCCTGGGACGCGATCCGTGGACCGAACGCGATCAACTGATGCGCGATGTCTGTTTCATTTCCGATGTCGCCGTGTTGCCGCGCTGGATGAAGGTTTCGCAGGCACTGGAATATGTCGCCGGTGTGCATCCGCGATTTGATCGTGCCAAAGCGGAGGCTTTCCTCGCCAAGACCGCCATCCATCGGACCAGCAAGGTGAGGGAATTGTCAAAAGGCATGGTGACGCAGCTGCATCTCGCGCTGGTGATGGCTATCGACGCGAAATTGCTGCTCTTGGACGAACCGACGCTGGGCCTCGACATCCTGTACCGCAAGCAGTTCTACGATTCGCTGCTCAATGACTACTTCGATCGCAACCGCACGATCGTCGTCACGACTCATCAGGTGGAAGAGATTCAGAACGTTCTCACCGATCTAATATTCGTCAACCGTGGGCGCATCGTGCTTGCTTGCAGCATGGAGGAGTTCGAGTCTCGCTATGTGGAAGTGACAGCGAATCCTGAGCAAGTCATTGCGGCGCGGGCGCTGAGGCCGATCCACGAACGTCAGATGCTGGGGCGCACTGTACTGCTTTTCGACAACTGTGATCGCGAGAAACTCGCCTCGTTTGGCGACCTGCGCACACCCAGCATTGCCGACGTGTTCATTGCGGTGATGGAGAATAGCGCTGGCCAGCCCCAAGGAGCTGCTCGATGAATACTGTATCCAACGCGGTTCCGGAATATCCTGTGGGCTCGCAAGCAAGCGCGCCTGCGGCCATGTCCACTGCCCGGGTGTTCTATTGGTCGGTGCGGCGCGAATTGTGGGAGCACCGCTCGATCTATATCGCCCCCCTGGCTGTCGCCGCGCTCATTTTGGCCGGTTTTCTTATTAGTACAGTTCATCTGGCGGACAGGATGCGAGCCGCCTTGGCGCTCGGTCCGATGCAGCAGGCGGAGGCAATCCAGCAGCCGTACACCTTTGCAGCCATGCTGATGATGGCAAGCTTCTTTATCGTGGCCTTGTTTTACTCGCTGGATGCGCTCTACGGAGAGCGTCGCGATCGCAGTATTTTGTTCTGGAAATCGATGCCAGTTTCCGACCTGATGACAGTTCTCGCGAAGGCGAGCGTTCCAATATTGCTTCTACCTCTGTTTACCTTCACGCTCACGATCACCATGCAAGGGATCATGGCGCTTCTCAGCACCGTAGTACTGCGGGCAAACGGTCTTAGCGCAGCCACGCTTTGGAGCCATTTGCCATTGCCGCAGATGTCGCTCATGTTGTTGGATCATCTCGTGGGCGTGCATGGGCTTTGGTACGCGCCGATCTACTGCTGGCTGCTGTTGGTTTCGGCCTGGGCACGGCGGGCGCCATTTCTTTGGGCCGTGCTACCGCTGTTCGCGATGGGCATCGTGGAGAGGATTGCCTTCAACACTGCGTATCTTTCCGCCCTGTTGCAGTACCGCCTGCTGGGCGGCCCGGAAGGCATGGCGTTCGATGCGGGCAGCATGTCGACGGACCCGCTGTCGAAACTCAATCCGGTGAATTTTTTGTTCAGTCCGGGTATGTGGATCGGATTCGCGTTCGCTGCGGCATTCCTCTTCGGGGCGGCGCGGCTGCGTCGCTCCCGCGGACCGATGTAATTCGCATAGACGATTGACCGAATTCCTTGCCACCAAATCCCTTGCTAAAGAGGAACCGTATGGGTGCCCAAGTTCAAACGACATTCGCTACCGCCGAGTCCCGGCCAAAGCAACATTCATTCGAAGGCCTGGTCCGAAGGGTTTAGAGCGGGGGCCGAGTTCCCATGGTGCTGACAGAAGTCAGTGACGCAGAGAAAGCACAGCTTGTGAAATTTCCAAAGTTGTAAGAGCACGAAGTGGCCCATGGATAAAGGGCGATCATAGCCGGGTCAGCGCTCCCTTGCGCCCCGTGGACAAATACTTGATTCCCTGCCGAATTGGCGATAACGAGACCTACAAGCGATGGATTAGAGTTGATTTGGTTGGCAAGAGCGCTCGCTAGAGCCGACGCAGTAGATCCACTGGATGTTCCAACACTTACTGTAACGCCATTTATATTTACAGAAACCGCACTACTGTTACAGACATACGCCCACGTGCCGTCATCAAAAAACACCTTTTTGCATGAGACGCCGCTTCCGTTGATGGTTATAGTCCCGAACGCGCGCGCTGCGCCCCCTCCGCAGGGAAGGGCGGAGGTTCCCGCACAAGCAAGCGTCGTTGCCCCAAAACATCCAGTATTGATTCCATTGCCAATCCATGTGGGAAGGGCATCCTTATCCACTAGGCCATCATGAGACCCCTGTCCGCTGCCGTTCCAGAATGACTGGAGCTGAGACTAAACAGTTCGAACAGCATCCCAACCCCGTGTTCTGTGAGCTTGCTAGTTGCAGGATCACAGTCTCGTTCGGGGGGCCGCTGACATCAATCCGACCACCAGTGGAGAGGCAGCCTGCCGACAGAAGAACGGTCATCGTGACTACGCCTATGGTCAAAAACTGCTTAATCGAAAGCATGGGTGCCCCTTAAAATCCCAATTCGGTGAAAAATTGACCCAAGGCGGCTCCGGTCAAGAACGTCGAAATGGGCCTGCGTATAAGATATCCGTTATCCCCAAACAAGTTTTGATTCGTCAAGTCACTGCCCGTGATACCACCGAGTCTCGTCTTAACCTTGGAAACGTAAGAGTTGCCGTAACCCATGTCCCATGTCGCCACGGAATACATGACAACCACTGCCTCGCCGGGATAAAAATTGCTGGATGAGTTATACATTCCCGGCGCTAAAGTCGCTTGGTCCGTTTTCATGGTGCTGAATGCTGTGGGATCGACGACTACACTCCAGAGTCCGTTTGTGTTCAGAGTCGACGTGATGTGGCTGTAGTGAGGGCTGAGGCCGATCTTACCTTTAGGCGTATGCGTGCTGTACATTTGCTGGAAAAGAGCCTGTTGCTGGCTAACAGTCATACTATTCAGTCGATTGTTTATCAAATGGGTGGCGGCAGTGGCCAATTGTTGGGGGGTGATAGTGGGTGCCCCTCGCTGGCGTGCTCCCCAGTGCGCTGTGGCTATGCGGCTGACAAGGGTAGGTGGCATGGACCAGCCCGTTCTCGAGTTTACATACGAATTCCAGTTGGTTACAGCCTGAAGAGTCGCCGAGGAGGAAGTTGAGTTAAGCAGCGTAGCTCCGTACTGAGCCATTCCGCCATCGACCTCCTGCAGTTGAGCTGCAGGGGTGGGCTGGGTTTGCGCGACCGATCGAGCGGTATAAGCTACGTTGACAAGGCAGCCTGCCAGGGACAATGCCAGCGAGAGACGAAAGGCCCGAACTAACGTAGCTAAAAATCTACTCACTCTCATTAAAGACCTCGGAGGGTTTACTAATCGGGAACAGTATGCCCATCGCCGCTGCTTGTCAAAAAAAGTTAAGGAAAAGATGCCGAGACGAACAATACGGGGACATCCATCGGGGACTGCGATCACGCTTTACGGTGTCGAAGCAGTGCAACCTGAAACGGCCCTCCTAATTAGGAGGGCCGTTTCAGGTTGGGAAGCCATCAGCTTTGCTATTTGTTGATGCTAGCGTCTGCCGGGGCTGCTCCGACGGGAGCCTGAGTCGCAGGAGCCGTAGTTGCGGGCGCTGCATTCACCGGCGCAGCAGGAACCGCCGCCGCCGCCGTTGTGGTTGGTGCAGCGCTGGTATCTCCCGTGCTTAGCCGCGACAAGCGCGGAAAGAACGGTGTGATTTCCAACGGCATCTTTTCGCGAACCGACGTCAACGCCATGGCGGCCGATTTCGTCAGTTCAACTTTGTTGTCCCACGGATTCAGCTTGACGCGTCCACCGAGGGGCAGAGCCGCGATCTGGTCCAGCTTGTTCATATCGAGCTGGGGAGCGCGGTTCATGATATCGGTGAGACGAGTTACTGCTCCGTTGGCGGTGAGCGGGTTGCCAAGATGTGGCGTTAGCAGTCCCGAGAGAAGCGCGCCACGGCTTTCAACCATCCGCAGGAACAAGCCTGCGCCATCCAGTTTCTGCGCGTAGGGCGAGTTCTTCAGGAGTTCCAGAGCTTTCTTGTCCGCCGACTGTTCTTCAATGTCGTCGTGGCGGAAGCCGAGGTTCTCGTACGTGGCCTCATCGTCAAACAACATGCGGTCGTTATAGGCGTACTTGCTGCCCACGTTCTGGCCCAACGCAATGTGCGCCAGTTCGTGCGACAACACCATGGCGAGGCTGGCTTCGTCGGGAAGGACGTCTACCAAGCCGCGGCTCAGTACGATCGTGTTGCCGACGCTGAAAGTTTCAAGCGGCGACGTCAGCAGTACGCGGCAGCGCACTGGACGAGGCAGCTCAATGTTGTTGGTGATCATCATATTATTGACGACCGTGCACAGGACTTTGTCGACTTCGCCTTCCGGAGCAAGAAGCCCGGCGCGTTGCAGACGGTCCAGTGCGTTGTCTTCGGCCTGTTGCTGCCAGAGGCGTTGGCTTTCGACAGGGGAGGCGTCGGCGGCGGCTGCGCTCTGATCTTGCACGGACGGCGTGTCGATCAAGATTTGCGTGAGTTCGTCTTCTTTGTTGACGTTCTTCAGGTCGAAGCCCCAGATGCGGGTCTGTGCCTTGAAGGCGAATTTGTTTTTCTGGCCGTAGCGGAAGTCGCCTTCTTCGCTATAGATAAACGAAGGCACCCAGTAGCCGGGGACCAGGTTCAGGCGCCAGCTATCCATGTGGAAAAAGTACTCGTTTTTTGCGTGCGGCGCGTAGGTGCCGTTCAAGCGCACTACGTTATAGTCTTGATCTTCGACCCAGATACGGCCGAGGAAGCGGCCGTTGCCGGCATCTTCTTTCGGCGTGACGTCGAACACCAGGCAACGAACGTCGCCGAGGAATTCGCGGCGGATGAACTTGAATTGATAGTGCTGGCGGTCAAACTCGTCGCGATCCGCGAAGATCATCCAGGAGAAGCCGAGAGGCTTGTACTGTACGGTAAAGAGCTTGTTGAAGCCGCCAAACAGGCGCTTCTGAATGTTAGCGCTGTCCTTCAGATAGGTGCGATGATCGATATCTTCGCCCAGATCCATGTGGCCGAGGAAGTATTTGTCGCCGGTCGGAACCTGGCCGACTTCGGCGTCCGCTTTGACGTTCTGCAGGTAGGTTTCCACCACCGGAGTGCGGTCTTTCAGCAGCTGGACGAGAGCCTTTTCGCGCGCGATGAAGCGGTCTACCACCTGATCCACGGTGGCGGGCGGCGCGGCGGCCCCAAGCTTGGCCGACGGGGCGCTCGAAGGAGCGGCAACCGACGCGGGCGGCGGTGCCGGGCTAGGCGCAGACTGTGGTTGTGACGCAGCCTGGTTTTGGACTACGCCGGAATTCGACGCATCCGTTGCGGCTGGCATCGTTGCCGGACTCTGGGCGAAAACGCCCACCGACAGCAGCAAGAGTATCGAGCAAGTCCACTTTGTAGAACGCATATTCCTTTTCCTCTCCCCGAATCAAATCCCCGAAATTGAATCTTTGCAATCAAGCTCTACGAAATCAGTACGCCATTTGGAAAACAACGTGGACAACCGCCGTAGAATCCACGGCCTGCCCATCTCGCATAGCCGGTTTGAAGCGCATCTTGCCAGCGGCAGCGACGGCGGCTTCATCCAGACCATGGCCCAGACCGCGGACCACGCGCTGTACTTGAACGTGTCCATCGGCGGTAAACAAAATTTCCAGCAAAACCTGTCCTTCCAGCTTCAGATCGCGAGCCTCTTGGGAATAGACCGGTGTTGGCTTCGAAATAATTTCCACGCCTGTAGTTGGAGCATCCACCGTCACAGCCTTCGCTACATGCTGTGCCGGCTGTTGGGCACCGAATCCAGACTGTTGCACGGAGCCGCGAGGGCCTCCATGTCCAGCCGTTGCAATCCCAGAACCGAAGTCGGCGCTGGCAACAATGCCCTTCGCACCTTTGGCTCCCCCGGCTCCGTTCCCCTGGCCAGGTCCCGTCGGCAAGTCAAACGATCCCAACTGCGCCGACGTGAGCTTCGCGCCTGCCTTGCCTACTCCCTTAAGAGCGTTGGGATCGCCAAATCCACCGGTCTGAACCTGTTCCACTGGCTTGGCGACAGTTGGCTGGAGGGCGCTTCCGGCGAACGCACCCGTGTGAATCACGGACGGCATCGCTGGATTGCTCTTAATCAGGTCCAGTTTGGTCTTGTCTTCGAATTTCGGCGCCTCGACCTCAGCCACTTCGACCTTGGGCTTGCGCATCTCCTTGGGCACCACCAGCTTCGGCGGCGTTACGGAGACCGGTATTTCTACCTTCGCAATGTGCAATGGCTTAATCTTGATTTTTGGGGGTGGCGGTGGTTCCCAAGGCTTCAGCGCCACCATTTCCGTGGCGTGAAACTGCTTGAGCCCCATCTTCTCCGGAATCAGGATGCCGATCATCAAAATGACCAGCAACAGGAGGGTCTGGGCGCCATAGCTAGCGCAAAGCGTGCGCCAATCCATGTTGCGCTCAGGAAGCATTCCGAATTGCTGTCTCTTACGCTGGTCCATGCAAAAACACTCCTAAATATTCCGGGGGGCGCGCGACCGGGAGAGATCGCGGTGAGTTCTACGTTAGGCGGAAATCTGGACACGGTAAATGTGTCCAATGACCTTGTACCTAGGTAACCACCGAGTGCCACTTTGGGAATTAGGACAAGTCAGAAGGGGAACGACGGAGGGCCGAAAACACATAAAACACCGGAATCCCCGCCAAAATCAGCAGGCTGCCCCAGATTGAATAGCGCAGGTTTTCCGTAAAAGTGAAGTAGAGGAGGATTGCCGAGGCCGCAATGAACAGCGCGGGAACGAAAGGATAGCCCCAAACACGGTACGAACGTACTGCATCCGGCTCTCGGCGGCGGAAAATGAAGACGGTACTGCCAGCAATCATATAAAAAAGCCATTCCGCAAAGATGGCCAGGGAAAAGAATTGGCGGAACGAGCCGCCGAGCAGCAGGAGGATCACCGCCAGCGCAGCCTGGAAGATCAACGCCACCGAAGGCGTGCGAAAGCGGGGATGCACCTCACCGAGGATGCGGAAGAAGTAGCCGTCGCGCGCCACGGCGAAGGGAACTCGGGCACCGCTCATGATCGTGCCGTTAAGGGTGACCAACATCGACAGAGCCATGCCCGCGGCAACCAGGCGCGCACCGGCGGATCCCAATACCAAGGAAACGGCGTCGGAAGCAGGCCTTGGCGACGCCGCGATGGCTGCCGCTGGCATGACGTACTGTACGGCTCCATTCACCAGCAAATAGAGAGCGGCAACGATGGCCATGCCGAAGATCAGCGCTCGCGGAAGATTGCGCTCGGGATGTTTGACTTCGCCGGCAACCATGGTGAGGTCGTTCCAGCCGTCGTAGGCCCAGAGGGCCGCGATCAGCGCAGCCATAAAGCCCGCAATACCGCCCTTGGCGCCGGTGAATGTACTGCTGAAATTCGCCAGTGTGCCGCCGCTGAAGCTGAATCCGATGGCGACAATGGCGAGAATCATGGCAATCTTCAGCAGCGTGAAGACCAGTTGGAAGTCGCCCGCTTTCTTGACTCCAAGATAGTTTAGGAGCGTGATCAACAACGTGGCGGCGATCGCAAAGATCTGTCCCCATGTGAGGTGGAAGGGGTGTTCGGTCACGCTAGCTGATAAGAAAGCAAAGGCTGGGAAGGTGCCTAGAATACGTACCAATGCCGTTGTGACCGAGGCGATGGAAGCTGGTTTGGCGATGAGGAACCACGTCCAGGCGTAGAGAAAGCCTGCGAGAGGTCCGTAGCCGTCGCGCACATAAACGTATTCGCCGCCTGCTTGTGGCTTAAGCGCTCCAAGTTCGGCGTACGTCATGGCGCCAAAGAACGAGAGCAAGCCTCCAACGAACCACGCCAGATAGACCAGCGGTGCGGACCCGGCTGCCTGCATCATTTCGGAGGGAACCAGAAAGATGCCACTGCCAATGATAGTGCCGACAACAATGGCTCCGGCGTGGCTGACACCAAGGTCGCGCGCGAGATTGCGTTGGGCAGGCATGGTCACAAAGCCAAAATCGAACTATACGCGATTGCCGCGTTCGCTCACAGTCCAAGTGATTGAGCCCACATGATTAAGCTCGTGTGATAAAACTACGCCGTGACCTATTACCTGGGGATTGACGGCGGCGGTACGAAGACAACTTGCATGGTAGGCGACGAGAGCCGCGAACTCGCTCGCGCCGACGGCGGTGCCAGCAACATGATTCGTGTTGGAGAAGAGGCTGCTCGCGACGCTCTTCGCAGCGCGATTCGCCATGTGTGCGTGAAGGCTGCGATAGATCCCACCCAGATCAGCCGAACGGTTGCTGGAGTGGCCGGTGCAGGCAGGCCAGAGGCGCGTCAATCCATTGAAAGAGTTCTGCGCGAAACCGTTGGCGGGGAAGTAGGCGTTGTGGGCGACGCTGACATTGCTTTATTTGCGGCTTTTGGTTCCGGCCCCGGCGTGATCGTCATCGCGGGTACAGGGTCGATTGCGCTCGCGCGAGATAACAAAGGAAATACGGTTCGCGCGGGAGGCTGGGGCTGGGCCATCTCGGATGAAGGCTCGGGTCCCTGGATCGGGCGCGCCGCTGTTGCTGCGATTCTGCATGCTCGCGATACGGGGACGCAGACAGAGTTGGAGCAGCGCGTGCTGCGCGCTTGGAATATTCCGGATCTGGAGCAATTGGTCCGGCGTGCCAACGCTGTGCCTCCTCCGAATTTTGGCGCGTTGTTAACCGACGTTGTCGAAGCTGCTAACGCGGGAGACGCTTTTGCTGGCACCGTTCTTGCGCGCGCCGGTCGAGTCCTCGCGCTTCTGGTCAAAATGGCGTCGGACAGAGCTTTTCCTACTGAAACGACGCCCAATGAGGCCATCCAAGTGGCCATGTCCGGGGGTGTCTTTGCCCACGCCCCCCATGTGCGCGAAGCTTTCTATGAGAGCCTGCGGATGCTGGTCCCGCAAGCCTCAGTGTCGCCAGAGCTTTGCGACCCAGCATGGGGAGCTTTGCAGATGGCGCGAAGCGGCACGATCTGTGCCAGGCAGTAGCGGAGGGACATCATCGCTGACGGATTCGATTCACGAGATGAGGCCGCACGCCTTCTCGAAGATGCCGTCCACTCGACGGACGCGGAGGCCTTGCAGTCCGCGGCTGCCGATCCACTCCTGACCGAGCCGCTGGCGCTTGCTCTGCTTCACCGTACTGATCTGCCTCCCGCTGCCATCGAGGCGCTGGCGAAGAATCGAAGCGTAGCCGCTGCGCGCAAAGTCCAAAAGGCAATTCTGCTGCATGTACGCACTCCCCGCGTGATTTCGCTGCCGCTGGTCAAGCACCTGTTCACGATGGAACTGATGAGCGTCACGATGAATCCGGCGGCGCCGCCGGAGATTCGTCGGGCCTGCGAGGAGGCGACTATTTCGCGTGTGAAGGCGCTCGCGCTGGGTGGACGCAGAGCTTTAGCTCGACGTGCTTCGGGCCGTGTGGCAGCTGCGCTACTCCTGGATACCGACCCGAATGTGATTCAGACGGCGCTCGGGAACGGGCGACTGACCGAGGCTCACGTGATGCAGGCGCTGCTACGTCATGATGCCCCAGCGGCTTTCGTGATTGCCGTTTGCCAGCACCGGAATTGGTCGGTGCGGCATGAGATCCGTTTGGCTGCGTTGCGCAACGAGAAGACTCCTCTGGGCGCCGCGTTGCGATTCGCTCACAGTCTGCCTCCCCGGGAGTTGCGGGAAATCCTGCACGGGTCGGCACTGGCTCCCGCGATTCAGCAAGCGTTGTTGAAAGAATTGGAACAACGCTGCGACAGGCATTCTACGCGAGGATCGGCTGCTCATGGTTCGTGAACTCGTGGACAGACTGCCGATCCCAGAAATCTACAGAGACTGGATGGCTGAGACTTTCGATAGCAGCTGGCAGCCAGTTTCGCGTCCAGCCGCAATCGGATGGGTTGCGTTCTATGTCGCGTTTCTCATCTATGCCGCCGCGAATTGGAGCGGATTCCTCTTCATCGACAATGCGAATCTAGTCGTTCACGAAGGTGGCCACTTGCTGTTCAGCTACCTCGGTCAGACGCTCGGTCTTTGGGGAGGCACCATCCTGCAGTGGGCGGTGCCTCTGCTGCTGGCAGCGTATTTTTTCGCGCAGCGACAAACCACAGCGTGCGCATTCAGCCTGTTTTTCTTTTTCGAGAACTGGCTCGACACCGCCACCTACATGGCCGAGGCGCGGGCCCTGGCGCTGCCGTTGGTGAGCACGGGAGACGCCGATGTTATTGAGCACGACTGGGACACAATCTTTACTTCCCTAGGATTGCTGAAGTATGACACGACGATTGCAGGAGCGGTACGGTTTGGCGGATGGTGGGGAATGATTGCGACAGTCGCGTGGCTGATTTGGCGAGCCACTCGCTCAAAGCGTTCTTGCTTGGATATTGCCTCTTCGGGCAAGCGGGGAAGCTCTTAGAATCGTTCTTGTATTTCCGTGAATGCTTTCCTTTGGTTGCGGGCGCCATGAAAGACGTGGAGGATATCGATTCGCCCGCGCGTCTTGCGGTAGTAGATGAGGTATTTTCCTGCCGCAAAGCATTTCACTCCCACCGCAATCTCTTCCGCGGTCCTTCCTGCGTCCGGATATTCGCCAAGTAGCCAGAAGCGCTCCACAATGCCGTCAATCAATCGGTCTGCGGCCTGTAGATTCGAGCGCTTGGCCCAATACAAAAAAATCTCTTGCAGATCGCGGGAGGCTTCCTCGGATACGCGATAACGCATTAACGGTTCGCGGCATCCTGAGTCAGCAGCTTGCGTCCCCGCGTCTTGACTCCGTCGGCCAGCTTATGGAGCCCGTCGCGGCCTTCGTACTCCGAGTACTTTCCTGTCTCAATAGCTTCAATGCCAGCTAACACACGCTGCCGGATGCCCTCAATCTGCTGCTCCGTGAGTTCGGCTAAAATGTCTTCCGCTGTGGGCCGTGCCAGTCGGACTGCGCGCTCATC
>JAYVEP010000149.1:0-30427 GCA_043749225.1 Acidobacteriaceae bacterium
GTATGCGAACGCTCTCCGCTGGCTTCGATTGCGATCCGAAGCTGAGGCGAACAGGCTCACGCATGTAGTCGTTCACCAGGCGCGCAGCTGAGGCTTCCAAGGTTGCCGAAAAGCACATCGTCTGGCGATCCTTCGGAAGAATGGAAACGATGCGCTTGATGGCGGGCAGAAAGCCCATGTCCAGCATGCGATCCGCTTCGTCCAGGACGAGCGTGCGCAGACCGCGAAATAGAATCAGGCCGCGATCGAGGAAATCTTCGAGGCGTCCCGGGGTGGCGACGATCAGCCGTGCGCCTTTGCGCAAGCTGGCAATCTGAGCGCGTTCAGCCAGACCACCGACGACGAGCGCCGGGGGCGTCAGCTGCGAACCACGGAGCTGGTTATAGACCTCGGTCACTTGCATCGCGAGTTCTCGGGTTGGAACCAACACTAGCGCGGTGATGCCAGGAGTATTCTTGGCCAGCATCTGTTCGATGATGGGGATGATGAACGCCAGCGTTTTGCCGGTTCCGGTTTGCGCCAGGGCGAGCACGTCTTTGCCTTGCAGCAGGACGGGAATCGCGGCGGCTTGCACCGGGGTTGGGGTTACGAACTTGGCTAGGGCAATCTGTTTTTGGGTATAGGGGGAGAGCGGTAGTTCTGAGAAATTCTGCATTGATCCTGTTCTTTACTGGCGGAAGCATGGCAGCGCGCAGAGGCTTCCCGGCGAGCGGCAACTAGCAAATGCCAGTCTTAAGTGTTTTAGATTTAGTTACGCTGAAGACGTACGGTGGGGACTTAGGAGGCGGGAATTCTCAGTCACGTGCAAGAACCAGAAGTCTCACCACTCAAACCGCTGAATTAAGCGTGATTAGAGCCTAGCACACTGGTTCGGGGATTGCACCTGAAATCGTGCGGTGGGGGATAATCTTTTAGTAACCTTTGGGGAGCGGCCTTTTAGAGGACAACGGCGGCAATCTTACTGACGCGATAGAATCAGCCCGTGACGTTTTGGGGAAATGTTATGTCAGCGAGAGTGTGCACCGGACTAATCTTCCTGCTGTCTGCGATCAACTGTCTCGGACAAACTACACCCGGTGGTTGCCTTTCCTATGAACCTACCGTGGTGGCACTTCACGGCAAACTTACCAGAATTATTTTCGCTGGCCAGCCGAATTATGAAGATGTTCGTAAAGGCGACCACGCTGAACCGTACTGGATCTTGAATTTGGACTCGCCTATTTGTCTGAACGAGGACAAATCTGACTTCAATCTGAGCCGCAAACATGTCCGCAAAGTGCAGTTGGTGATGATTAATGACGGAATGTATCACAGCCACAGCCCGCTTCTGGGCAAGAAGGTTGTTGCCATCGGCACGCTATTTGGAGCACATACAGGCCACCACCACACCTCCGTCCTATTAATCGTCAAGAGTCTCGAACAATAACAACATTCGAAATAGCCGTGAAGTAAGTCCCCACTAATGCGAATCATCGAAGCCAGCAAGCACTTGCGCCGCCGGGAAATCTCTCCCGTTGAGTTGACGCAGGACTGTTTGCAGCAGATCGAAAAGCTGAATCCCACCCTGAACGCCTTCATCATCGTCACAGCCGAAAGCGCGCTGGCCGAAGCTCGCGCGGCGGAGCAAGAAATCGCCTCTGGCAACTGGCGCGGACCTCTGCACGGAATTCCGATTGCGCTGAAAGACAATATCGACATCGCCGGAGTTCGCACGACCGCTGGCAGTAACTTGTTCCAGAATCGCATTCCTGCCGAAGATGCGGAAGTGGTCCGCTTGTTGAAGGCTGCTGGAGCTGTGTTCCTGGGCAAAACGAATATGCACGAGTTCGCGTACGGCGGCAGTTCGGTCATCAGCGCGTTCGGGCCGGTGCGAAATCCGTGGAACCCCGAGAAGATCACGGGAGGATCATCGGGAGGATCTGCGGCTGCCGTGGCTTCGGGCATGTGTCTGGCGGCGATTGGAACCGATACCGCTGGCTCGGTTCGCGAACCAGCATCGCTTTGCGGAGTCGTCGGCTTGAAGCCAACCTATGGCCGCGTCAGCAGTCGCGGAGTGATTCCACTTTCGACATCGCTGGATCACGTCGGGCCAATCATGCAGTGCGTGGAAGATGCGGCGATTATTCTGCAAGCCATTGCCGGTTACGATTCTCGCGATCCCAACAGCGCGAATGTTCCAACTGAAAATCTGAAGATGCCGCTGCTGAGCGATATCTCAAGTCTCCGGATCGGCGTGGCGAGAGACCTGTTCTGGAAAGCATTACATCTGGAAATCGAACGCGCTACGACCGCAGCGTTGAACACGCTTAGCAAGCTCTGCCGCTCAACCGAAGAAATCTCGCTGACCTGCGACACCGACCGCACGCTGCAGATTGCCGAAGCGTGGCGCTATCACCAGGATTTTGTAGCGAAATCTCCCGAACTCTATCAGCCGGAGACACTACGCAGAATTCGCACGGGCGAGAGAGTCAATGATTCGGTGTATCAGGAAAAGCTTGCGGAACAGCAGGAGATTCGCCGCAGCATTGGGAGTGTGTTCGAAAAGATAGACCTGCTCGTGACCCCAACCGTGCCGACGCCCGCAGGAAACATACAAGGGTTGCTCGACCATCCCGAAACGCTGCGTCCGCTGGAAATCGAACTCCTCCGCAACACGCGTCCCTTTAACGTTTGGGGATTGCCCGCCATTTCCCTGCCCTGCGGTTTTACGCAAGATGGGATGCCCATCGGCGTTCAAATCAGTGCGGCGCCTTGGCGGGAGGATTTGGTTTTGGCTGCGGCGTGGGCTTATGAACAAGCAATTCCATGGCCCCACACGCCCTTGCCGTGATTCTGCATCGGCTTGGCGATCACCGGGAAGATTTCGGATAAGTTTCGGGCTGCGCCCGATGCCGCAGGCGAGGGCGCCTGGGCCTACGTGGTTGCGGGCCTAGATGATTTAAGGCCATAGCTTTCGGAGTAACCGTGATTGCGAATACAGAACGGGACCAAGAAAGAATCACGAAGCGACAGGCGCCTCGCCTGTCAGGTTTTAGAAGAATTGCCCGGTGCCGTAAGTGTTCCGTTGCGGCCAACGAAAATCCTTCGGGCTACGCCCGATGCCGCAGGCGAGTGCGCCTGGGCCTACGTGGCTGCGGTTTGTTGGACCATTCGTCGTCCCGCTAGTTTGCACTTGCCTTGCAAAACCATCTTGATCGCCTCGCTGTAGGCGATGTGTTCCTGCTCTAGAATACGCGTTGCGAGCGTGTGGTCGTCGTCAGTATCGAGTACGGGGACAGTCTTCTGCAGAACAATGGCTCCATGGTCGAGCTGCTCGTCGACAAAGTGCACAGTGCAGCCGGAGACTTTCACTCCATAATCGAAAGCCTGCTTTTGCGCGTCGAGTCCGGGGAACGCGGGCAACAGCGACGGGTGGATATTCAGAATGCGTTGCGGGAATTGCTGCACGAACCACGGGGAGAGCAAACGCATATAACCCGCAAGACAAATCCATTCGACATTGTTTTCTTTTAAAGCCGCGACGACTGCGCGGTCGTGTTCTTCGCGGGGAACGCTCTTCGAAGGAATGAGGAGAGCCTTGATACCGCGCTGCTTCGCGGTTTCAATTCCGGCGGCATCTGCCCTGTTCGAGATCACTACCGCGATTCGCGCATCCGAAATGCGTCCAGCGTCAATGCTGTCCGCAATGGCGATGAAGTTGGAACCGCGTCCGGAAAGGAGAATGCCGAGGTTGTGCATGAGTCGCTTCTAGCTTCTAGCTCAGGTCGAAAATCTATTCACCACTGAGACCGGGGAAAATGTTGGGTCTGCTCGTGAACCCCAAACTACACTTTGTCATTCTGAGCGCAGCAAAGAATGACAAATCATATTTATGAAACGCGCTCTAACAGGTCTTCCTGTTTTACAGCTTTCCTCCGTGTCTCAGTGTCTCCGTGGTGAAAAAGCTCTAAACGTACATCACTTTCCGATCGCCCTTTACAATCCGTCCCACGGTGTAGTGCTTTTCTCCGGCGCGATCCAGCAGGTCTTCCGCCTTCTTGAATTTCTGTCCCGGAATTACCATCAGCATTCCGATTCCCATGTTGAAGGTGCGGAGCATGTCGTCTTGCGGGACGTTGCCGAGTTTCTGCATGTGTTCAAAGATCGGCTGCGAGGGCCACGATCCCAATTCAATTTCCGCAGCAACGCCGCGAGGAAGCACGCGTGGGAGATTTTCAGTGATACCTCCGCCAGTAATGTGGGCCATGGCGGAAACGCAATCGGCATCCACCAGGCGCTTGATGGCGTGCCAGTAGCTCTTGTGAATCTTCAGTAGCTCGTTGCCGACTTTGCCTTTGATTTCATTGACATAAGTATCCGGCGTGTAGCCAGCAACCTCAAATAATAGCTTGCGAGCCAGCGAATATCCATTCGTATGTAGACCGTTCGAAGGCAGTCCGAAAATCACATCGCCCGGCTCAACATTTTTTCCCGTGATGATGCGGTCGCGCTCGACAACGCCCACAATAAATCCGGCGAGATCGTATTCGCCTTCCGCATAAAATCCGGGCATTTCAGCGGTCTCGCCGCCAATGAGTGCACAGCCATTTTGCTTGCAGGCTTCCGCTAAGCCCTCAACAACTTTCACGGCAACTTCGGGATCAAGATGTCCGGTGGCCAAGTAATCCAGAAAAAACATCGGTGCCGCGCCCTGTACGGCAATATCGTTCACGCAGTGATTGACCAAATCCGCGCCAACCGTGCGGTGAATGCCCGTTTCGAACGCAATCTTAAGTTTTGTACCAACCCCATCGGCGCTGGAAACCAGGACAGGATCTTTGTACTTGCCGCTGAGGGAAAATAGCCCACCGAAGCCACCAATTTCACTCAATACGCCGCGGGTGAAAGTCTTTTGCGCTAAATATTTAATGCGCTGTTTGGCGCGATTCCCGCGCTCAATATCAACGCCTGCATCGGCGTAAGTAATAGACACGGGAGCGCTTGCAGTCCGTTTGGCGGCGGGCTTAGCTGAAGTCTTGGCTGGAGGTTTGGATGTCGATTTCTTCGGCACAGATTAATAATCTTTCGCTGCAGAGGGATGCACTTGTTCCGCTCCCTGTAGCGATTCCACGCTGAAGGCACAAGTGCTCAAGAGGGCCAATTGTAGCATGCGGGGCGCGTTCCTTTAGGGAACGCCGGAGGGGTGGGAAGCCGCTGAATCTTGTCGCCTCGTTGCCCAAAAGAAAAACCCCGGCCGAAGCCGGGGCTGAATTGTGCGCCTAACTTGTTAGTTCTTGGGCGCGTCCATCTTGTCCATCTTATCCATCTTATCCATCTTATCCATCTTGTCCTTCTTGTGATGCTTGTGGTGCTTCCTGTGCTTCTTTTCCATCTTGTCTTCCATTTTGTCCATCTTCTTCTCATCGGCAGGTTTGTCTTGAGCAAACGCAACCATTGAACAGGTCAGTGCCAGCGCAAACAGCATCGCAATCAGCTTCTTCATGGGGTTAAATGCTCCTTCGTTTTCGAGCTTCTAGGGATAGAGTTGGAGACACGTTTCTCGGCTTTCACCAGGAGTGAATCCATACCTTCGAATTGTAGACCAAAGCGTCGCCGTGCGCCAAAAAGGTGATCACCCCGTTACATGGTGGGGCTACCTGATAGATTTGGAAATTTGTTCCCAAAGCAACATATTTTGCTGACACGGGCTATTCTTTCTAATATCCCGATGAATCAGAATCACTCTTTGCGGCCCCCAGCAGGTCTTTGGGATGGCCGATACTCGATGCTGGATGCCTGGCGAGGCCTCGCGGCGCTGGGGGTCGTCGTCTTTCACCTGGATATCGGATCGCAGATTCGCCTTGGACAGGCCTCGGTTCTCGTTTTTTTCGTAATCTCCGGTTATTGCATCACAGCGAGCGCTGAATCTTGCCGCCGGAACCGGGTTGGCCCCTCGGGCTACATGTGGAGGCGCTTGCGCCGCATCTATCCTCCCTACTTCTTCTCTCTGATTTATTTCTTAGCCACGCGAATCTGGAAGCTGCGATCGGGAATGGAAGATCAGATTTCTCATTCGACCGTGGCGTGGGTTCAAAACCTCACGCTAACGCAGTGGCTGTCTCTGATCTGGCATCCGGCTGCGGCGCCCTTCAACAATCCCACGCTGTTCATTGCAGGATACTGGTCCCTGAACTATGAAGAACAGTTCTATATTGTCATCGGTGTCTTACTGCTGACCGCTGCCTGGCTCCGGAAAGATCTGCTTCCCTTCGTGGCCGCGCTCGCGGTTCCCGCATTCATATGGAATCTTCTTTACCCCTCCGTCTGCTATGGATTCTTTTTGGAATATTGGGTTCCATTCGCGCTGGGTTCGTTAGTGTTTTACCGCCTAAGCCGTATAGCGGATTCCCGCCTTCGTATCTGCATTGACGCGGGAATTGTTTTCCTGCTGGCGTTTGCGATTTTCGAGAATCATCTGCGCATCCCCGACTCCCGCTCTTTGTACTTCGAATGGATTGTTGTCAGCGGGTTTTCCCTATTGCTGCTGGGCTTGCGCCGCTGGGACCAGGCGTTAGCTGCAAGTTGGCTGGGCCGCATGCTGCGAACTTTCGGGCTCACGTCCTACAGCCTCTACCTTACGCAGCAATGCAATCTAAGGGCGTCGTCGATGGTTGCCGGCAAACTCATTCAATGGGGAGTTCCCGCAGGTTTCGAGTTTCTGATTCGACTTACCTTCATCTGCGCGATTGGCGCTATCTTCTGGTATTTTTGCGAACGCCCGTTCCTGAACAAACCTCTGCCCACGAAACGCGACGAGAGCTTGGAGCAAGCCACACCCCTTACGCCAGCTCGCGCTTGAGCTGGTCGGCCAGCCGCATGGCTAGCGCCAGAATTGTCAGAGTCGGATTGGAATGCCCACTGGTCGGAAACACTGCGCTGCTGCCAATGTAGAGATTCGAAATCCCATGCACGCGACAGTCGCGATCCACTACGCCTGCCCGCGGAGAGTCGCTCATACGCGCTGTTCCAATATGGTGGTATTGATCGGAGATGTGACTTCGCCAGTCGGCAGCGTAACCGGAATTATTCGGCAAATCATCCCGCAGCCAAGCGTCGAGTTCAATCTCCCCCAAACCCGCAGCACGAAATTGCTCCCGCAGCAGCTTCGCGAACTGACGCAACGTGTAGAGCGTCAGGTCCGTTACCTTCCACCGCACATCGCTCAGAGGCATCCCCAGGGCATCCAACTTGTTTGCGAGCAAGATGCGGCTTTCAGGATCAGGCTCCTGCTCGCAGGTGAGCCCTACCTGCAATCCCGCTCCCGGCGCAAAGCTTCGCCCCTTGGCGAGATAGTGCCAGATGGGCGACGCGACCTGACCCGGGTGGGCCGCAATCCGCAGTAGTTTGCGAAAGACTTCAGCAGAAATTTTCCGGCTCCGCAATGCCGCGTGAACGTCGCGCAAATCCTCAAACTGCGTGCCTTGTTGCACAAACGTGACGCCCATGGAAGCATTCAGCGTCCGATGCTCGCGCTGCCAGGATGGCGTCGCAGTGCAACGTACCGAATACTTCAAACCACGTTTATGGAACACGTTCAATAGCTTCTGCACTCGCGCCGGATTCTTGCTCTTGACCCAGCCAACCTGCGCGTTGGGATGATCCTGAAAAAAACGCCCAACCAAATCGTGCTGATTGCCGAGGCCGCTCTTTTGTTGCGAATTGTTCACCAGCAAAAGCCGGGCTGTTTCAATGCCTCCCACACAAAGAACCAGATGACGCGGCCACACCGTAGCACTGCGTCCGCCGAGCGAGCGCACGACGACAGCGTTGGCACGGCCAAGATTCTCCTCTAAACCAATGTTCGTCACGTTGGCATGCAGCAGCAGAGTACATTCGCTGGAATCGCGGAGACCCGGAAGATAGGTCTCTCGCAAGCTCGGCTTCGGACTCCATTTCGAAAAGTGATACCAGATTTTTTGCGGATCGAAAATCGAAGCCTGCGCCGGCAGATACTCAAACAGATCGGTGTCAAAGTTCTTGTTGTCAACCATCAGGAACTTGCAGGCACGTTCGTAATAAGCCTTCAGCTCGTCAAACTGAATCGGCCACCCGCTGTTAGCTACCCAGTCGCGTTTCTCAAAATCGGACGGCATCAGCGGCAGAGCCTGCCCGCCCCATTTTGTAGTTGATCCGCCGCAAACCCTAAAACGGCCCTGCATAGCTCCCGTATACGGCAAACCACTGATGTCCACATCGTAGAGAGCCTGCGTAGCCGGTTCGGCATCCAGGCTTCCGCTCTCAAGCACAACTATCTTTTTGTGCGTCGAAAGCAGTTCGGTGGCAATAGCGAGACCCGCCGCGCCCGCACCGACGATGCAGACGTCGCAGACCAATTCTGGAACATCCTGCACCGAGTTGAGATCGACAATCATGAACTTGCGGGTTGCGCCGCCATGCAAGCATCGACAAAGGCCGTGAAGGCTTGCATCTGGGCTGCGTCGTAGCCGCCCGTGGAAGCATCCCGCACATTCGCCGTTATGCGCGCGGCATCGGCACTCGAAAACAAGATTGGGCCGGAGGTCGCCTGTATCGCATAGTGCAACAGTAACGACCCGAGCACGCGCGAATCAGTAAGGTCGAGTTGAGTTTGTGCTTGGAAAGCTCGCACTTTATCCGGAGTGTTTCGCACCGAGGTTTGCAGCAACTTGAAGGGATTGAAAATACTGTGCAAGATAACAGCCCGATCATCGTGATGCGCTAACTTGGCCAAATTCCGAGAAGCAACATTGTCATCGAACTGAACCACTTGATATTGCGCGGGAAGCAAACTCGCGTCGCCCTTCAGCTTTTCAAACCCCGAGGCGATCCCTAGTAGCCTGATCTTTCCCTTTGCGACCTGAGCTTGCAGAGCTTCGATCAGCGCTTCATTCGCCACATCGGCGACAGTTGCTTCATGCAGAAAAAATATGTCGACGTAATCCGTGCCCAATTCTCGCAAACTAGTTGCCAGACTCTCCACTGCAACTTCGGGCGTAAAGATTCCAGCCTTAGCCATCGCTGAACCCTGATTCTTAGCGCGTTGCAGCAGCCAGGGAAAAGGGCGCAGCAACTTTTTCGCGGCATCAATCACGCGGCGATTTCCAGCCAGTCCGGAAGGCGGCTGCAATCCAAATTTCGTTGCAACCGTGACTTGGTCGCGCTTGCCTCGCAGAAATTCTCCCAAGATGCCTTCCGCGCGCCCGAAACCATACGCCCGCGCTACATCAAAATGCGTGATCCCTTCGGAGAAAGCGTGCTCCAGAAGAGCGACAGCGTCCCGACGTTCGGTAAGCGTCGTCAACTGGGTACAGCCGTAACCGAGGGCCGACACCTCCATCCTGGTTGGACCTAGAATGCGTTTCTGCATGGTTTGAGAGAAAAATGATTCTACAGTCTCTCCCACAAGGTTGAAAAACTGGGGCTTGCTGATAGTCTGTGAACAGCACTCACGCGGAGGGATGTGTGAGTGGTTGAAACAGGCGGTCTTGAAAACCGCTGTACCTGAAAGGGTACCGGGGGTTCGAATCCCTCTCCCTCCGCCATTAACTTTCTTAGTACTTTCACCTTCGTGGCGAGCCGACTCGTCAGCTTCCGCGTCTCCGCTATAATGCTCCTCACAACAATTGACGATGTTTGCCGTCATCCGGCCAAAATTATCTAACTCACCAGGAGAACTCTTATGTCTGAAAACGCCCTTACTGGCGCCGAATTTAAGCAACAGATGCGCGATGGCAAGCCGAAGATGGGCTTGTTCCTCAATTCTCATAGTCCAACGGTTGCCGAGCAAGTCGCCCACAGCGGCTATGACTGGCTGCTGGTCGATTCCCAGCACGGCCCGATGGGCTACGAGAAGCTCTCGGCAATGCTGTGCGCGATCGCCAGCGGTGGAGCCAAGTCGATGGTCCGCGTAGCTGGATATAGCGACCGCGCCGGCATTCAACAGGCTCTCGATCTGGGTGCGGACGGCGTTCTGGTGCCCTACATCAACACTGCCGAAGAAGCTCGGCAGGCCATTAGCTGCACCAAGTATCCGATGGCGGGAACGCGCTCGGTCTACTTTCCGCAGCGCAGCATGAACAAAGGCGGGCTGCTCGGCTACGCTGGCTCGGCGAACGACAACATCATCGTCGCGTTGCAAGTGGAAACCGCTTCCTGCATCGAGCACATGACGGAGATTGCGGCGGTACCAGGCGTGGACATGTTGTTCCTGGGACAGAACGATCTCTGCATGTCGATGGGGCTTTACGTGAAATACAAGTTCCCGGAAATGTATACGTCTCCCGAGTTGCAGGCGGCGACGCAAAAGCTGGTGGATGAAGCGCGCAAGAATAAAATCATTCTGGGACTGTTCTTGTTCGGCACCTCACGCGTCGGCGAATTTCTCGACAAGGGCTTTACCTTCATCAGCGTGGGCAACGATCTCCATCATGTTCTGACGCAGGCAGGCGCTTATGTGAAGGACATGGAAGGCATCGCGAAAGACAAGAAAAAAGATTGGGTGCGGCGGCCTTCGGCGCTGCTGTAGAGCCGATTTGGTTTCACAAAAGCAAAACGCCCTGGTTTTCGCCAGGGCGTTTTCTTGTGAATCCCTTGAACTTTACGCGCCGATATTCTGCGGCGTCGGAACCGGTGGCGCGGTCGTTGCCGCCGCGGCCTCTGCCAAAATACGGTGATGAATGGTAAACAGCGCCAATTCTAGCCGGTCCGAGACACCAATCTTGTCGTAGACGTTGCGCAGGTAGTTCTTGATCACCTGCTCGGTCGTCCCAAGCTGGGTGGCGATTTCTTTGTTTTTGTAGCCCTGCACAATCAGAGCGACAATCCGAAGTTCCTTGGCTGTGAGGCGGTCGCGAACGCGCATACCGACCATATCGTTCTCGGTCAGTTCGCTGGGAACGGCAACATCCTGAATCCAGGTTTCTCCGCGAGCCACTTTGCGCACGCAATCCACGAGCGCGGAACTGGTGACGTTGCGGTAAATGACGCCGTGAGCGCCCGCGCCAACGTATTTCGAGGCAGCTTCGCCGGTATCAGCTAGCGCGATCAGGCGCGTCTTCGCGTTGTTGGTAGCTTCGGCGACAGAGTGGAAGTCGCTGATGAAGCCTCCCGCTACGACTAGGACTGCAGCCTTAAACTTGTCGAGCGCCATGAACATTTGTTCAGCCGTTTGTGCCTGCGCCACAATGCGCATCTCGTCTTCGACGGCGAGAACCTTGGCTATGCCGGCTCGAAATATGGCTTGATTGTCCGCCAGAATCAGTTTCAGCATTCGATTTCCTCTCCGCCTAATTTTTGCGTACTAAATCGTAAGTATCGATCACGCAAGCTACGCCGCGCGTTTCGCCTGGTTTGCCGTCTTCCAGATGGTCGGTGCGAACGACCCGGCCTCGGCATTGCAGGATCGCTTCTTTCCCGCCGGTTGCGCTGGCAGGTAGAACAATCTCCAAATCCACCGGGTTGCCCACTTCAAACGACTCGTCGGCGCGAATGTAGACACCCGCCGCGCTCAGGTTTCCGGTCGTACCTTTGTAATCGGCTGTAGTGTCGCCGCGATGAACCCGAATGGGCAGCTCCAGCGGGAATCGCTTTCCCGTCCGTGCTTCGTCCACAGTGCCTCCTCATGCTGCGTCATTACGCAGCAAATCTCTCTCACTACTGTAATCCGCCTAGGGCGGTATGCACAGTGGGATTGCAAAAACAAATTCCCGTGCTCTGGGGGGTTATATCACGGGAAGCCCCTCAAAACAAAGCGTGTAGAGCCCTTGGGAGCCGAACTAGGTACCTCTGAGCCCACTTGGCCATCTCCGTCCTCCCCGAAAATCAGCAGCCCCTGCTTGCAAGCAAACGCCTGAACTACATGATTGGCACTTTGCAGGACGTCCTGGTTACTGTCGTACCTTGCAAGGTTACTCCGCTTCTTGTGCCGCCTCGTGATTTGGTTTGTACTGATGGTGGCGGTTTTTCCGGCGTAATTCTCGCGTCAGGGGGAGTTCCGTCCACTGGCATAATCGAATGGTCGACGATCCGAAGTGGGAACTCGCAATTCTGGGGTCCGTCCACAGCTTCTATCAAAAGCTGTTGGAGGAGTCTCTTGCCGACCAGTTACTCGTCCCCAAGGGACTCGAGGCGGATGCGCTGAGCCAGCCGGATATTGACCTCAACGACACAGTGGAGCGCATGCGGCGCTGGCTGCGCCTGTTGGACTTGGCTGTCACCACAGCAGCCCTGCGGCACGGAATGGCAGCTGACGGTGACCCTGAGGTCGCAGAAGCCCTGCTGCGCTACTACGCCCGTAAGGCCAATCCCAACGCCGCGGATCGTGACAAGATCGACTTTGCCGCCACATTTCTCTACCGCAACCCGCGCGTAGCCGGGCAATGGGAAAGCCGTGGCATGGCTCTCGACGGCGTCGTCCCCATGTCTCCTTTTGAGATTGCGCTGATGGAAATTCTAGGAGACGCCGAGTCGGTCCAGCTACAGGAAGAGACGGCCCTTCTCCTCTACGAACTGGATTCCCTGCGCGACCAAGCCGAAACTCTGGGCGATTTTGACGAAATCATGGAGTTGGCCATTGTGCAGCGTGGCCGCCGCCTGAAACAGCTCCTGGGTGACCACTTTTACCATCCAGCTGTGTTGAATAGCATCGCCACCTATAACGTCACGCTGGGATCGCGTTTCCAATCGCTGTTCCGCGATGCCGCACGCGAAATCAAGGGCTTTGCCCGAACCATGCAGCGCGAGGGAAGTAATTCCCATAAACGCCTGGACGGCGACGTCACCGTCGATGACGTGGCGGCGATGGAAGAGGATGAGGTCTTAGGAACGGAATACAACATTGCGCAAGAGCGCTTTCAGCGCATGTTGCAAGTAAAAAAAGCTCTGGAATCGCAGCAACCCAACGCGAGCCACACACCGCGCCCGGCGCGCCCAAGTTACATTCCGGCGCCCAGCTCAGCACCCTCGATCACGTTGCCGAACTTCGCGCGGTCCACAGCATCGGCCGCTGCGGCTCCGGCCTTGCGTCCAGTGGCCTTGGCTTATGACTGCAAGCAGGAGGAACCGCGCCTGCAGAGTGTAGCCGACTCCATCCGCGCCTTTATGCTGGCGGCCGATTCTACGGTCCGGGAAGTGGTTCCCATGCGCTCCTTCAACCTGGTGCTGACCCGACCCGAAGCCGAGGCCTTCTGTGCCGACTTTATTGGTGAAAACAGCCTGCGCGGCGAGACCGTTCGCATGTTGGTGCGCATTGTAGCCATCCTTACCCGCATGGGCACCGAGTACGACGAACTCAAGCAACGTCACAAGTCCCCTACTCTGGCCAAACCTCATGCAGATGCTCTGCGATACCTGCTGGAAATGGCGAAAACGTCGGGCGAGGAAGCGGACGAAATCTTCTTCAAACTCGAGCAAAACAGCCTGACCCACCTGGCGGCTGCCATCCTGGAATCGCTGGATCGCCTGCGCGGACGGGCCGAATTCATTCTGGATGTGCTGGAACGCTGGGAACGCCGAGAAAATAATCCCGCCTAAGGTTCGCACCACGGAGACGCTGAGAAATCCCTTTGGGCAATGAATCCCTAAAAGACGCTTCTCCGTGTCTCAGGGACTTCGTGGTAAATGGCTTACTGCCGCGGCGCGAAATAGCCCTTGCGAGCCCGGATGGAGAGGTCTTTCTTGAGCGAACTGATTTCAATGCTACGGTAGCGTCCATCGGCATCGAACTGAGCCGGCTTGTAGGAAATGATGTATTGGCTGCGCAACTCGTCCTGGATAGCGGCGAACGAGCGCGCAACGTCCTTGTCCTTGAGCGGAGAGAAGGACCGACCGCCGGTGGCGTCTGCCAACTGTTGCAGTACGCGGTCACCACGCTGAACCGTCGGGCTATCATCGGTCGAAATCGTGTAGATAATTACTTCCGCGCGCTCCGCCATTTCCATGGCAGCCTCGCGGGTTACGTCGCTCTGATTGTCGTCTCCATCGGAGAGAATGATCAGGGCGCGGCGCACTGGATGGTCCCTCGACGCTGAATCCATAAGCTTGTCGTGGCAGGCTTTATAAATGGCGTCGTAGAGGGCCGTGCCGCCGCCGGAACGCAGGCGATGAACTCCTTGCGAGAGCAGCGTCATATTATCGGTAAAATCCTGCGTCATCTGCCAGCGGCTGTTGAAGCCAACAATAAACGCCTTGTCGGAACCCTGTCGCAATGTGCGGTGCAAAAAATCAATGGCGGATTGCTGCTCAAAGGCAAAGCGCGAGCGGATCGAGCCACTCACGTCCACCAGCAACCCTACTTCGAGAGGAAGATCGGTGTCGTGGCGGAAATTTACTACCGCTTGCGGGGACTTGTGGTCGTCCAGAATCGCCAGGTCATTCTGCACCAGCGTATTTACAAAATGACCATGCTTATCGGTTGCCGTAAACAGTAAATGGACTTCATCCACGCGCTTCTTAATAGTAAAGCTCTGACTATCCCCGGAAGTTGCGGCGACAGACTCCACGACCGCAGCGTGATTTGACGCAATCGCGTTGGCTAAAATCGGGCCGGACGACATCTGTGTTCCGGACATCTGTGTACCGGACATCTGTGTACCGGACGGAACCTGGCCCCAACCTGTGGTTACAGTCGCAGCAAAAAGCATTCCCCAGCGCGCGATATGAATTCCGTACTTCATTCTTCTAGACTTCCTCTACTGATGAAATTGGCACGCATAAAGCACTCAACACCTTAGATGCGCACACGGGCCGAAGGCCGCGTGTGGACCAGAGCCCTGTCACACTGTAGGTGCTTGCACCCACAGTGCCAAGTTACAAAGGAGCACCCTCCTTAAGGTATGGCTTCGGATACTCATCAAAACACACGCTTTACGTAGTATTACGGGCTGAGCGCTGGCCACCTCAAATTTTCGCCTTTTCGACCCCGCTTTGAGTAGACCCACAAGTACACGCTCCCCGTGTCTAATTTCCCGATGTGGGCTGTTTCTAGTAGGCTGGTATCCTCCCACAATGCAGTCGGCCCAAGTCCCTTTAGGAGGAGCTTATGAAGAAGCTATTCGCATCGATGTTAGGTCTATCGCTGGTCATTGCGTCGCTGGCCTTACCCGTGCTGGCTGCGGATAAGAGAGAAGTGAACCGGGTGAAGGAATCCGGAGTCGTGCTGCAGGAAATCCTTGGCATTCCAGACAACATTCCCGCCGATTTGCTGAAAAAGGCGACCTGTGTCGTAGTGCTGCCATCGGTCAAGAAGCTAGCGATTGGCATTGGCGGTAGCTACGGTCGCGGCGTGATGACGTGCCGTGGTGGCTCCGACTTCAAAGGCCGCTGGTCCTCCCCGTCGATGGTCGCCCTCGAAGGCGGCAACATTGGCTTCCAGTTGGGCGGGCAGGCTACCGATTTTGTGATCCTGGTGATGAATGACCGGGGCGTGGATTCGCTGCTCAGCAGCAAGGTGAAGCTGGGTGCGGACGCCTCCGCAGCGGCAGGCCCTAAAGGACGCACCGCGGCGGCAGCCACGGATGCCTGGATGCGCGCGGAAATGCTCTCCTACTCGCGTGCGCGCGGATTGTTTGCTGGAATTTCCCTGGAAGGCTCGACGCTGCGCCCGGATCCCAGCGCCAACGAAAAGCTGTACGGCAGGAGCATTGCCGCCAAAGAAATCGTTCGTGAAGGCAAGGCCGGGATGCCAGCCTCGGCTGCAACCCTGATTGCCGCGCTGAACCGCGCAGTTTCCGGCGGAGCAGTTCGCAAAAAGAAGAAATAGCTATGCCAGAACGCATTCGTTGCGGGTGGGCGAAGAACGATTTAGCCATTCGTTATCACGACGAAGAATGGGGCGTGCCGGTCCACGATGACGGCACGCTCTTTGAATTTCTCATTCTGGAAGGCGCGCAAGCCGGGCTAAGCTGGGACACCATCCTGCAAAAGCGCGAAAACTACCGCAAAGCCTTTGCAGGATTCGATCCCAAGAAAGTCGCCCGGTTTGACCAGGCCAAGCAGGGCAAACTACTCCTCGATCCAGGTATTGTGCGCAACCGGCTGAAAGTGGCTTCGGCTGTCGGCAATGCAAAAGCCTTTCTCCAGGTGCAAGAAGGATTCGGCAGCTTTGACGCCTATATTTGGCGGTTTGTCAGCGGCAAGCCGAAGGTGAATGTCGGCAACAAAGTACCGGCGACGACGGCGGAATCCGATGCCATGAGTAAGGACTTGAAAAAGCGCGGGTTTCGGTTTGTGGGCTCGACGATTTGCTACGCTTTTATGCAGGCGACCGGGCTGGTCGACGACCATGTACCGGAATGCTTCCGGAGACGGGATCAACGGCAATAGCCCTGGCATCGCGACGGAAAAGGCCTTGCTTTCCAGCCTCCGCGAGCACATAATTTCCCCGCATGAATCCCACGGGAGCAGTTCGAGGAGCCATGGCATCTCCTGAAGAGCGCATCCGTTTCATCGTTGATCGCAGCAAGGTGGTTCTGCTGGCGGACTTGTCGCACTGCTCGCCGCGAGAACTTGACAAGGCCGCCAAGCTCGTTCCGGCGTTTGTGACACGGGAACCGGAAGCCTCGGTTCTTTTACTGGCTGATTTCACCGGATCTACTTTTGACCGCAAGAATATTGAGCAACTGAAAGTCGCGGTCGTTCTAGACCGCCCGCATCTGAAGCGGTCGGCATGGGTCGGCACAGAAGGACTTCCCAATATCTTCTACGAGAACATGAAAACCTTTGCGCAACGCGATCTTCCTACGTTCTCGAATCGGGATGAGGCGCTGGACTGGCTGGTACGGGAAGAGTAGGCCGAGCCACTCGCCTACCGCAGTTTCTCCCCCACAGACTTCCCCTGACTGTAGAGATACAAATAATCCGGCCCACCCGCCTTCGAATCCGTGCCCGACATATTGAATCCGCCAAACGGATGCGCACCGACGATGGCGCCCGTGCATTTGCGATTGATGTAGAGATTGCCGACGTGGAATTCCTGAATGGCGCGATCAATCTTTTCTTGAGAGTTCGCGTAAACGGCGCCGGTAAGTCCGAATTCGGTGTCGTTGGCAATTTCCAGCGCGTGATCGAAATTCCTGGCCTTGATTACCGCCAGCACCGGCCCAAAGATTTCTTCCTGTTCCAAAGTTGACTTCGGAGCGATATCGGCAATGACAGTAGGCTGGATGAAATAACCCTCGCCGAGACTTGTTGCGCGACCACCACCGGTGATGAGGCGCCCATCTCTCTTGCCCTGTTCGATGTAGCCGAGAATCTTGTTCATCGCGCTTTCGCTGATCACGGCCGCCATGTTGGCGTTCTCCGCCGGATCGCCGACAGTAATTTTCTCCACTCGCGTCTTTAATTTGGCCACAAATTCGTCGTAGATTGTTTCGTCTACAATCGCGCGCGAACAAGCGGAGCACTTTTGCCCCTGATACCCAAACGCCGCCTGCGCCACGCCTTCCACGGCAATATCCACATCCGTATCGGCATCAACAACGATGGCGTCTTTGCCACCCATTTCCAGAATCGTGCGCTTGATCCAGACTTGACCGGGCTGCTGCTCGGCTGCGCGCTGGTTGATGTGCAAGCCAACGCCCTTCGATCCCGTGAACGCGATGTAACGCGTCTTCGGATGGCCCACGATGGCATCGCCAAAGGTCGAACCGGAGCCGGGACAAAAATTCACTACACCTGCTGGCAATCCACATTCTTCCAACACTTCAAAAAACTTCGCCGCGATCGTCGGAGCATCGTGCGAAGGCTTCAGCACAACCGTATTGCCCATCACGATGGAAGCCATCGTCATCCCAGCCATGATCGCGCACGGAAAATTCCACGGCGGAATGACCGCGCCCACGCCCAGCGGAATATACATCAGACGATCACGCTCACCCGGCAACTGGGCTGGCGTTTCCACTTTCGACATGCGCATCGCTTCGCGTGCATAAAGTTCGCAGAAATCAATGGTCTCGGCGATATCGGCATCGGCTTCGCCCCAATTTTTGCTAACCTCAAACACCAGCCACGCGCAGAATTCAAACCGGCGCTCGCGAATAATATCGGCCACGCGAAACACAAAGCTGGCACGCTCTTCAGGTGACCGGCGGCTCCACGCGGGAAAAGCTTGCAACGCGGCTTGCATAACTGGCTCAACTTCCGCCGCGCCCGCATTCTGGTGCAGTCCCACCAGTTGCGAAGGTCGCGCGGGATTGATGGAGCGAATCTTTCCCTGCGTCTTGATGCGCTTGCCGCCGATGGCCATGTCATACTCGCGGCCCAACTCAGCGCGAACCTTATCCAGCGCGGCACGCATCTTGCGCTGATTTTCTTCCTTGCTGAAATCGATCATCGGCTCGATCATGAACGGACCTTGGTGCAAAACCAGCGGCATCGGAGGAGCTTCCAGTGTGGCCATAAAGAAAACCTCGAGTTGATTCCGTCCCGGGCGGGACTAGTAAAAGAACAAGCTATTTTAGCACCGGGAACCGCAGACTAGCGGCTGTCGGTCACTTGCTGCCTGCGTGACTCACCTCGGCCGTGCGCTCCAATTTATCCCAGCTAAACGGCAGCCCATCCAGCGCCCGCTTCACGGTCTTGAACAGCACCACCGAAAATAATTGCCGGTAAGCAAACCGTTGCATCCACACTTGCGTCAGCAGCCAATGATCCTCACTCGTTTCCGGCCGCCGCCGCTCCAGCGCAAACGCAATCGCCGACGCCAGAAAATCTATGACGAGAAACGCCAGGAAGAAAAACAGCAGCTTCTTGAAATACGTCGGGTCAGTCGATTCGGGATGGAAATAGCGGCTGATCAAATACCAGATCGAGCCCACGCCAAACATGATGTCAATAAATGGAGAGATGAGCGGCAGAATAATTTGGAAAATCCAGATATTTGGCAAGGCCACCCAGCCCAGCGCGCCTTTGCTCCCCATCACGCCGCGATGTTTCCAAACTGCTTGCAGAATGCCGAACGACCAGCGGAAACGCTGCCGCATCAACCCATTCGCGTTATCCGGCGCTTCCGTAAACGCCAGCGCGAGATCCTCATATTCCACGCGATAGCCGCGCCCAAGCAGCGACATCGTGAGATCGGCATCCTCGGCCACCGTGTCTCGATGGTAGCCTCCGACCTCTCGCACGGCCGACACTCGCCACGCTCCAATCGCACCGGGTACCACACTTACCGCGCCTAGTACATCCAACGCTCGACGTTCAAAATTCTGGCTCGTGATGTATTCCAGCGCCTGCCAGCGAGTCCAAAGATTTACGCGATTACCAACCTTGGCGTTGCCCGCCATGGCGCCAATCTTCTCATTGATGAAATGTGGAACCAGCGCGGACACAGCATCGCTCGCGATCATCGTGTCGGCATCCATGCCAACGAAAATGATTTCGTCCGGACGTAAATGTTCGAGACCAAAGTTGAGCGCATCCGCCTTCCCGCCATTCGGCTTGGCAAGAATCACGAGCTTCCCCGATTCCACCTGGAGCGGGGACGCCTTGCGCGCGCACTCCAGCGTGTTGTCGGAGGAACCATCGTCGATCACAATCACGCGCAAGTTGGGATAGTCGGAATCCAGCGCCGCCAAAATCGTGCGTTCAATGACTTTCTCTTCGTTGTAAGCCGGAATCAGCAACGCAACATTCGGACGAAATGCAGCCAGAACTTTCGGCGAGGCATACACTTTCTTGCGAAGGCGATCAAAAATTGCCAGCATCCCAACGAACACCAGCCGCCCGGTCATCAAAATATCGCCCAGGAAGAAAATAGCGGGAATCGCCATCATCACAAATTCCCCAATGGCGAAGCCGAACCAATCCACCCGCGCCACCCAGCGTTCGTTCGCGCTCAACGGTGGCATGATTTCCGCGCGAGTCTTGCCCAGCAACTGACTCACCGGCACAAGTTCAAAGCCCCGCGCGCGAATGCCCGCAATGATTTCGGGCAAGGCCTCCACGGTAGCGTGACGGTCGCCACCACCATCGTGCAGCAGCAAAATATTCCCGCACGCACCAGGGTTCGGACCGCAAGGCGGAAGATGACGCAAAACTTCCGCCGTTATTTCCTCTGCCGACCGCGACGGATTCGTGCGCCAATCATTGGGATCAATGCGGTCGCCCACCGTGATGTACCCCAGGCTCTGCGTGAGTTCCAGCGGCTTCACCTGATCCGCAGTATCGGGCTCCTGATCCACCGAATAGGGCGCACGGAACAGAATTGTCTTGATGCCAACGCTGCTGGCAAACAGGCGCTCGGTAAGATTCAGTTCCAATTTCATCAACTGGGCCGAAATCACACTAATGTCCGGGTGCGTGAAAGTGTGATTCCCAATCTCGTGACCTTCGCCATAAATCCGCTGCGTAAGCGATGGAAACTTCTGCGCCTCCAGGCCAATTACAAAGAAGGTGGCCTTCACATTTTCCTTCCGCAGCACATCGAGAATTTTTGGAGTCCACTCCGGATCGGGGCCATCGTCAAACGTAATCGCAATTTGCTTCGCGTTCGCCCCATACTGCGCCACGCGATACGGCGAAGGTAGCGAAGTCATCGCTTCATCTGTAATGAGATGGCTCTGCGCATCCACAGTTACGCGACGCACACCATTGCTGGGCTCCTCCTCAATGTTGAGAATTTCGCCTTCACCCTCCATATCCACATCTTGCCCCGGAGGCACATCTTTCAGTTTTTCCGGCGCCGCAGCCTCGCCCGGAACGTCCCAAACCCGCCACAGCGAATGATCTTCAGCCCCCAGTCGCCACAGAGCAAACGTGTCGATGCCCAGTGTTTGCGCGGCTCGCATCTGGTTCAGCGCAGTCACCGCATCCAGAAACCAAACATCATGACGCCGGCCATTGTCATCGCGATAGCTGTAATGAGGATTCAGCGCATCGCTGTCGAATTCGATATCTTCTTCGGAATCGCTGGCGCCGAGCCAGGCCTCCTGCACCGAGCGATTGATCTCCGTGCCGTTGGTAGCTTTTGATTTTTCCGCCCAGTCGTATCCGTAATTTCCGATGGCGCTAATAATTTTGTTCTTCGGAATCACGTTAATCGCGCGGGCAAGATTCGCCGTGAACCATTCCTGTGACGCAACCGGCCCGGGAGTGCCGCCGGGATAATGCTCATCGTAGTTCATCACGACTACACCGTCGGCATGTTCCGCCGTTTTTCCGTAGTCGTAGTCGTCGTTATGCGCTTCCACCGCTACGTAAAGCTTCATGTTGCGCGCGTGCAGATCATCCGCTAGTTCCGCCAGCAAGGTTCTGTAATTCGCATGAGCGCTGGCCGGAAACGCCTCGAAGTCAATCATCACGCCGCGATACTTGTCGGTCGCGAGGAACTGCAGCATCTGCTTGCGGAAGTTCGCACGCCCGTCCGCACTCGCAAAGAAATCCGCAATGCTCGGCACGAAATCGTTTTTCACCGGATCAAAATTATTGACCAGCGGAAACACGTCGGTTTCGGCTGCGGACGCCTTTAAGAAAGGCATCACTTTGTCGTCAACAGGCTGAAAGCCGTTCTGCGTAAATACATCGAATAGCTCATTGCGCGAAGTCGTAGCCTGCAAATGCCCATCCGGACTCAACACATGCAGCCATTCCGGAAACAGAAGATCGATCTGCTTAGCGTAAGCCCGCAGAGACGAGTAGCTACCCGCATCCCACGTCACATAAAACGCCGCGCGGATGCCTTCTTCCCCGTTCAGCGCAACCTGCGATCCCGGCAATTTCGACTTACGATGCGCCCCGCGCTGGCCTTTCAGCCGTTTTCTGTCCTTTTCCTTTTCCTTCTCCGTCAGCGGATGATTTTTATGTTTTTCCACGGGAAGAACAAGCCGCGGCAGCGACTCGCTTCTCAATGCGGTGTACGCGAAGAAAACAATCAGCAGCGAAATGCTGACGCCCAGCACGTCGAACACGCGGCGCAGCCGTTTCCAGCGCGCCCGGCGAGGATCATAAAAAACTGGCTTGGCCATGATGGAGGTCGAGAACCTCCATCGTAAGTCCCCGTGACTCGCAGGGTCAATTCGAGGCCAGCGTTGCGACTCGATCTTCCCCCCCGCACTCGCGCAGTCATTCCATCCGCGCCCTGCGCCGCGCTATAGTCAAGGCGTGCTCGAACTTCTCCGGCGACATCGCCGATTCTTCTTCCTATTTACGCTCGCGGGTCTCGCACTGCGCGTCTTCTTCGCAGTCAAGTTTGCGCACGTCACCACCGACTCGCTCCTCTACGCCGACATCGCCAAAAATTGGCTCACTCACGGCATCTACGGACAGACCGATTCCGGCACCATCGTTCCCACACTCATCCGCCTGCCCGGATACCCCGCCTTCCTCGCCATCGTCTTCAAGCTCTTCGGGATGGAGAATTACCGCGCAGTCATTACTCTGCAAGTGATTTGCGATCTTGGAACATGCTTCCTGTTGGCGGATGCCGCGCGGCGCTGGTTCGAAAAAACAAAATCGGGCACTATTGACGACCGCCCCGCCCAAGCCGCCTTCGCCCTAACCGCGCTCTGTCCGTTCTTAGCCAACTACACCGCCGCCGTTCTCACCGAAACCCTGGAAGTCGTCTTCACAGCCCTAGCTCTAAACTTCGCCATCCAAGGTCTATGTGGCGCGGACACTCCTGTCCGCGAAATGCCGCAGCAAGAAACGAAGCCGCACTCCCTTACCAAATTCGCCCCCTGGATCGCCGTCGGCCTAGCGACTGGAGCAGCCATCCTCCTCCGCCCCGACGGCGGACTCCTCCTCGCCGCCATCGGCGGCTATCTCGGAATCCTGTTCCTGATTTGCAAACGCAAACAGGAAATCACCACCGCACTAGCTTTCAGCGCAACGGCGCTTGCCTGCCTCCTCCCCTGGACGGTCCGTAACAGTCACACCTTTGGTCTCTTCCAGCCACTCGCCCCGCGCTACGCCAACATGCCCAACGACTTCGTTCCCCACGGCTTCAATCATTGGACCAAAACCTGGATCGCCGACTACGTTTCAACCGAAGAATTTTACTGGTCCGAGCCCGGCGAAGAACTCGACATCGACAAACTCCCCCAGCGCGCCTTCGACAGCTACCAGCAATTCCAGCAAACACAAGATATCCTCGACGACTACAACACCGACCACGACCTCTCTCCCGAGCTCGACGCCCGCTTCGAAGCCCTCGCCCAGGAACGCATCCAGCGTTCTCCGTTCCGTTATTGGGTCAGACTGCCGCTCCTCCGCATGGCCGACATGTGGCTGCGCCCGCGCACCGAACTCCTCCCCGCCGACACGCGCTGGTGGGAATTCGACGACGGCCCTGTCTCGGCAGCAACCTCAATAGGGCTTGGAGTGCTGAATCTCGCATACCTCATCACAGCCGCCTTCGGGCTCGCGAAACTATTTTCCACCCAGCCAAGGCGATTTCAATTCACTGCACAACACGCTGGGCTACTGTTACTGTTTTTCCTATTGCGCACTCTCTTCCTCGGCAGCCTCGAAAATCCCGAGCCGCGCTACACGCTGGAAGCCTACCCCGCCGTGATCCTGGCAGCCGCAGCCTGCTGGCGTACTCGGGACCAAGAAGGGCGCGACCAGCAAACGAAAGCTACTGAAATCCGTAGATCGTCCACTTAAAATCCGTAGACTGCCCACCTTCGCCGCAAATCGCGATTGCAACTATTTGATTTTCAAGCTTGCCCAAATGGGTCCATCAATTGCAGAATGTCTAACCAAGGAACTGAAGGCCAAAATTTCGTTGTCGCGGATCGCGCCGCATACCCCCTGCCTCGTGGCGCGCTTTTTGTAGCAGTCGCAATTCAGCAAGCGGCCTCCGCAGAGGCCGCATTGGTTTCAATTATGGAATTCGCTTTCCCAGGAGCCCCCTCATGAAATTGACCCGCCTCGCGTGTTTCGTTTTCTTTCTGAACGCTGCTCTTTCGTTCTCTATCCACGCCGCCGAAGTCACTGCAAATATTTCCGGAACGCTGAAAGACTCCACCGGTGCGGTAATCCCCGGTGTCGCGGTCACCCTTACCAACACGGACACCAACGTGGCCAAGACGGCTCAAACAGATAGCGGCGGAGCGTACTCCTTCACCTTGGTGCCCATCGGCAACTATCAAATTGCCGCCGAGCGGCAGGGCTTCCGCAAGTACGTGCACGGCGGCATCGTGTTGAACATCAATCAGAACGCCAAGCTCGATATAACGCTGCAAACAGGAGAACTCAAAGAAGTCGTAGAGGTAACCGGCGACGTCACTCAAGTCGACACCGTCAGCGCAACTCTCGGTAGCGTCGAAACGCAACGCCGAATTCTCGATCTGCCTCTCGTCGAACGCGATACCTTGCAGCTCGGCCTTCTACAAGCAGGCGTCTTCCCCGCGGATGAAGACGACGGCAGCGGCAACCTCTTCTCGGTCAGCGGCCAACGTTCCGAGTCCATCAGCTTCCTCATCAACGGCACCGACAACAACGACTTCCTCGGCAACAACGCCGTCGTCGATCCCAATCCGGACGCAGTAGAAGAATTCAAAATCCTCATCAACAACTACAGCGCGGAATACGGTCGAACCTCCGGCGGGATTGTAAATCAGGTCATCAAAGCCGGCCAGAACAAATTCCACGGCGACATCTTCGAATTTTTTCGTAACGATGCCCTCAACGCCGCCGACTACTTCACCAAAGCGGTCACACCCTTCAAGCGCAACACTTTCGGCGGCACGCTCGGCGGACCTATCCGCAAAGATAAAACGTTTTTCTTCTTGGCTTACAGGGAGAACGCAAACGCGAAGGACAGACGGCGAGAGTACTGGAAGTGTTGAACCCCGCTGAACGAACAGGGGATTTTAGTGAGCTGTTACCCAGCACCCAGTTGGTCGATCCATCCGGCGTCGCATATGTGAACAACCAGGTACCTGTTAATCCCGTGATCGCGAACTACATAGCGAAGTACTTGCCCCTCCCCAACAAACCCGGTAACAATTTCACATCTTCCCCCGTTGCACCCATCGAGGAAGATCAGGTTGTAACCCGCATCGACCACCACTTTGGCCAAAACGACACCGTCTACGGCACCTACATTTTCGATGACCTCCGAGAATCGTTCCCTTATCAATTTGTCAATGGAGCCACCTCAGGCGGGAACGTGCCTGTCGGTTCCGGATTCGACGATGCCATCCGGAGACAGCTTTTTACTGTCTCTTGGCTGCACACATTTACGCCTCATATGGTCAACGAGTTTGTTTTTGGTGCCAACCGAAATGCAGGTTTGACCGCCACGCCCCACGATAAAACTCCCCCTTCCGCCCTCGGCTTCACCAACTTAAACCCCGATGATCCTGCCGGAGCTGCGCCCCCCGTTATGGTCACCACCTCGTTCAATCTCGGGCCTAACCCGCAAGGTCCCACTAAGATTCACGACGTCACTTTCAACGGGCAGGACAACATCTCCTATTCCCGGGGAAAGCACGATTTGAAGTTTGGCATCGACATACGCCGCGTCCGCAACAACTTCGCTTTTGATTTCGACAATAACGGAATTTTTGATTTTGGAAACTTTAGCGGTTTTACCGGAAGCGCACTGGCGGATTTCGTAGGCGGGTTTTACGACAACTATTTTCAGTTTTCTCGAGCCGTCTATGGCATTCGCACGACTTCGCTCCACTTTTATGGCCAGGATTCCTGGAAGCTGAACAAGCGCCTTACCTTGAGCTATGGCATGCGCTATGAATACAACAGCCCTCTGCGCGACATTCACAATGAAATCTTGGGGTATTTTCCGGGAAAGCAGTCCACCCGCTTCCCCGCTGCTCCACAAGGCATCCTGTATCCGGGTGATCCAGGCACCCCTAATTCTGCTCTTACCTATCCCGACCGGAACAACTTCGCGCCGCGCTTTGGCCTCGCGTGGGATGTCTTCGGGACCGCCAAGTTCGTGGTTCGCGGTGGAGGTGGAATCTTTTACGACATCGAAGATGGAGCTCTAAATTTGCAATTCGGCGGCCAAGCTCCCTTTGGCTTCGTCACCAATATCAACCCATCCGGCTTTACCGCCGGGGTTGATGCCGTAGCAGATCCGTTTGTACCCAATGGTCAGACCAACCCCTACCCGAGCGGAAACAAGCCCCCAGGAACTTTCACAATCCCAAAAATTAGCTTCGCCTATGTCGTCGACCCGCACTTCCGTACGCCTTACTCCGAAAACTTCAATTTTGGATTTCAGTTTCAGGCACTCAAAGACACCCTGGTCGAGGCTTATTACGTAGGAAGCTTGTCACGCAAGGCGACCATCACCCACGACCTGAATCCGCCGCTGCCGTCGATTCTGAAGCAGCAGGAATTGAGCCTCAACTTCAACGGATCCAACTACAACGCCGACTGCGCACGCGCCTTAGCCCAGTGCGCGGATCCCACAGATCCCCTTTCCTCACCGACCAACGTCCAGCAACTCCTCACCAACAGTAGCGCCGGAACCAGCGCCAGCCATCAGTTTCAACTCACCGTGGATAAACGCTTCAGTCACGGCTTCAACCTGCGAGGCGCCTACACGCTCGCCAAGACCATCGACACGCAGTCGGGTTTCCGCTACAACAGTTCCACTTTCACAAATCCCTTTGACCAGCGCTTTGATCGTGGGTTAGCCAACTTCGACATTCGCCATCGCCTGGTGATGAGTGGCCTTTGGGAAATTCCTTGGGACAAACCCTTCCACAGCGGATTTATGAAAAAACTCTCGGAAGGCTGGCAGGTGAACGTAATCGCGCAATTCCAGACCGGAAGCCCATTCACCATTTTCTCCACCGCAGATAGCAGCCATGAAGCTACAGGGCTTGACCGAGCCGATCGCATCGGACCGATTCACAAGTTCGACCCGAAATCACTCCACAGCTTTAACCCGTCGACCGCAACATGCCTCGGCGCGCCGGTAAAAGATGGCAACTTTTACTTTGATCCCACAGCGTATGACTGCACAAACATAGCGAGCTTCACCTATGGCAACTCCGGCAGAAACAATATCCACGGCCCCGGTCGCAACAATTTCGACCTCAGCTTCGTAAAGCGGATCAAGTTCTCCGAATCCCGTCAGCTGGAGTTCCGCACGGAACTATTCAATGCCTTCAACCACGCCCAGTTCTTCAATCCAGACCACAACGGGGGCGACTCAAACTTCGGCCAGGTCACGCAAGCCCGCGACCCACGCATCATGCAACTAGCGTTGAAGTTCTACTTCTAGAGCAGATTCCGAGTTGCTGTAGAGTACAAATCAAACACGGGAAGGGCACGACTTTAGTCGTGCCGTCGGGGCCCAACTAGATTCGGGCTTGAGCCCCTGAGGGCGCAACTTTTCACTATCCCGGATTCCGCTCTAGTCCCTTTGATCGCAGCGCCCAAACGGCAGGGGCCACCCCGCTACAATCTAACCAATAAAGCTTGTCATCCTGACCCTGAGCGTTCTTTGCGAAGCGGAAGGATCCCTTACCTCGGATGCCACGGTTCCGCCGAGAGGCATTCTCACCGCGCACCAGCCCGAGAACTGCGGACGCTGCGAAACTCTCGGCGCAATAAGTTTTTTTTATGAAACACGACAAGAAATTGCCGATGTTTGAAACAACGCAGAAAAGACCGCTAAGGGCTTGCCCTTAAATCACCGAATCGCAAATGGTCTTACGACATCGGAGAATCGCTCATGCGAAACCGAGTGCGGAAATGTTCGGAGAGAAATTCCACAGCCGGACGGTTCGCCACTGGGTCGGCTTGCGCCAGATACTTCATCGCTTCCACAATCATCCGCTGCCCTTCCACATAGCGATTGTCCCCCACCGCCACGCGGCGGCGGCGCAGAGCCAGCGGTACAACGGGAATGGTAAAGACTTTCGCCATACTGAACCTACTGAGAAATCAATCCCGCCCAGCCTTCTTCAAACCAGCGCGCCGGTCCACGAAAACCAAACGCCTGTCCCACCAAACGCTTGCACACCAAACGCCTGCCCACCAAATGCTCTGCGGGAAGGGCACGACTTCAGTCGTGCCGTCCCACGCCAACAATCCCGCGGGCTTTAGCTCCTGAGGGACGCCGTGTAAATCGCGGGCCGAAACAGGAGTATAGCGCCCTTACCCAAATTGCACCCCATTAATTTTTCAGGAAAAAGTACGTTGTCTTTCTGGTTACCTGGTACCACTACATATTGTGGTCCCAAATGCGCCGTTCGTGTCGCGAGATTCTCAACCCTGCGGTGACAGATATTGCGTCTTCGAGGTCGTCTTCAGTTTGAAGACACCATCCGGAAGCTTCTGATTCAAATGGACTTCCGAGTATTTTGCCAAACGAAAATCCCCCGCGGGCTGGAATAATTGCTGCTGCACCGAAATGCCCTGTTTTAGATCGATCCACAGAATTATTTTCGAAAACCTGCCGCGCATCTTTTCAGATTTCGGTAAAAGTTCGAGTTTTTCGGTTTCCACGCCCAGCACTTTTTCTTCCCCTAAGTACTTCACATCATAGGACTTAGGCAGATCGTGCCCGCGACCCCCAAAACCCAGCACCAGAAAACTCTCAATCTCCGCGCGATTCTTCCCAGCCTTGTACGAAGTCACCTTGTCGATCTTCATCTCGTACATTTTGACCTCGCCATCGCTGAAAACAATGTACTTAGGAGCATTGCTGGGAGGAGTTCCCGCAATATCCGCCGCCATCGTCATCTGGCCCCCTTCGCGCTTGAAATAGATCTTTCCCTTGCTCGTGTCTGTCTCGTCGACCACCTTGGTGTACTGGTCCCAAACGAAGCTGGCCTCCAGCGTATGGAAGTCCTTGGCAGCGGCATCCATCTGCGTCAAAACCTTCTCCAGGATATCGCTGTTGGCTTGCGCCGAGGCTCTAGAGGACAACGCAACAGGGGCGATCAAGATACAGGCAAGAATGGCTCTATGAATTCGTAAGTTCATGATTTTAATGGCTTTCCAGTTCAGAGCCGGGTTCAGCAACCTTCTAGCGTTCGACCCAGACCCTGTAGCTTTGGATGCGTCCAGAGGCGTCGCGGACAGGTTCATACTTGGTAATGCTAACCTCGCCAGCAATGGGCTCAATCACACGCAGCAGAGCACTCCGTATATCCGCATCCTTGCCCCCTGGGACGGCCGCAGACGCGATCTGGTAGACCAAGCCACCCTGACCATCCGGAGTCACCGTCACGCCCACAGCGTGCGGATTGCGCTCGGTAGGCTTGTCCTTAAAATTCAACACATACGGAGACAAGAAAACAAACACAAGTATGAGGGTGACCATGATGTCGTAGTGCAGGCTGCCCCGCTCGTACGTCCACCAAATATAACCTCGAATTGTGCGCCAAATATTCATTGGCTGCGCGGGAGCGCTGGGCAGAGTCGTAATGTTATCAATGCGATCCAAGTCTATGCCGTCGTCCCTTTGCTGGCAATGATCTAGCGTTCAATGGCTGCTTTCGCGTTTCTAACCTACCTAAAACTTCTTGGGCGTGATGCGGTCTGTGCCCATATACGGGCGCAGGGCTTCTGGAATCATAACCGTTCCGTCGGCTTGTTGATAGTTTTCGAGGACCGCGAGCCAGGTACGTCCGACCGCCAGAGCGCTGCCGTTGAGTGTGTGGACGAACTCCGTCTTGCTTTTACCTTCGGGCTTGAAGCGGATGTTGGCGCGGCGAGCCTGGAATGATTCGAAATTGGAACAGGAAGAAATCTCCCGGAAGACTTGTTGGCCCGGGAGCCAGACTTCAATGTCGTAAGTCTTGGCGGAAGAGAACCCCATGTCGCCAGCGCAGAGCGCCATCACGCGATAATGCAGGCCAAGTTTTTGCAGGACCGTTTCGGCGTCGCGAGTGAGGGCTTCGAGTTCTTCGTAAGAACGCTCGGGATGGGCGAACTTGACGAGTTCCACTTTCTGAAATTGATGCTGACGGATGATGCCGCGCACGTCTTTGCCGTAGGACCCGGCTTCACTGCGGAAACAGGGCGTGTAGGCTGTGAGGCTGACCGGCAGCCGTGATGCTTCTAAAACTTCGCCGCGATACAGATTTGTGACCGGAACTTCCGCCGTCGGAATCAGCCACAAGTCATTCTTTCCGGAGGGTTCGCCGTGCGGAACTTTGAATAAGTCCGCCGCGAACTTGGGTAGCTGCCCGGTACCATACATCGAATCTGAATTCACCAGATACGGTGGCAGGACTTCCGTGTATCCGTGCTCGCGCGTATGTAGGTCGAGCATGAAGTTGGCGAGAGCGCGTTCAAGCTTGGCGCCGAGATCCCAATAGACGGCAAAACGCGCGCCCGTAAGCTTGGTGGCTCGTTCCAAATCCAGTATGCCCAACTGCTCGCCCAGTTCCCAATGCGGCTTGGCGGTGAAATCAAATGTGGGAGGCGTGCCCCAGCGACGAACTTCAACGTTGTCGTCGGCCGACTTTCCGGCAGGCACGGA
>JAYVEP010000150.1:0-4362 GCA_043749225.1 Acidobacteriaceae bacterium
AGACAATCAAATCGGCATCAAGTTCGTTGAACAACTGGAGGCCGGCGCCTACGACATGGTCATTCTGATGACCGGCGTTGGACTTGCTTTCTTACGGGATATCGTCATTACACAGATTCCCGTGGAACGCTTGTCCGCAGCGCTTGGGCGTGCCACAATTGTCGCCCGCGGACCGAAGCCCATCGGCGTGCTGCGTCAACTTGGCTTGCAGGCTCAGGTGATCATCGGCGAGCCCAACACCTGGCGCGAAATCGTATCTACGGTGGCCGAAAGGTCTGAGCGGCGGATCGCAGTGCAAGAGTACGGGCGTCCGAACGTTGAGATGAACTCGGCGCTTGAGCAGTTGGGCGCGACAGTCACTCCGGTGGCGCTGTACCGTTGGGAAATGCCGGCCGACGTCGAGCCCTTGCGCGCCGCCGCGCGGGCTTTGGCAGCCGGTGAATGTGACGTCGTGCTGTTCACCTCTTCCATCCAACTGGATCATTTATTAGAAGTCGCGGCTGAGCTCGGGATCCGCGATGGGGTCGAGAAAGTGCTGAGAACCAAAGTCGCAATCGCATCGATTGGACCGGTAATGACCGACGCTCTGAAAGCCAAAGGGCTTCCAGTCGACATCATTCCCCGTCATCCAAAGATGTGGGCGTTGGTGAAGGCCGCGGCGGAGCACGCGCAAGATGTGCTGGCTGCGAAGCGTGCGGAAGAGGTTGGAGGTGCGGGTCGGGATCGAACCGACGAATAAGGGTTTTGCAGACCTTATGCTGGCCCGCAGTTGTGGCGTTGAATCAATAGGATGGAGCGAATTTTGGTTCGCTAGGTCCATTGCGGGCCCACCGCCCACGGCGGAATCGAAAACCAAAGCAACGTAGGACGTGGGAGGGGAGTAACCCGATAACGCCGCCTCTGGCTTCGAGAGGCAATCCCCTTCCAGCATCCCGATCTCCGGCCCTGGATCATCGCCATCACGCGAGTACAGCGCATGGGTCTCCTCGTCGAATCCTTCCCAAACTGATCCACTACCCCGTTGTCGGGACTCCGCAAGCGAGCACCCTTGAAACGACCTCTACGACTTGGAATGTACCAGCGACTAGCAGTCCGGGGTGGATTCAAGGCTCGATTCGCCCCTGCAACGCGGGGTGCTGACCAAACATGTCGCCTGCACCGGTCGAAACCTGGGGAAAGGATTTTGGGTCTTCGAAAAACATTAGGAATTTGCCAACGAAACGATTTAGGATTTGACTGGGGGGTATCCTCCGAGGCTGAAAACTGACCGGCTGGCCACTGGCCCTGAAGACGGACGGGGCCGGAATACTATATCTCGGCAGGAGGGGCTCATTTCACAAAACACAGTCCACTGTCCACAGACGGCACCCCTCTCGCCTCGGCATGTGGCCGCTCTTGGATACGGCGAACTCGCCGCGAAGTTCTCGGCTTCCGCCCACCACCGGGCGCGCCCACAACTTTTGCGGGCAATGCTCGGACCGTGGTTCTTCGGGCCACTCTCTCGCTCGGTAAGATGTCGCCAATCGAGGGGTCTAGACCCTTCGATTGAACGTCGCGCAATGACACTGTTAGACATCAGGGCGAAGGCCCCCGGATGGCCCGCGACAACGAATCTTGGTGTGGCCGATGTCTCTTCAGAAGCGGAATCGGGATGCACCGTGGAAGCATATGGCCAAGAACTGTCCACTTCCGAAAGGCGATTCGGTCGAACGATTCATTCCTGATTTGGCCCACGCCGATACCGCCATCTACTTCCTTTGGTATGCACACATCGACAGTTGCTGTGAATGAAAATGTTGTACAATCTGAATTCCCCAAGAAGGTAGGAGCGATCTATGTCTGAAGGCACATTTCGAGGGTGGACCCCCGGCAAGAGGTTTGGCTTCATAACGCCCGATGGCGGTGGCAGCGAAGTTTTTCTGCATATGGCCGACGTTGCCGATCCTCCGAAATTCGTGAGCGGAACGCGTGTGCGGTTTGCATGTCAACGAACGGAACGTGGAACACGGGCAACGAACATCATTGCTATGGAGGGGACTCCCATGAGTGGTCCGTCTTCCACCTCTGCAATCGGCGGTTTGGCCAGTATTTTGGGTCGCCCAGGTGCCGGAAGCGCTGTCACAGTTGTAGAAGACGAACGGATGCTTTCGGAAGATGTCGAGGATCTTGACACTCAAGATGTGCGAGCCGAGATCATCGAAGAAATTGCAAAGTGGAAACTGGAAGCGAAGGCAGAAGACAACGATAGGTATTTCTGGCACGTTCATGAGACCGATGAGATCTCATCTGGGGACAAGTATTTCGTCATAGGGAGAAAAGGATCTGGCAAGACCGCTATTTGTGAGTACTTGAATCGCACGAAACAGTATGATGTCTTTACCGAAAAGCTCAGCTTCAAAACTTTTCCTTTTAATGAGTTGTATGCTCAGAAAAATCCACAGTTTACGCCTCCGAACCAATTCATTACCATTTGGAAGTATTTGATCTACAGTTCAGTGTGTCGTCTCATGCTAAGAAATCAAGGCATCGATCCCGAACTCAGGACTGAGCTTACGGGCCTTTACGGAGACGAGACCTCCCTTAGTCGAAGGTTGAACCGGTGGGTGGGAAAAGAATTCGGAGTGTCCTTGTTTGGGCTTTCCGCGAAGATCACAAATTACGTCCGGGCAGGTACCCAAAAATTGGATCGACCATGTCGATTTTCTGGAAGATTTGCTCCTTCGATATTCCGGGTCGGCGACGTATTTTATCCTATTTGATGAACTAGATGAAGACTATAGAGACTTGGCTAAGACCGATCAGCTTGAGGAGTATGTGGCCCTAATCACCAGCCTGTTCAAGGCTGTCCAGGACGTAAGGATGATCTTTGAGACCAAGCACAGAGTCTTTCCTGTGATCTTTTTGCGAGACGACATCTATGATCTCGTCCAGGACAGCGACAAGAACAAGTGGCGAGACTTTAGGGTCGATCTCAATTGGGATGTCGACAAGATAAAGAGAGTAATTGCTTTTAGGATTTCACGAGCCATCGATCCAGACTGCGTATCGTCGCTTTCGTTTATTGACGCCTGGAGCAGGATATTTGGAAAGAATCCAATCCGAGTTGGGCAAGGAAAGAAGAATTCGATCAGCACCTTCGATTTCATCGAGCGAAGCACCCTGTTGCGCCCACGCGATTTTGTCGCTTATCTTCAGACCTGCGCTTCCTATTCACTCGAAAACCAAAGACGCGTAACGCCTTACGTGATCAAACAGGTGGACAAGAAATTCTCGAATTATCTGCGACAAGAGCTGACGGACGAGCTCTTTGCTGTCCTGCCTGATATAGCAAACATTTTTGACGCAATCTCTCAACTTCGGAAATGGAATTTCTCTATAGCCGAACTGGAAAAAGCGTACCAACAGCATGTTGAAAATGGTTTTATCAAGCAGGCCAATGTGAAGTTTGTTCTCCAAGTCCTGTTTCTGTTTAGTGTGATTGGAAATACACCACGCGTCGGTCGATACGTATTCAGGTACAAGAACCAGGAAGCTAGGCTCAATTTCAGTGAGCGAGTTGTCGTGCATCGAGGGTTGTTCAAAGCCCTTCAGATTTTGTAGGCTAAACCCGTCAGCTCCCAGGGGGCCTTCACGTATGTGGCGGGTATTACCGATTTGCCTAGGAATGCCGACCCGATGAGCAAAATGTCGTCGAGATGCCCCAGTTCCTCCTCTCCCCGATCCTGGCGAGCCAAAGCCGAGTTAGTCCCCTAGATACCCGTATTTTACCCACTGAACTTTCAGCAAGGTGGGCTGAGCTGCCCGCGCCCGGTGTACTGCGATCCGACAGCATGGTGAGGCGAGCATTGCTGGGCGACAAAGTACTGAGCGGCGGATCGCAGTGCAAGAGTACGGGCGTCCGAACGTTGAGATGAACTCGGCGCTTGAGCAGTTGGGCGCGACAGTTACTCCGGTGGCGCTGTACCGTTGGGAAATGCCCGCCGACGTCGAGCCCTTGCGCGCCGCGGCGCGGGCTTTGGCAGCCGGCGAATGTGACGTCGTGCTGTTCACCTCTTCCATCCAACTGGATCATTTATTGGAAGTCGCGGCTGAGCTTGGGATCCGCGACGGGGTCGAGAAAGTGCTCAGAACCAAAGTCGCCATCGCATCGATTGGACCGGTCATGACCGACGCTCTGAAGGCCAAAGGGCTTCCAGTCGACATCATTCCCCGTCATCCAGAGATGTGGGCGTTGGTGAAGGCTGCGGCGGAACACGCGCAGGAAGTGCTGGCTGCGAAGCGTGCGGAAGAGGTTGGAGGTGCGGGTCGGGATCGAACCGACGAATAAGGGTTTTGCAGACCCTTGCCTTACCACTTGGCTAC
>JAYVEP010000151.1:0-4360 GCA_043749225.1 Acidobacteriaceae bacterium
GATCGCGGATGCCGTGATGGCCCTGCCCGAGGGAACGCGGCTGAATGTGTTGTTTCCCGTGCAGACGGCGGCTCCCGCACCGTTGGCTGGCGCGGTATCGGCCGATTACGGGACGGAGCCCGCGAAAGACATTCCTAAGAAGAAGCCTCGCGGGAAGAAGAAAGCTTCTGAAGAAATCGCAGCGGCATCGGCGCTACATACGGATTTGCTCAAAGCCCGCCTCTTTGAACTTCGCAAGCGCGGATTCAATCGGCTTTGGCAGAAAGATCAAGTCTTCGAGTTTTCGTCTCCTGAATCTCTGCTGGATGTGAATTTTGGGGAGCCGGTATTCGCCTTGGTGGACCGCCTGGCTCTGCCCGTAGGGACATCTGCCGAGTCGTCGAAAGAAGCCCGGGCACGCCTGATTGACGCGGTCGAAAGTTGCTATCGCGAGGCAGGCGAAGTCATTTTTGAAACAGCTCCTCGGGAAGAAAATGCAAAGCCCGAGCGCCTCCGCTTTGCGCAGAGGTTTGAGTGCAAGAGCTGCCACATTCGCTACGAAGAGCCGGAGCCGCGGCTGTTCTCCTTTAACAATCCTTACGGAGCTTGCCCGCGTTGCCAGGGGTTCGGGAACACGATTGATTTCGATATGGACCTGGTGATCCCGGACAAATCGAAGACTCTGGCGCAGGGCGCGATTGAGCCGTGGACCAAGCCGAAGCATCGCGTTTACTACAACGAGATGAAGAAGTTCGCCAAGGAAGCCGAGCTGCCGCTGGACACGCCTTGGGCGGAACTCTCGAAAGAGCAGCAGGACTTTGTACTGCTCGGAGATGGGCGCTTTGGCGGAATTCGCGGATTCTTTCAGTATTTGGAACGCAAGAAGTACAAATTGCACGTTCGCGTGTTTTTGAGTCGCTATCGCGGATATTCCGTGTGTCCGGACTGCAACGGGACGCGGCTGCGCGCCGAAGCTCGAACGGTTCGTGTGGGTGAAAAGAATATCTGCCAGGTGTGCTCTTTGACCGTGGAGCAGACAGCACGGTTCTTTCAGAGCGTGCAGCTCACAGAACAGCAACTTGGAATCGCCGACAAGATTCTGCACGAAATCCGCGAGAGGCTGCGCTTTCTGAACGATGTCGGATTGGAATATCTAACGCTCGACCGTCTCTCAGCGACGCTTTCCGGCGGTGAGGCCCAGCGTATCCAGTTGGCAACATCCTTGGGGTCGCGGCTTGTTGGCACCCTCTATGTTCTGGACGAGCCATCCATTGGACTGCATCCTCGCGATACGCATCGTCTGATTACAATCCTGCAAGGGCTGCGCGATTTGGGAAATACTATTCTTGTTGTAGAACACGACGCGGACATCATGCGCACCGCCGACTACATCCTGGATATGGGCCCCGGAGCCGGCGAACACGGTGGGAAGGTTGTGGCTAGCGGAACGTATGAGGAGATCTCGACGCAAAAAGTATCGCTGACCGGGCGCTATCTGTCCGGAGATCTGCGCATCCAGCTTCCGGCGGCCCGACGTGAAGCGAGTAAACGGAAAATCGAAGTCCACGGGGCTTATGCCCATAACCTGAAAAAGATCGACGTCTCCTTTCCGTTAGACATGTTGGTAGCCGTGAGCGGAGTCTCCGGCTCCGGCAAGTCAAGCCTTGTACACGATGTTCTCTATCCGTCGCTGGCAGCCGCGAAAAGCATGGTCGGCGCAGCACAGCCGGTGCAATGCCGAGGCATCGCGGGCGATGAATTTATCGACGAAATCGTACTCGTGGACCAGTCTCCCATCGGCCGCACGCCACGTTCCAATCCTGTTACATATACGAAAGCCTTTGATGGCATCCGCGACTTGTACGCCTCAATCCCAGACGCGAAGAAGAAGGGCTTGACTGCGGGAAGCTTCTCCTTCAACATTCCCGGCGGGCGCTGCGACACCTGCCAGGGCGACGGCACAGTCACCGTGGAAATGCAGTTTCTGGCCGATGTAGAACTGGTCTGCGAAGAGTGCCACGGCACGCGCTACAAGCCAAACGTGCTGGAGGTTCGCTATCGCGGCAAAAATATCCACGAAGCTCTGAGCTTGACGGTCAAAGAAGCGCTGCAGTTCTTCGCCGGAGTTCCCAAGATCGTGGACAAGCTGCGCGTTCTGGACGAGGTGGGACTTAGCTATTTACGCCTCGGCCAATCGGCTTCTACGTTGTCCGGAGGCGAGGCGCAGCGCATGAAATTGGCGGCGCATTTACAGGCTCCGGCACGTTTGGCGGGACGCCCTAAGGAAGAAGTTAGGAAACTGCGCTGGCGGACCCTATACATCTTTGATGAACCCACCACGGGCCTGCATTTTGACGATGTCAGCAAACTTTTGGCAGCCTTCCGGCGTCTGATAGATGCAGGGGGCTCCATCGTGGTGATTGAACACAATCTGGAAGTGATTAAAACAGCGGATTGGGTGATCGACCTTGGCCCCGAAGGCGGAGCGGGTGGCGGAGAGGTTGTTGCGGTGGGCACGCCCGACGACATCGCGCTCAACAGAAAGTCTTACACAGGAAAGTTTCTTGCCCGGATGTTGAACGGGAAAGCAGGAGTTGCCTGATGTGTCGCGCGGGATTGATTGCCGGGGTAATCATCTTCACGGCTGCGTTCATCACGAACAGGGATAGTTCTGCGCTGGCGCAGGCGAGGAAAACAACCGGGCAAACGATTCGCCGTCACAAAGTTGCAGTTGCCGACGACTTCCCTCCTGAAATTCGCGAAGCCGAAACGGCGATGGACAGGAAGGACTATTCTGCGGCAGAAAAGCTACTCACGGCGTTCACCGCGAAGGACTCCAAGGATTATCGCGCGTGGTTTGACCTCGGCTACATCTATGCGGCGATGGACAGGACGGAAGATTCCATCAGTGCATATCGCAGAGCGGTGGTAGCGAAGCCGGATGTTTTCGAATCGAACCTGAATCTAGGGCTTACGCTGGCACGCGTGGGTAATCCCGATGCGGCGACGTTTCTCCGTGCCGCGACGAAACTGCAGGCAACGAGCCAAGGGGACGAGGGAATGGTGCGAGCGTGGTCGTCGCTAGCGCGTGTCTTAGAAGCCAAGGCTCCCGAGGAAGCGGCGTCGGCTTATCGCGAGGCCCTTAAGTTGCGTCCCAAGGATTCCAATCTCCACCTCGCGCACGGCGCGTTTCTGGAACAACAGAAGGACGAGAAGGACGCAGAGGCGGAGTATCGGCAGGTTTTAGAGCTAGAGCCCGCCACAGGCAGCTCTGGATCTGGCGATGCCGTAATAGCGCTGGCGAATCTCTACACGCGGCAGAAACGCTTTGCAGATGCCGAGGCCATGCTGCGTAAATTGGCAGCAACCCATCCGCAGGATGCGGTAGCGCACGTGCAACTCGGACGAGTCCTGGCAGCGGAAGCCAAATACGATGAAGCGGCCAGTGAACTGGAAGCTGGCATCAAGCTAGCCCCCGGAGACGCATCCGCGGTTCGCGATCTGGCGGATGTTTACACACTCAACAAGAAGCATGCCGAAGCGGAACCGCTCTATCGTCAATTGTTGACTGCTAAACCTGGCGACGCGGAATTGCATCATGCGCGGGGAAAATCACTCCTGAATCAACACAAGTTCCCCGAAGCGCAGAGCGAATTTCTGGCGGCTGTAAAGCTGAAGCCCGACTTCGGCGGCGCCTACGGAGATCTGGCAACAGCGGCGAACGAGAACAAAGATTACGAACTTACGATCCGCGCGCTCGACGCACGTGCCAAACTCCTGCCAGAGTTGCCCTTTGGTTATTTCTTGCGCGCCACAGCATTCGACCATCTGAAGGACTACAAGAACGCCGCTCTGAATTATCATAGGTTTCTGGAAGTAGCCGACGGGAAAGCGCCAGATCAGGAATGGCAAGCACGGCATCGCCTGATTACGATTGAACCTAAGAAGTAGCGGCACGAAAGAAAGACTACGGTAGGCATGAAGTCGATTCTGCAATACTCGCTGATCTTTTTACTTTGCGTTGCCGCGGCGGAAGCGAAGGCGGCGAAGACGGAGACGCTGGCGGAAGCGAAGGCGGCGGCGGAAGTTACGCGTCCAGAAGAATGCGTCCGGATATGCATTGATCTTGCGCAGCGTGAACTTGACCAGGCCAAGGCGCAGTATGGCCAAGGCAATCCCGAAGGGGCCAAAGTCGAGTTGCAGGCCATGACCGCTCATGCAGAGAAATCTTGCGACGGAGCAATCGCAACCCATAAGCGCGAGAAGCAATTAGAGATTGAGCTACGCCAGATCAGTCACCGGTTAGGAGATTTGAAGCGCACATTGTCCTTTGAGGACCAGTCCGCAGTGCAAACTGTAATGGATCAGATTGAAAAGTTGC
>JAYVEP010000152.1:0-11161 GCA_043749225.1 Acidobacteriaceae bacterium
CGGAAATGCTCATTGATCCAGTCACCGGCGGCCCGCACACCGCACATACGCTGAATCCTGTTCCATTTATAGTGGTTAGCGGAGAAGATAAGAAATTCAGCTTGCGCAACGACGGCTCTCTGCGAGACATCTCCCCGACCGTGCTGAGCATGTTAGGGATTCCGCAACCCAAAGATATGACAGGCCACGATCTCCGCGTTTCTTTGATTCCAGGCAAATGAATTCACCGCGGAGCCAGAGAAAGTCCGGCGAAGTACGAAAAGGCACGATTGTCATTCCGAAGGGCTTCAGCCCTGAGAAATCTGCTTTTTCCCGACAATCGTACAATTAACTCTCACCCCAGCTATGAAGGTCCTCCTCGCTCATCGGCACCGCTTTTCCCTCTGGACCGCTCCAGACTGGGTTGTCCCGCGCCTGCGTATTGCATTTCCTGAACATGAATTCGTACACCTCATCGACTACGCAAAGATGGAAGAAGAAATCCGCGACGCTGAAGTCGTAGTTACTTCTTTTCTGCGTCCCGAGCAATTCGCTGCCGCGCGCAGTGTGCGGTGGATTCATTCTCCAGCCGTTGCTGTCCATCAGTTGCTCTTTCCCGAGCTTGTAGCCAGCAATGTTGTCCTCACCAATGCGCGCGACGTTCACGCGCCGGTTGTCGCCGAGCATGTGATCGCACAGATTTTCGCGCTAGCCAAACAGATTCCCGCCTGCGTCCGTTACCAGCAACAGCGGATTTGGGCGCAGCAACTGCTCTGGGACTACAGTCCGCGCCCTCAGGAGGTGATGGGCTCCACGCTTGGCCTTGTCGGCCTAGGCGCGATTGGAAATGAAGTCGTTCAGCGCGCCAATGGGCTAGGCATGAAGGTGGTTGCAGTGCGCGAACATCCTGAAAAACCCGCGCAGGGCGTGGATGCCGTTTATGCTCCGCAAGATCTCGACAAGCTCTTGTCTCAAGCGGATTTCGTAGTGCTGGCCGCGCCGGTCACGCCTAGTACCCAGCGCCTCATCAACGCGGAACGCCTCGCCCAGATCAAGCCGCATTCGTATCTCATCAATGTGGGTCGCGGCGCACTCATCGATCAGCCAGCACTGGCCGATGCACTGCGCAGGAAGCAAATCGCCGGTGCCGCCTTGGACGTTTTTGAAGAAGAGCCACTCCCAACAGATTCTCCTCTCTGGCCATTGGAGAACCTTTTGATCACGCCGCACACCGCCGGTCTCACTGAAAAATTATGGCAACGCCACTTCGCCCTCATCAACGACAACCTGCGCCGCTACCTCGCGCACGAAGAACTCCATGGCCTCGTCGACAAAGCGCGCGGCTACTGAGTCTAGGTACTACTGATCCTGCTCACTCCCGATCCCCAACTACTCCTTCGCCGCCTGTCAGAACGTGGCGGCCGAGCAAAGATCGGCCTTATGGTGCAAGCAGTTGCAGGCGCACCACCCTTCGTTCTTGCATAATTGTTTGCAAAGCATTGATTTAAAAGATAGATAGTAAGGCTTTCCTCTGGCATAACGCGTGCCCATACCCTCTCCGAGTTCGTGTGTTTTGCGTCGACGCCCGATGCTAAGAGTCACTAAGATTGTCGTGCTGCCCACAATTGCCTTTGTCCTGGCAATTGCACCCCTGGGCGCGAAACCGTGCCACTCCACCCCGCACAGTCGCGCCCCACGCGTTGGCAAGGAGCATTGGGGGCAGATGATCGTGCTTAGCTCCAGCTATCACGAGATGCTCAGAGGCAATGCCCCGCAAGGCTGCGTGGCCAAGCGGCCTCCTGAGGCTCTTGCTACCCCAAATCCCCTGCTGGACGCGGCCGACGACCTGCGTCTCACTGTGAGCTTCGTGGTGGGCACGGACGGCCGCGTCTCCAATCCACTGGTTCTGGAAGGCGCTAACCCCGACCAGGCCCGCCCGATCCTCGACGCTCTCCGCCATTGGCGATACCGCCCCGCAGTGTGTAACGGGGCACCTGCCGAGTTCGAAGCGAAAGTTGAGTTTTCCAGCGTGCCCAATCGGTTCTAGAATGGGTGCGGAAGGTTTCCTTGGACGATAAGAAGCAAAACCCAGACAGCGGTATTTCGGTCCCCCCTAACGACGAATCAGGTCGTCCCATTGCGCACAGCGTCGACGATTTTTTCCAAAACCTTAAGGCCGAAATGCGGCGTCCCAAGCCCAGCGCGGAAGCCGTAGCGGCGGCGCGTCTCGCCATTGAACGCCTGGAGATGCAATCTGGCGGGTCCGACCTCTTGGCCGGACGTCCCGCGGATCCCGCGCTATCCGTCCCTGGCGCCTGTCGCCTGTGCGGACGCGAAAATCCTGCCGAGAATCAGTTCTGCGGAGGTTGTGGAGTGCCTCTGGAACTGGCCAAAGCGGGCCAGGTTGCCACCCCAGGCGCAAACGCTGCCTCCGGACACCAGTATCACCACCACTATCATCACCATTTCCTCTCCGGCGGAGCTGAGGCAGGTTTGGCCTCCTTGCTGGGCGCTGGCGGCGCACCTCGAAGGGAGCCCGGTAAGGTCTCCGCGTCCACGCCAGCCATGTCACGTTCAGAGTCGGGCATTCGCAAGCTGACGCAGGATTGGGCGCAGGCTTGCAACACCAGGCATCTAGACGACTTAGTCGACTTCTACTCCACCGATGCGCTAGTGCTGCGCTCAAACTATCCACCCGTGCGCGGGACGTCCGCCATCCGCGAATTCTTTGTCCACCTGCTGGAAGGTGGACTGGGTGACGTGGAAGTGGACCCGATTCGCATTTTCGTTGGCGCGGATGTCGCCTATGAAGCCGGTCGTTGCAAGATGCTGGCCCCGACGGCAGCCGGAAAGCGTCGCGAAGAGCGGGCCAAGTACGTCATGATCTATGGCCGCCAGTCTACCGGTGAGTGGAAGTCCGTCGTCGACTGCTGGTCCAGCGATCTGACCTTGGGAGTAAACGCAGAGAGCGATCCTGCACGACCGATCAATCCAGCCGGGCCAGGAGCGAAGCCGCTTCCGCGGCGGAGTGCGTAGCACGTAAACACGTGCTGCACGTAAAACTGTGCGGTTACTTTCTAAGCTTCTAGCTTCTAGCTTCTAGCTCCTATGCTTCTAGCCAAGAGCAAAGTCAAAGTCAAAGGCTAGTAGCTAGGAGCTAGAAGCTAGGAGCTAGCCGTTGACTAAGAAATTCCGTGCCACGCTCGAACCGGATCACACCCGTTTGAAATGGGTCATCGTCCGCGTGCCCTTCGATCCAGCGAAAGTATGGAAAGATAAAAAGTCTCGACGCGTGCAGGGAACCATCAACGGCTCCCCCTTTCGAACTTCTCTATTTGGATCAGCGCGCGACGGCTCCCTGCTGCTCATCAACAAAAAAATGCAGAAGCAAGGCGGAGTGGTCGTTGGAGGGGTCGCGGAGTTTACCCTCGAGCCCGATCTCGGCGAGCGCAAAGCTGTTGTCCCGCCTGAATTGGAGAAGTTTCTCAAGCAGGATCGCACTCTCAAAAAGTGGTTTGAAAACTTCAGCTATTCCCACCGCAAAGAAATTGGAAGTTGGATCAGCGAGCCCAAGTCTGCCGACGGGCGCGTTCTACGTGCGGAACGTGTAACAGAGAGAATGATGCTGGCTATGGAGGGAGAGCGAGAAATCCCTCCCATTCTGCAAGCCGCGTTTCGCCGTGAACCGCAAGCTCGTGTAGGATGGGAAGCCATGACGCCGCTCCAACGCCGTAGCCATTTGATGGGAATCTTCGGCTATCAAAGGCCGGAGTCGCGAAGTAAGCGAGCAGGGAAAGCAGTGGACGAAGCCTTGAAAGTAGCGAAAGCCGTAGCGAGAAAGTAGCGAACGCACGTGTAGCGCTGGCATCCTTCGGCAGTCGCGGGGGCGTCTCGCTCGCGCAGGTTTGGTGAAGGGAAGATTGGTGGGGAAAAAAATAAAAGTACTGGCGAGCGGGACGCCCTCCCGGACTGCCGCCGGGACGGCAGCGCCACGCAGTGCCAGGGACTACATACTTCTGAGATATCGAGACAGACTTGCAACTGTTGCGATCACGTGCCTCAGCCTGTGCTCTTTGCTTTCCGCGCAAGCTCAACCCACTGTTCCAAATTTACATCCGAAAGAAGCCATCATGACCAGTCATGCCAAGGGAACGTTTGAAGTAAAGCTGGCTCCTCTGACCTCGGAATCCGATCCGGCGCTCGGGCGGATGTCCATCGACAAGCAGTTTCACGGCGACCTCGAAGGGGCTAGCAAGGGCGAGATGACGAGCTTCATGAGCAGCGTGAAAGGCTCCGCAGGCTACGTTGCCATGGAGAAAGTGACGGCAACGCTCAAGGGCAAGAAGGGAACGTTCGTTTTGCAGCACAACGCTACGATGACCCGCGGAACCCCCGCACTGAATATCATCGTGGTGCCAGACTCTGGCACGGATCAGTTGGTGGGGCTTACAGGAAAACTGGACATCCTCATCACGGACGGCAAGCACTCCTACGAGTTCAACTACGCGCTGCCGGAAAGCCACTGAAACGGGATCAAGAGTGTCCGCCGCACACGAGCTTAGCCGACCGTGAATGTAGCCGCGCTTGTAGCGACGCCCCCGGGTGTCGTGATCGCAATTTTGCCGGTCTTGCCGCCGGTGGGCACCGTAACCGTCACTTTTGTGTCGGAGTTTACGGTGAAGCCTGGAGCCACGACGCCGCCGAAGGTGACCTTGCTCGCCTGCGTTAATCCAGTCCCCGTGATCGTCACCACCGTCCCCACCGGACCGGAACCTGGGGTGAAGGAGGTGATGGCGGGGGTAACTTTAAAAGTCTGGCTGCTGATCAGATTGCCGCTTGGCATCAACACAATAACTGGCCCTGTCTTGGCGCCAGCGGGAACTTTTGCCGTCATATAGCTATCGCCGGAAGTGGTGAATGTTCCCGCCACTCCGCCGAACGTGACTCCGGTCGCTGTCAGGAATCCCTGACCGAAAAGACTGGTCGAGGCTCCTATCTTGCCGGATGTTAGTGTCAGCCTGGCGAACGGCGCCGCGCCAATGTTCAAGCTGTAGAACACACCATCGCCCGTCCCGCCGTTCGCGGTCTCGCCATACAGGAGGCCGTTCGTATCCTGGGTCAGTGTCGTGGCCGGGTTGAAGCCGCTGGCGGCATTGGCACCGTCGAAGTTGTGCAGCACAGTCAAAACGCCTCCCGTGGTGATCTTAAAGAGCGTTCCGCCATTGAGGCTGCCGCCGAAGAAGGTTGTGGCGTACAGGTTGCCGTCGGTCGCCTGCATCAGGCCGGCCTGAGATTGAAACCCCTCTGTAACGTCATTCAGGTTGTGCAGCACCGTGTAGACGCCAGCGGAAGTAATTTTGTAGATTACACCCGCGTTGTTGTGGGTGCCGCCCTGACTCGCAATCCCGTAGAAGTTGCCGTCCGTCCCCTGTACCAGGCGTCCGAAGGCGAAGCTTCCGTCCGCGCCCGTAAAGTTGTGCAGCACCTTGTAGACGCCCGCAGTACTCACCTTGAACACGGTACCATTGCCGAGGCCCCCAGAAGCAGCGGGTCCGTATAAGCTGCCGTCGCTGCCCTGCATTACGCTGCTGTTAAAGCCGTCAGTGGCGCTGGTGGAGTGCAGGGTCTTGAAAACCCCAGTTGGAGTGACCTTAAAGATGCCGCTCCCGACAGATCCCCCAGATCCGAACACCGCTCCATAGAAATTTCCGTCGCTGCCTTGGATAGGCGCGGAATTGGGTCCGCCGCCATCCCCTGTGTTTGTAAAGTTGTGCAGCACAGTGAGCGTTCCGGCGCTGGTGATTTTGTAAATGACACCGATGTTCGACGAACCGCCGTAGAACGTGGTGCCGTAAAAATTCCCGTCCGACCCCTGCGTGACTCCACCATAGGTGTTGGTTCCCGTGGTGCCGTCGAAGCTATGCAGCAGCGTGACGGCTCCCAGAGGCGAAATGTTGAAGACAGTGCCCACAGCGGAAGTTCCACCTTGGGACGAGGTTCCATATAAATTGCCGTCGCGTCCTTGCACCAGTGCGGCGGAATACTGGAAATTTCTGGGGCCGGTCGTCGAATAGTTATGCAGCACGGTGTAGGTTTGAGCCGCAGCCGGAACCGCTAGGCTCGCAAGAGCTACTGCAGCCACCACGAGAACGAGCGCCATTAACACACGAATAAGAGGTTCAGTGGGTCGAGCGGAAGGCATAGGAATCTCCAGAGTGTAGAGGGATTGAGCAAATCGACTCTGGGGGGAGAACAGCTTGCGGAAAGCCGAACCCGCGTGGTCGCAGTATACACGGCGTTGCGAAAGTGCGGCGAAAAAATCTGAATTGACGAGATTGAGATGTGGGGCCGACACTCCTGTCCGCCCCACTTTACCATCGGCTACTGCAACAGCACGTTGGTTCGAATCGACGCAGTGGCCGTTCCGCATTTCACCGTACCCGTCAACGTTGCGAGGCCGGGAGAATTCGGGATGGCCTTGCCCGTCCACACCCAGGCATAGACTCCGGGAGCATGCGAGCGGTTATAGAAGTTAGAATCCAGCGTCACCGTTCCCTGTTGCAGCTTGTAAGCCACGGTACAAGTGCCGGTAAAACTGACGTCGGTCAGGGCCAAGGCGTAGATGTAGGAGTTACCGTGGACCAGCACTCCCACGGGAAAGCCGAGATCCAGATTGATCACGCCCGCGCCCGGGACTCCGTTGATGACGGGAACTTTGCCGTTGGGGTCGATGTAGGTCGGGGTGATGACGGTGGCCACGATCACGGGTGTGGTGGCGGGCACGGCTTGCGCCGAGCCTGCGAGTGAGCTGAGGGTGACTGCTGCGATAGCGGCGAGCATTGCGATGCGTTTCATGAATATTCTCCTGAAAAGTTTTCCCCGAAGGGAGTTGATTTTGAGTTGCAAAAACGCGGAACAGTCTCGGAAAAAACCCCGCGGGAAAGTGTTCCCCCATTTCCCGCGGGGCTGAGTGTAACAATCAAAGTCACCGACAACTTGCAAGAATCAATGTTGCGGGCGCCCCGTCCTTGTCGCGTTTTGTGCGACAGGGCGGGGTTCTTCTGTCCGAGAACAATTAACGCTGGCCGAGATCCAAACCCCCGCCCTGTCGCAAAGTGCGCGACAAGGACGGGCCCCCCTGGCAGGGATCTTTCTTGCTCTAGTTCACGGTGAACGTCACCGCGAGAGGTTTCCGTCCCGGCCCTGAGCGCGAGGTTGCCAAAAGGGGCGGCTGCGTCGCTCGGCGTATTCTGAAAACCGTAGAGAATGGTAGGAGTGGGAATTTGCGCCTGCGCCGGGATGGCAGCCAGGGAAATGGTGATGACCAGTATCGCGACAACGAACGTCGCGAAAGCGGTGAGTGGCTGAGCTTGCTTCCGGATGCGTTTCATTTGTTGGTTCACCTGAAGCGTGGAAATCGAATTGCTGGTTGTTGCGGTTCGCGACGTTTGCGTTGCAAACCATACCCGTGATGAGCCACCGAATTGTTCGGATCGAGTTCAATTGCCGCCGCTGGGCTAGGTCAGACTTGCCATTAAAAATGGCATATGCCATAATAAATGGCATGAAACTGCTAATCGACCGTTCAGGACGAATTGTGGTTCCTAAGCGCATCCGGGAGCGTCTCGGGTTCCGGCCAGACTCCGAGATAGAGGTCGTAGAGGAGCCTGGCGGCCTCCTGCTGCGTCCGCTGCGCGAAGAACCGTCCATGGTCAAGGTGGATGGCTTCTGGGTCCACCAGGGTATCGCCGAACCAGGAGCGAACTGGGATCGTGTGGTGGATGATGTGCGCGAGGAGCGCACTCAAGCTGTCCTGAACCCCGGTCCGGAATTTCCACGTTGAACATTTTTTTCGATACGACCGTCCTGGTCGCCGCTTCCACGCTAAGTCATCCGCACTATGCTCAGGCACGGCCAGCACTCCTGCGAGTGGCCTCCGGCGAAGACAAAGGTTTCATCAGTGCGCACTCGATTGCGGAAGTGTATGCAGCGTTGACACGTCTGCCAGTCGTGCCCCGCATTCATCCGGTCGAGGCGCAGAGGATCATCCGAGGGAATTTGCTGCCGAATTTTGAACTCGTGCCGGTCAGCACGGAAGATTACCTCGACGCGCTGGGCAATGTGTCAGGTAAGGGCTGGAGTGGCGCGAAGATCTACGATGCGTTGTTGCTGAGTTGCGCGGAGAAGTGCGCGGCGGATCGAATTTACACTTTCAATCTGGGAGACTTTCGGGCGTTGGCTTCGGCGGAGATGTTGGCGAAGATTTGCGCGCCTTGACCCTCGATTTGTTGGTTTTAAGAACATGCGGTCGGGTTTGCATCGGGTGCCCCGTCCTTGTCGCGTTTTGTTGCGACAGGGCGGGGTTTTTCTGTGCGCCGACCAAACTGCCGACGCATGTACGTCTCAAATTCAAAGTCCCGCCCTGTCGCAAAGTGCGCGACAAGGACACCCGACGCGAATGTGGGGTTTCAGTTTATATTTTCAGTTCAAGAACAAGGTCAAAAGCGGCGAGCCAGGAATGCTCGCCCTACACGTGCGTTTATTTATTCAGCGCGGCGGGCCAGTTGACTACTAGCGACAGGGGGACGGTCGTAGTGTCCTGCTGGGGCATGGGGACCAGGAAGCGCTGACCGTCGGGGGCGACATCGTAAGGATAACCGACGGAGCTGGTTGCGCGCACGACAAACAAAGCTCGCGGGATTCCGGCTTCGAATTGACTTCCATTTGCTTTTACGTCGACGGCATGCATTGCTCCGTCACCGATTCCGAGGAAGAAAATTTCCTTGCTGTCGCCGCGCCATAAGGGATAGCCTCCGCCCTCTTGTGACATCTGCCAGCGGCTGGAGGCGCTTGGAAACGGCGTCACGTAGACTTCCTCCCGCCCCGAATCGGTGGACGTGTAGGCCAGCCATTTTCCGTCGGGAGAGAGTCGCGTTTGCCGGATGTTCGCTTGCGGATTCTGTGGCTGCACGATCAGGAACGGCTTCTTGTCGCCCGAGGTCGGGATGGCCCAAAGGGAGGCGTACCCAGGTCCGGTCATCCTCTGGTAGGTTAGGTATTTGCCGTCGGACGACCACTGCGGCCAATTCAAAGTAGCAGTGCCGTTTCCCTTGTCTTCGTCGAGCAGCAATTCATCCTGTCCCGTGCCACCCGACTGCTTGGCGTGGAGGCTTGATCCGAAGGCCAGTGTCATACCCGCCTGGGTGGTGAAAGCAACGCGCTGACCGTCCGCGGACCAGGAAGGCATCTGGTGCATGGCGGAGTCGAAGGTGAGGCGAACCCGGGTGCCGCGTGTCAGATCCAACACCCAAATGTCAGGCTTGGGATCTCCGAGGGCAACGGCAACGCGCTTACCATCGGGCGAGATCTTCATTCCATTGTAGGCAATGCCTTCCACTGCTTTTCCGCGAGGAACTCCGGTTCGATCAACCCACATGAGATCGTAGCCGGTTTTCGACACCGTTTGCTGATATAGCAACACGCCGTTTTGCGAGGCGGTAGACGTGGTGTGCCAAGTGCCACTGTCGTAGTCCACACCCTCGGCGATGGTTAAGGGTTCGCCGGAGAAAGTGGCGCTTTTCCAGTCGAATTTCTGCGCCATCAACTGCGTTTCCCGATGGAACAGGAGATATCCGTTGGCGTACTGGGCTCCGGAGTCGCAGGGGAGGACGAGCTTGCTGGCTTCGCTTTCGATGGAGCCAAGATAAATGCCGAGCTTGTCTCGCATCTGCACGCCGTGGTTGGTGGCGAGAAACAGGAAATGCTTGCCGTCGGGAAGGAAGCTGGGCCAGCGGTGCGTGCTGTGAACGTTCTCGTCCAGCTTGGTCGCGACGGTCGCGGTTCCTCCGCTGGCATTGATCTTCCAGAGGGTGTCCCGATAGTCGGGGGCAAAAACGATTACGTTTTCGCTGCCCCAGGTGCCGCCGCGAGCGTTGGGTGCGTCCGCGAGCGTGGCAGCCTGGTCGCCTGTTGCCGAAATCTTCTTCAGCTTGCCGTCGGCGAAGAAGGCGATAAAGCGGCCATCGGGAGACCAAAAAGGAAATGATGCTCCTTCGGTGCCGGGCAATTTCTTTGGCGTGACGGAGTCGAGCGACTGCACCCAGATAGAATTTCGCAACTTAGCCGTGCGGGCGCAGAACGCTGCTTGCGTTCCGTCCGCGGAAATAGCCGGCGGACCCGAGAAATCTCCATCGAAATCGAAAGTTGCGCTGGGCGGCGGGAGCAGGGAAGCACGAACTAAGGGGGGCGAGGCGTTGGGGCGGGCTGCCATCCAAAGAACTGCGCCGAGCAATCCTGCAACCAGCACTCCCCACAGAAGGCGCTCACGGACGCGGCGGCGCATGGGGAGTGTTGGCAATGTTCCGATTTGAGAAGCGTGACTGGTGCTGCTGATCCAGCGTAGCTCGCGGGCCACGTCTCCGGCGCTCTGCCAGCGGGATTCGGGATCTTTGGCGAGGCATCTGCGAATGACATGATCGAGAGCGGGTGGCGCGGCGGGAAGGGAATTCGTGATGGGGTCAGGTTCTTTTTCCAGAATAGCCGAGGCGACGGAAATCTGGCTCTTGCCCTCGAAGGCGCGCTTGCCGGTCGCCATTTCATAGAGCACAGCTCCGTAGGCGAAGATGTCGCTAGAGGAGCTGGCTTCTTTGCCTTCGACCTGCTCGGGCGACATGTATTGGAACGTGCCGAGCAGCGTGCCCTGCTGGGTGAGGGGCGCCGAGAGCGCGGGCGAAGAAAATGTAGCGGTCAGATCGGGGGCGCTGGAGGTGGCGGCCGTCGTGGCACTCTTAGCGAGGCCGAAGTCGAGTAGCTTCGCTCCGCCTTTGGTGAGCATGATGTTGCCGGGCTTGAGGTCGCGATGAACGACGCCGCTACGGTGTGCGCGGTCGAGGCCGTCGCCGATTTCGGCCCCAATGCGCAGGAGTTGATCGAGAGGAAGTGGACCTTTCTTGATTCGGTCGGCTAGAGTCTCGCCCTGCAGATACTCCATGACCAGGTAGCGGACACCGTTGGTCTCGCCTACATCGTAGAGCTGGCAAATGTTGGCGTGATTGAGCGACGAAATCGCGCGGGCTTCACGATCGAAACGCTCAAGAGCCTCCGGCTTTTCGGAGAGATGTCCAGGAAGAATCTTGATGGCGACGGTGCGGTCGAGGCGCGTGTCGCGGGCAGAGTAAACTTC
>JAYVEP010000153.1:0-11145 GCA_043749225.1 Acidobacteriaceae bacterium
CTTAACTTGGATACTTACACCCATAACTTAGTGCGCTCCCTTGAGGTTGCCGCGACTCACGGCCAAGCGAACGGCTGAAACCGCCACCACAATCATCACAATCAAGACGAGCGCGCCCGCCCACGCCTGCTTGTGCCATTCGTCAAACGGTGAGATGGCATAAGAAAAAATTTGTAGAGGCAGGGCCGCAGTAGGCTGATTCAGGTTGAAATTCCAGAACTGGTTGCCGAACGCCGTAAACAACAGCGGCGCCGTCTCCCCGGCGACCCGCGCGAACGCCAACATCACTCCGGTAATTACTCCGGGTAGCGCCGTGCGCAGCGTAATAGAAAGCGTCGTCCGCCACTGCGAGACACCAAGTCCATACGCCGCTTCGCGAATTTGCGCTGGCACCAACAACAGCATCTCCTCCGTGGTCCGCGTGATGGTGGGAATCATCATGATCGCCAGCGCCACTCCACCCGCCAGGGCTGAGAAATGCTTTTGCTTCAAGACCACGAGCGCATACGCGACAATGCCGATCACGATCGAGGGCACGCCGTTGAGCACATCCGATACGAAGCGCACGATGTGTCCCAAGTACCCACCGCGCCCGTACTCCGCGAGATAGATTCCTGCTCCAATGCCAATAGGAACACCCAGCAGACTTGCGAGTCCGAGAATCACCGCCGACCCCTCGATGGCATTGGCCATGCCTCCGCCCGGCTCGCCGACCGGCTTGGGCGTCTGAGTCAGAAAATCCCAGCTAATGGAACCAACTCCCTTGTAAACCAGGTATCCGAAAATCGCGAGCAAGGGCGCGAGGACCACCAGCACCGCCAGCACCGAAAGGGCCGTCATCACATAATCTGTAATCATGCGGCGCAAGCCGACGTTCCGTATTTCCAAGGGTCTCGCAGCGGCCGGGGCCTGGTTGGGCGTTGCAAGATTAGACATGTCCCCTCGCAGATTGTCCGTGAGTCACGGACCAAACCAGCAGGCGCGCCAAAGCGTTCACGATGATCGTCACGAAGAACAAGGCAAGCCCAATTTCCACCAGCGCGCTCAAATACAGGTCGCCCGTCGCTTCACTAAACTCATTCGCAATCACCGAAGCCATACTATAGCCTGGCGCAAAAAGCGATTTCGCAATTTCCGGGCGGTTGCCGATCACCATGGTGACCGCCATGGTCTCGCCAAGCGCCCGTCCCAAGCCCAAAATGATGCCACCTACAATTCCTGTGCGGGCATTGCGCAGAACCCCAACGCGAATCATCTCCCACCGGGTTGCGCCCAATGCCAAGACTCCTTCCCGTTGGTGTGATGGAACCACTCGCATCACTTCACGCGTGATGGAGGAAATGACAGGCAAGATCATAATCGCCAGGACCACACCTGCCGCCAACATCCCGATGCCAAAAGGCGGTCCTTCGAAGAATCCAGTCCAGCCAAGCCATTTCGCCAGCCATGGCTGAATGTAGTTGTGCAAAATCGGCACAAGAATGAAAATTGCCCATAAGCCATAGATAACGCTGGGGATAGCAGCTAGCAGTTCGGTGAAAAACGAAAGCGGCCCGCGCAACCAAAGCGGGCACATTTCCGTCAAGAAAATCGCTGTTCCCAAGGCAAGTGGCACAGCGATGACGAGCGCGAGCAGCGAGGAAACCAGCGTCCCGTAGATAAACGGCAAAGCCCCATAGTGGTCCTGTACAGGATCCCAATCCTGACCAATAAAAAAACTCAATCCAAAAGCGTTCCAGGACAGCCTCGAATTCAACACCAACTCGTAAACGATTAAGGCCAGGATGACCAGAACTGAAATGGCGCAAGCCCACATCGCGTAGCGAAATAATTGATCGGGCCAGCGGGCATCGCGTGCATGGGCTAAGGGCGAAGGGCGGCGTTCTAGACTTGGGGCCAGATGTGGCCTGGCGTTCGGCATACCGATATGGATCTCAGACATATTCGGGACGGGGTCCGCCATCGCGGAATCGTACCATGCGTTTGTTACAAACTGGTTAAAAAGCCTTGATTTGCTGGAAGCTGCTTCATGGCAACGGGCAAAGCCAGATTTTGGCTTTGCAAAAGTGGCGAAAACACTATAAGAGTGCTAAAGACCTGATTTCAGTTCTCTTATGCTTGTCTTTGCAGCCGTAGACATCGGCTCCAACTCGGTCCGGCTGAAAATTGCGCGTTTGCAAGGGCGCAAGCTGACCGAGCTCCACGAAGATCGCGCGGTCACACGCCTGGGCGAGTTGGCGTTTCGTACCGGCTATCTCTCCCCAGATGCCATGGCGGAGACCATCAAGGTTCTGCGGCGGTTCCACAAGACGGCTCAACGGCTTGGAGCGGATCGGGTTCGCGTGGTCGGAACCAGCGCCATGCGCGACGCCCGTAACTCCCAAGCCCTCCTGGAGTGGGTCCGCTCTGCCACCGGGTGGACCGTGGAAATCATTTCCGGACAGGAGGAAGGCCGCCTAATCCACCTCGGATTGGTGTCGAACCTTCGGCTTAGCACCTCTCCGGTGCTGTTGATGGACTTGGGCGGGGGCAGCTGCGAGCTTACGATTTCACAGCATGGTCACATCAAGGACAGCGTGAGCCTGCCATTGGGTGCCGTTCGCCTCACCAATGAGTTTCTGCGGCATGATCCTCCCCGCAACAGCGAACTGGATCGCCTGAGGGCATTTGTGACCCGCTACGTGGGCCGTGTTGCCCAACGAGTGACGGCGGCAGGGGTCAAGACGTCCATTGCAACCTCGGGCACAGCAGCGGCCCTGGCGGCCTTGAGTGAGAGGTCTACGAATCCCAAAAAGGGACTGGTCTCTCGGGACTCCGCTCGACGGATTGCCAAACTACTGGCACACCTCGGTCCGGACGAACGCAAGAACCTGCCCGGTATTGGGCCCCGCCGGGCTGAAATCATCGTCGCCGGCGCTGCCGTTTACGCTGAAATTTTGGAGCGCTGCAAGCTAACGGGCTTTCGCTATTCCTCGTTAGGACTTCGTGACGGCCTGCTGGCACAGATGGCCGCTGAATACGATAATAAAACCCGCTCCGGAAAGCAGATTGAGTCCGAACGCTGGGATTCCGTGGTCGATGCGGTCCGTCACTACCACGTGGAAGAAGAGCATGCCTTGCGGGTTCGCGAATTCGCCATGCAGCTGTTCGATGGGCTGAAGTCGGTTCACCTGCTCCCGACCGAATACAGGGAGTTGCTGGGAGCGGCGGCTATGCTTTATGAGGTTGGCGACTATGTAAACAGGAACGGGCGCCATCGCCACACCTATTACATCATCGCGAATTCCGAAGTACTCGGGTTCAACCCCGACCAACGCAATGCGATTGCTGCCATAGCTCGGTATATGGGGAAGAGCCGCCCGCTACCCACCGATGCGCCTATGCGCCCATTACCACCTGCCGAGCAGGAACACACGCGGAAAGCGATCTGCCTGCTGCGTTTGGCCCGTGCCCTGAATTTGGGGAGAAGCGATTCCGTACGTTCAGTGAAGATTCATTCCCGCGCAGCGAACGTGAAACTAACACTGATTCCCAAGCGCGGCATGGGAGCGGACCTGGAATTGTGGGCGATTGAAAAGGATCAACTCTATTTTCGAGAGCTCTTTGGGCGAACGCTTTCCGCAACGGCATTGTGAACCGCACGGAGAATTCTGGGAGTAATGCACCACATTAATTCGCCCGCGTTGCGCCGCAGTTCCACTCGCGCAACAGCTCCCTTTTTCAGATCAATGGAAGCTTCACAACCGGCAGCGCTGATGATTCTGCCGACAAATTTACTCAAATTCGGGTTGTGCCCGACGACCATGACCGCTTCCAGCTTGCGCTGTTTGTCCAGAGCAACACGAAATTCCGAAAATGTTCCGGCGGGACGCAGCGAAGGCTCCAGTAGAATCTTGCCGTCAAACCCCATCTCATTCCCTACTAGCGAAGCGGTTTGCGCGGAGCGCTTCAGAGGACTGGAAAGAATAGCGTCTACATGAACGTCCGCCGCGGAAAGAAATCGTCCCAGGGAGCCGCACTGCTCGATGCCTTCTTTGTCGAGACCGCGCTTCTCGTCCTTCTTAGGATTATCGAGGCGCTCTCCGGCACTGGCGTGGCGGAGGAAATAAACAATCATGCGAACCTAACTTCCTTCCCTGCGGCTTATGCGGGCACGTGAGCTAGACGCTGCGGCCCACGCGGTCCCGAACTCGGCGCGACTGCGGAACAGGAATGGCGTCCAGAGAGAGCTTGCCTTCCGCCAACCCCATGAAAAACTCTTGTGCATTAAACCCAGTCGGCTTCTGGCGCGAACCGCCCTGCTTCTTCAGACGGCGCGTATGGACGTAACTTCCGTCGCTTTGCAGCAGGCGAGCCTTGCGGTTGTCTTGCAGGTACGCCTCCAGTATCTCATGGCGTATGCGCTCTCGCAGCAGCACGTCGCGAACCGGGACCAGGACTTCGACGCGGTCGTAGAGATTGCGCGGCATCCAGTCGGCGCTGCCAATCCAGACTTCCTCTTCGCCACCATTTTCAAAATAGAAGATACGGCTGTGTTCAAGAAAGCGTCCGACGATACTGCGAACATGGATGCGATTGCTGACACTGCGAATACCGGGACGGAGCGAACAGATGCCGCGCACAATTAAATCGATTTCGACTCCAGCCTGGGCTGCACGATAAAGCGCGACCACCATGTTCTTATCCAAGAGCGCGTTCATCTTGGCGATGATGCGGGCGGGGCGACCCGCCAGAGCGTGTTCGGTTTCGCGAGCGATGAGTGCCAAACACTGGTCGGCCAAATGCAGGGGTGCCACCAGCAACGAGCCATAATCCGCATGCTCAGCGTAGGCGGTCAAAAAGCTGAACACGTTCGCAACGGAGCTTGTGATTTCGGGATTCGCGGTAAACAAGCTCAGGTCTGTGTATAGGCGCGCGGTGGAAGCGTTGTAGTTTCCTGTTCCAATATGGCAATATCGGCGCATTACCCCATCGGGATCGCGACGAACGAGCAAACACAGCTTGCAGTGTGTCTTGAGCCCGACAATGCCATGAAATACCTGTACTCCGGCGTCTTCCATATCGCGGGCCCATCGAATATTCGAGGCTTCATCGAAGCGCGCTTTAAGCTCGACCACGGCGGTCACTTCTTTCGTCTCCGCCGCTGCGATCAGGGACGACACAATCTGCGAGTTTTCCCCGGTGCGGTACAGCGTTTGCTTGATCGAGAGTACGTTGGGATCGAGCGCGGCAGATTTCACAAACGAAACGACCGAGTCGTAGGAATCGAAAGGATGGTGCAGCAGAATGTCATGCTGCCGCAACTCTTCAAAGAAATCCTGTGACTTGCCCGTCAGGCGTAACTCACGCGGAGCGAAGGATTGGAACTTCAAGTCCGGGCGGTTCGTCTGCTCAAAAATATTGAACAGACGCGAGAGGTTGACCGGGCCGTCGACGGAAAACACTTGCCAGGTATCCAATTCGAAGTTCGTGCGCAGTCGTTCGATGATTTCCTTATTCGCGGCAGCGTCGATCTCGAGGCGCACGGCATCACCCTTACGGCGATTGTGCAGTTCGGCCCGCACCGATTCCAACAGATTGCGCGATTCCTCTTCCTGCAAGTACAGATTGCTATTGCGCGTGACTCGGAACGCCGCCGACGAAACGATTTCGTAGCCCTTGTACATGCGAGCGGCATGGTGAGCAACCAGGTCTGCAAGAGAAATAAAGTCTGTCGTGTCTTGCGAAGGCAGCCGCACCAGTCGCGGCAGCGCTCGGGGCACGGTCACGACTCCCATGTATGTCATTGAGGAGCGGCGGCGGCGCCGCAGCAGCAGTGCCATGCACAACGCCTTATTGATAACCCTGGGAAAGGGATGCGCGGGATCAACGGTCACGGGCGTCAGGAGAGGGTCGAGTTCCCTTTCGCAGTACTCTTCGGCAAATGCCAGAGCTTCGCCGTCGAGTTCGTCGACCGTGAGAACGCGAATTCCATTCTCCGTCAGGGCTGGCAAGAGTTCGTTGTTCCAGCAACGATACTGCTCGTCCACGAATTTGTGCGCCATTTTCGAAATGACGGTGCGTTCTTCAGCCAGTGTAAGGCCGTCGGGCCCACCCTGCGTGAAGCCATCTTCAATCTGCTGGACCAGGCCGCCGACGCGGACTTCAAAGAATTCATCCAGATTGCTGGCGGTTATGGCGAGGAACTTTACGCGTTCCAGCAGCGGATTACTTTCATCTTCCGCTTCCTGCAGGACGCGGCGATTGAATTCCAGCCAAGAGGCTTCGCGATTGGTAAAGTACGACGGCTTGTCGAGCGCGATAGGCGGCATGGGGCGTGGGTTGGAAGTCAGTGTTTTTTGGGGGCTTCCGAGTCGGGAGCGGAACGCGTCTTTTTTTGGATGGACCAGCGAATCTCAGTCGGACTATCGAGGCATTGCACGAAGAGGTTGTGCTTGCCTTCCAGTCGAACTTTGACCGCTTCTCCCGGCATACAGCCGTCGGGCAAGACTTCCTGAGCAGAATGCGGTTCGTATTCGACGGTGTAGACGAATCCCCCGGAATCGACTTCCATCTGCAAATAGGGATCTTCCGCCGTAACTGGAGTGTTTACGATGTAGTACTGAACGCGCGAGCGCGTCTTGTGCTCCACCATGAGAACAACACCGGGTTGGGCGCCCTTGTTCTCGACAGCGCCGGCCGCCGAAGCCAGCAGTACAAGGGTAGTGAAAGTTAGGACCCAGCCGCGCACGCAAAAGTCTCCGTTTTCAAACCACGATGCTACAAAGTTCAGTATAGATTAGGGACAGACAGCATGGCAGCAACGCACGCTCCGCTAGCCTTCGAAGGCCGATTTATTGCTTTCACGCCATTTTGCCCACCAACAAAACCGGGCGCCGGCCAGATTGACCGACGCCCATAAGAGTCTTTATTTCCATCACTTAGAAAGTATAGATGAAGTCAAACTGCAAGCGATTCAAGCTGTGACCCAGAGCACCGGCCTTTTCAAGACCCGGAATCAAAACCGCATTCTCCAGCGCCGTGTTCAGAGTACGACCACGCCAGAAGGTAAACGACGCCACCGTATTCGGATTCATCCGGTACAGCGCGTAGAAGCGGTGTTGGAGAATGTTGGTGGGAGCGCGCTGATCGCTTTCTACGAAGGAAGCAATGGCGGAATCCTGCTCCTGCCGCAGATAAGCGTAGCCAACCTGGAAGTCGCCTTTGTTCTTCGTCTGGCCTAGGCTGACGTCGAAACCATAGGCTTTTCCTTGGCTACCCAGATTGGTGAGTTGCACCAACTGGTTCGTGATGGGATCGAAAGTCGTTCCATACGGGTGCGCCACTGCATCCAAGTTGTCTTCGAATTCCAGATTGACGTTGAGCGGCAGGCGCTTGAACGGGGTCTTGAACGTGTTGTTCAGAATGAAGTCAGCGTAGAAGAAGCCCGAAGCAAAGTGCTGGTTCGTAATCTTCACATTGCCAAAAACAGGATCCACTGTTCTCGTGAAAATGATGGCATTGGTCATCCCGTTCGGCGCAAATACGCAGTTCGGGCTAGCAGGGACCGTCTTAGTGCTCAGATCGACCGGGTTGGCGATCGTGGAAAGAGTAATCGACGGATTCTGGCAGCCCGGCCCTTCTCCCGGAAGGTTGATTGTGAAAAGAGTCGGAATCAGCTGAGTCGTCGCTGGCGGAGTTGGAATATTTGGGATATTCACAAGGAAACTCGCATTCGCCGCGCCCACAGCGAAGGCACTGGAATTCAAAATAGAATTCGGCTTGTTCCACTTCGTAGCCGAGAATGAAGCAACCGCTGTCCACCAGTCTCCAAATGGCGTGAGCTTGGCGTTGGCGTGAACACCAAGAGCATAGGAATCGGCGGTGTTGCCCTTACCATTTGCTTCGTTCAGGATTAGTGCGTAAGTACCGATGGTCACGTTCTTGATCATCGGACCGTGCAGGTCGTACGAAAGCTTGGCACTAAAACCATCGGGATTGATATCGGGATCGAACGTCATGCCGGTTCGAATCCACGTGTAAGCAAATTTTCCGCCTGTCAGCTGCAGCGCTTTGAAACGCTCTGGATTGTAGGTGACATAAGCCCTATCTAAGGCGATAGTTTTGCGGGCGAAGTTGTTGGTCAGGGTTTCGTTGGTGGTGGTTGGGTCGCCGAGAGTGCCGGTGGCCAACGCGAAGCCTCCCGTGAAATCGGCGAACTTACCTTCCACGCCAAAACGGGCGCGGACGCGGGCGCGGTTGCGGTCGGCAGTTCCCTGCTGGTTAAACGACTCACCGCGGACGCGGATATCGCCAGCGAACTTGAAACGGGCCAGCGTGGTCTCGAAGGCGGTCATGCGTTTCTGGTCGTCCAACATGGTGAGAGCGCTATTGGTCAACGCCGACTTCATATCGGAGAGGTCGCCGGAAAGCTTACTCACCGAATCCTGCGCCTGAGCATCACTGGCTTCGAGGGCAGTAGCCTTGGCTTTCGCATCGGCCGATTCGGACTGCGCAGCCTGCAGCTTCTGCTGGGTATCCTGCCAAGCCTGATCGCGCTTCTGAAGTTCTTGCTTCAGAACCTCAATCTGCTGTTGTTGCAGGGCCACAGAATCCTTCAGACTCTGCACATCCTGCTGCGTGACCGGCGGTTCGACCGGTTTAGCGACTTTGCGATGTTTTTTGGTAGGAGCGGTCTGTGCGGCCAAGCTTCCGGCCAACACGAGGACGGCGCCCCATTTGATTGCGGTATTCATTGCATCTCCTTGGCACCGCCTGAGGGTGCCCGTGAATCAAGAATGATTAAGAACTCAATCTGGCCCCGAGTCCTACTAGCGAACCTCCGCAGCTCAGGGAACTATTTCACTTGCTTGATGGCGCCTTCGACTTTTTCCGCAACACTCGTCGGCAGTGGTGCGTAGCTAAGATCCGTCACCATTTTTTGGCCATCGTTCAACATCCAAGTCAGGAAATCCGAGAGGACTTTGCCCTTCTGTCCATCCTTCGACTTCTCAGGAATTAGCAACCAGGTAAAGCTGGAAATGGGATAGGCGTCTTTGCCCGGAGCGTTGGTGATCGAGACCCGGAAATCGTTCGCCATGTTCTTCACCGAAGCAGCCGCCGCAGTGGTACTCGCCAGATCGGCTTTCACAAAAGCTCCAGCCGCGTTCTTGACCGTGCCATAAGGAATCTTGTTCTGCACCGCGTAAATCAGTTCAATGTACCCGATCGCGCCATCCATCTGCTTGACCAGACCAGCGACACCTTCGTTCCCCTTGGCGCCCATGCCACCGACCCATCGCGGCGAGGTTCCTTTTCCCGGACCGTTTCTCCAGTCCTCGCTCACTTTTGACAGGTAGTCCGTAAAGATGTAGGTGGTTCCGCTGCCATCGGCGCGATGTACGGGGATGATGGCCAGGTTAGGAAACGTAACACCTTTGTTGGCTTTGGCGATAATCGGGTCATTCCAATTCGTGATCTTTTGCAGGTAGATGCCGGCGAGGATTTCCGGAGTAAAGTTCAGGTCGGCAGTAACCCCCGGAATGTGATACGCCGGAACCACGGATCCCAAAACGGTCGGAAAATGAAGCACCTTGGTTTTGGCCGCTGCAAGCTGGTCATCCGACATCGGCCCGTCGGTGGCGCCGAAATCCACGATGCCTTCCGAAACCTGGCGAATGCCGCCTCCGCTGCCGATCGACTGGTAATTGATCTGCACGTCGGAATGCACCTTGCTGTATTCGCTAAACCACTTCTGGTAGATCGGGTTAGGGAAAGTAGCGCCGGCGCCGGTCAGTTTGGTCTGGCTGAATGCAGGGATGGTTGCAACGAGAAGGCAAAGAATTAGCGCGATTTTACGCATCACTCGCGTGGCTCCTGGGATTCGATTTTCTTGAGGTCAACTAGGAGCTTAGTTGTGGAATGTTACAAATACGTTACAGAAAGGTTACGAAGAAGTGAATTTGGAGCGTCGTTGTTCGGAAGCGACAACATTCTGAAGCAACAACCTCTACGGCCCGGCCTGCAAACGCTGAATCTCACGGACAAACAAACCGTTTTCAGGAAACTCATCGTGCAATCCAGAAAGCAGTTGCCGAGCCTGCCCTTTATCCTTATCGCGGACAGCCGCAATCGCAAGCAGGATGCGGGCAAACGGGGCAAGATAGCGGCCATGCTCCGCTGTCAGCCTTAGGTCGGCGAGCCCTTCTCCTTTATTCCCCTCCACGCCGCCCAAACGCAGAAACCAACGAAACGGAGCGTAAAGGCTACCAATAATGTAGCGACTCATGCCACGGGCAAGGTACGCGTCATACGCCTTGGGATCGATCGTAAGCAGCTGCTGTGCCCAAGTGGTTGCATCGCGCGTATAACCGAGCGCCGCAAAATTACGCTTTTCGATCAGCTGAGCGTAATCGGCATGGAGTCCGTTCACCAGCAGCATAGCCAAAAGAGCGTCATGGTCTTTAGCGTCTTTCGCGAGACGCGCCTTGGCCAAAGTCTCCGCGCGCCCCAGAGCGTCAGTGAAACGGCCTTTGATGTTTGGATCCGGCGCAACTTTCAATCCTTTCAGGAAAGTCTTGTCATCTTCATAGAACTGCGATTCGAGAATGCCCAGGCGGTCAAATTCGGAAAAAAGTAGCCCGGCCCCCTCGCTCACTGGGCCCATAGGCTCGTTGGGATTCTGTTGTTGCCATTCCTTGAATTCCCTCTCGGCCTCGCTAAATTTCAGGTTGTAGAGGAGGAGAAAGCCGTGATCGAGCTTTGGCTGAGTGAGGGTTAACCGATCGGGCGTCGGCGCAGCAACGGCTGCTATCGATACAAGCAGCAGAACCGTCGAAAAAGACGCTCGGGAGCGAGGATGCATAAATCTGTTGTCTCTGTTGTATTGGATGCCAGCCAACACTTTCCACAAAAAAATAGTTCACAAATGTTCTTTACTCTAATGTTCTCTGCTCTTATAAGGTCTGCCCACCTAAAGGCTCAGGACACAAGAAACGCCTCTCGGAACCGTTGCGAGGCTTCGTCCCGCACCACGCCTCTCCGTTGGGAGAACCAGTAACAACGCCAACGTGACCAAGGGAAGCTGGAGGATTCCGAACGACGGGAGTTGCAAGGTGTGCTGGACAAATACATCGGCGTGAAAGGCAAATTTCAAAATGATCAATG